>JALZAV010000153.1 GCA_030948145.1 Candidatus Dormiibacterota bacterium
TCGGCGTCCCGGCGGAAGACCTGGAGCGGATCTTCGAGAGTTTTCAGCAGGGCAACAGCGGCATGAGTGGCAAATACCAGGGGACCGGCCTCGGGCTCTCGATCTGCCGCCGCCTGGTCGAGATGCACGGCGGCCGCATCTGGGTGAAGAGCACGCCGGGACAGGGAAGCACATTCATCTTCACCATCCCCCAGCGCGCCACGCTCGACGCGATCGATCTATCGGCGGCGGCCTAGCCCAGCGCGCCCCTGATCAGCGCGAGGGCGATCGTCAGGCGCACCACATACCACTATCTATAGGGCTTAGCGGAGCCAGAGCGGAAAGCTGAGCGCGAAGACGGCGACACCCAGCGCGATCGTGCGCCACGAGGGCAGCGACCGAACGGACGGGGCTTGGGCCAGGTTGATCATATTGCTATCCCGCCAGCGCCAGGGGCTCTTGCCCGGCCGGGTAGTTGACCTTGGCGGCAAAGCGATAGCCGACGCCGCGCTTGGTCTGGATGTAGATCGGTTTGCTCGGGTTGGGCTCGATCTTGCTGCGCAGGCGCGAGATGTGCACCCGCAGCCCCTCTTCGTAGGCTTCCTCGTCCCCGGCCCACGCCTTGGCGAGCAGGGTCTCGTTCGTGACCACCCGGCCGGCGTTCCGAACCAGGAGAAAGAGCAGCTTGGACTCGGTCGGCGTCAGGGTCACCTGCTGGCCCTTGACACGCGCCCAGTGCTGGACGAAGTTGATCTGGAAGTCCTGATCGATGACGACCTCGGGTTGATCGACGCCGGCCGACTCGCCGTAGCGGCGAAGCACCCGCTGGACGCGGGCGACCAGTTCCTCTTTCTCGAACGGCTTGACGATGTAGTCCTCGGCGTACATCTGCAGGCCCTCGACCTTGCTCTCCACCGCGGCCACGGCGCTCAGGATCACGATCGGGACATCGAGGTGACTCTTGATCCGCCGGCAGAGCTCGAAGCCGTCCATCTCGGGCATCATCAGGTCGACCACGACCAGGTGGGGAATGCCTTCGTGCAGCTTGCGCAGGGCTTCCGGGCCGCTGCCCGCCGTCATGACCTCGTAGCCGGCGTGCTCCAGAATCCGCTTCAGGATCTCGCGGGCCATCGCGTCATCGTCGACGATCAGAATCCGGTAGCGATTGACGATAGTAAACCCCTCTCTCCCTGCCGCCAGCGCGCGTCGCGTGGCGGACCGGCCGCCATGAATTTGGACTTGTCCATCGCTCAAGTCCGACTGGTGAGCCGGCAGAGATATATGGCCGGGGTCGTTCATTTCCTTACGATTCCTCTTTACGATTTGATGACTCTTGTCGCGTCGTGGTCACGCAGCGTGGCCAAGATTGCGAGTGCTCGAGCACCACCTTAGGCGACCAGGCTTACGACCCTTGTTACAGGGTCGATACCGGATTCAAGGCGGGATCGCCTCCTCCGCCTGAAGCTGCGCTAGAATCCTCTTCGCCTCGCCCGGGTGGTGGAACTGGTAGACACGCAGCTTTGAGGGGGCTGTGAGCGCAAGCTTGTAAGGGTTCAAATCCCTTCCCGGGCAGAGCCCCAACACCTGATGGACTTCAGCGGGCTCACTGCCGCCTATCTCCGCCTGCGCTACCGCCGGCACCGCTTCGGCCCGGGATTCCGCGGGCCGCTGCGGCTGCGAATCCGGGGGAAGGGTCTGGTGTCCTTCGGTCGCGATGTCCGCATCCGCAACGATTCCGGGCGCACCGCCATCCTTACCTTCAACGCTGACGCCCGGATCGAAATCGGCGACCGGGTCCAGATCGACGGCGCCGGCTTGATGTCGGCCAGCCGGATCATCATCGACGACGAGGCTGTCCTTGGGCCATGCCTGCTGGTCGATACCGACTTTCACGCCGTTGGCGTGGCTCGACGCGAATCCGGTGAGATCGCCGTCCGCCGGCCGATCCGGGTCGGCCGTCAGGCGTGGATCGAGGGCAAGGCCACGCTGCTGAAGGGCGTCTCGATCGGAGAGGGCGCGCTGGTGCGCTGGGCCTCGGTGGTTGCCTCAGACGTTCCTCCGGGGGCCGTGGTGATCGGCAATCCGGCGACCGTGGTCCCGGACCCGGTCAGGCGCTGACGACGGCGCCCTGGATGTTGCAATAGGTGTTCCGCACCGTATTACCCAGGACGATCAGGGTCACGAGGATGACGATCACGACCAGGCACATGATGAGCGAATACTCAACCAGCGCCTGACCGTTCTCGTTCTCGGTCCACCCAAAGAGGGTCCTGATTTTCGCAGCGGCCAAGGTGATCATTGTTTTTACTCGGGGAGAAATTTCTCCGCATTCCGAGTATGGACGTACAACGAACGGGCTAGGCCATTCCAGACGGGTCGTGGCCCGATCGTCGCCGGGTTGTCACCCGTTCCGAGATCGCCCGAATTCAGGAACGAGCGGAGGAGCGCTGCACGAGATAGGTGACGACCGCGAGGTATTCCTCGGAGTCGGCCGATCCGACCCATCGGGTCTCCTCGGTCGTCCGGCCGAAGAGGGCAAACAGCTCCGTCAGCGTTAATTTGTCAGACATTGGCGTTCGCTCCCACAGCATCGTCAGTCATCCTACTATCGAACCTCTCAAATACTGGACTACAACAGTACCGTCTAACGTGATACTCACCATATCATGATATGGGGCCCGGCGACCATATCAACGTGCATTGTTGCGCTGGACGAGGTAGAGGACGACCGCCAGGTATTCCTGGGAGTCGGCTGAAGCGACCCAGCGGGTGTCCTCGGCGTGGCGGCCGAAGAGCGTGAAGACGTCCGACATCGTGAGGTGCAGGTCTTCCATTGGTGTTATCCACCGAGGCACCGCCTCGATAGAAGTGAAACGACCCCCGACGGGGGAACCTTTCACGCAGAGTGACGGCCCGGCGACGGCCCGGGATGAAGCTTTCAACAATCGCATCGCGCACTATCACGATTGAGCGGCATTTGCGGCGGGTAGAATTTGGGCAAGGAAGGCATGTTCTTTAGCATTCAGTACCTCCTGTTCGTGGCCCTGCCGATCATGGCGCTGAGCTTTCTCGCGTCCAGTTGGGTCAAGCGGACCTACCGGCGCTACTCGCAGGTCCGGAATTCAAGCGGGCTCTCCGGCGTCGACGTCGCCCGCCGGATCTTGAGCGGGGCAGGGCTCAACGACGTCACGATCCAGGTGATCGACGGGGACCTCACCGACAACTACGACCCGCGGACCAGGACCCTGAACCTCTCGAGAGGCGTGGCGGAAGGGCGATCGGTCGCGGCCGAGGCCGTCGTCGCGCACGAGATCGGGCACGCCCAGCAGGACCGCCAGGGGTACTTCGCGATGCGCTGGCGCTCGGGGCTGGTCCCGGCCGCGACCCTTGGTTCCCAGGCCGGCCCGCTGATCGTCATCGCCGGCCTCCTCCTATCGGCCTTCACGCGGAGCGCGATCGGCTTTTATGTCGCATTTGCCGGGCTCGCGCTTTTCGCCGCGGTGGTGCTCTTCCAGCTGATCACGACGCCAGTCGAGCTGAACGCCAGCCGCCGAGCGCTGCAGTTGCTGGCCCAGAACGGGGTGATCATGGGAGAGGAACAGGATGGCGCCCGCCGAATGCTGCGAGCGGCGGCCTTCACCTACTGGGTGGCGCTCTTCGGCGCGATCCTGACCCTGCTCTACTACGCCTCGCTTGTCCTGGGCGGCCGTCGCAACGACTGAGACTCAGGCGTTCGCGACCGCGGATCTGGCGCAGGTCCGTGCCGGCCTGGCCGCGGCGGGCGAGCCCGCCTTCCGCGCGACCCAGGCATCCCAGTGGTTCTGGCGCTCGCTGGCACCCTCGTTTGCCGCGATGCGCACGCTGTCCCCGGCCGCGCGCCGGCACCTGGAGGAGACCTATAGCTTCAGTACGGTGACGCCGCACCTCCGGCGCGAGGCCGATCGCGGCCAGACGGTCAAGCATCTCTTCAAGCTCGCCGACGGACGCACGATCGAGACGGTCGTGATGCACTACGAGGCGACCGACCG
>JALZAV010000154.1 GCA_030948145.1 Candidatus Dormiibacterota bacterium
CGAGGTGTGACACTCTTCTTCACCGAGGCTGGCGAGGTGGTTCGGGCGGCGCAACCCTTGGTGCCACTCCGTCCCGGCCGCCAGGAACCGCTGATCCTCGATCCAGCGGCTCGCCTCCTGCCCCAGGTGGTGGCGCTGCAGCAGAGCGCCGCCGAGCTCGTGCGCCGGGTCGCCGCCGTGGCCGACGCACTGGAGGGCGCTGCCGCGCAGCTTTCGATCGAGCCCGACTCCCACGCGGAGCGGGAGTTCGATCTGTTCACGTCGCAGCTCAAGGACCGGACCACGGTCCTCGAGCAGGCTTTTGGGGGACCGCGGCCCGATCGCTTGTACTGGATCGGTGTCGAACACCGGACTGGACGGGCGCTCGTGCAGGCCGCGCCGACTACGGCCGGCCAGCTCCTGCAGGCGCGCGCCTTCGCCGGCAAAGAAACGGTGGTGTTCACCTCGGCCAGTCTCGCCGTGGCCGACTCGTTCGATTACTTCAAGCGCGGCGTGGGCCTCACCGAGTTCAGCACCCACGAGATGGTTCTCAGTTCGCCGTTTGATTACCTGTCGCAGGCCCTGCTCTGCCTGCCGACCGATCTTCGAGAGCTGACCGATCCGGCCTTCGTCGACCAGGTGAGCGCGATCGTCGCCGACATCGCGGAGTCGATCGGCGGCCGGACGCTCGTTCTCTTCACCGCGCATCAGCAACTTCGGGATGTGGCCGACCAGCTCCGCATCCGCCTGGCGCATAGCCGGCTGCGGGTGCTGGCGCAGAACGTAGACGGCACGAGGCGGCAGCTGCTGGCGGAGTTCCAGGAAAACGCTCGGACCATCCTGCTGGGCACGAGCAGCTTCTGGGAGGGGATCGACGTTCCGGGCGATGCGCTGTCCTGCGTCGTCATCGTGCGCCTGCCGTTCAAGGTGCCGGGCGATCCCCTGCAACGGGCCCGCGGCGCCACGCTCGCCGATCCCTTCGGCCAGCTGGCGCTTCCGGAGGCGGTCCTTCGCCTGAAGCAAGGGTTTGGCCGGCTGATCCGGCGTCGCAGCGATCGTGGCGCCGTCGTGCTGCTCGATCACCGCGTCAGCAACCGGACCTATGGACGCGCCTTTCTCGAGGCGCTTCCCAAAGCCGCGGTCCACCTCGGCGCTTCCGATGAGATCGCACCGGCCATCAGCCAGTGGCTGCGGCGCTCCTCGCCGGCTCCGGTATGAGCAAGGCGGCTCGGCTGACGGTCGGCCTGGCGCAGACCGACTCGGCGCTCGGGGATCGCGAGCGCAATCTGTCTCGTCATCGCGAGTGGGTGCAGCGGGCAGTCGACGCCGGCGTCGAGCTGGTCGTCTTTCCCGAGCTCAGCCTGACGGGGTATTTCCTCAAAGACCTCGTCCCCGACACCGCCATCACGCTCGACGGGCCGGTGATGAAGGAACTGTGTGCGCTCTCCACCGACATCGATGTGGTCCTCGGCGCGGTCATCGAGGAGGCGGACCACCGCTATTTCAACGCCAGTCTCTACCTCAGCGAGGGCAATCTCGTGCACCTGCACCGCAAGGTGTACCTGCCGACCTACGGCATGTTCGATGAGCAACGCTACCTGGCCTCAGGCGACCGCTTTCGCAGCTTTACGACCCCCTACGGCCGCGTCGGTATGCTGGTCTGCGAGGACATCTGGCACCTCTCCAGCGCGTACATCCTTGGACTCCAGGGGGTCGACATGATCATCTGCGTCTCGGCCAGCCCGGGGCGCGGGATCACAACCGACGAGCGACTGGGGACGGCCGAGTCCTACACGCTCCTGGGCCGGACCTACGCCCAGTTCCTGACGACATTTTTCCTCTATTGCAACCGGGTCGGGTACGAGGACGGGGCCAACTTCTGGGGAGGCTCGATGGCGATCGGCCCCAACGGCGACATCATTGCCCAGCAGGAAGACGCCGACGAGGCGCTGGTCGTCGCCAGGTTGGACCTCGCCGAGGTCCGCCGGGAACGGTTGGCCAACCCACTCCTGCGCGACGAGCACCTGGAACTGACGATCAACGAGCTTCGGCAGGTCTGGCATGAGCGCACCCGCAAGCCGTTCTGAGGCCGTCTTCCCGCCCCTCGCCATCAATGGCGAGCTGGTGCGGAGAATCCTGGTCGGTTTCATCCGCAACGAGGTACGAAAGGTTGGGTTCGAGCGCGTCGTCCTTGGCCTGAGTGGAGGCGTCGACTCCAGTCTCGTCGCCACGCTGGCGAGCGAGGCGCTGGGACCGGCGAATGTCAAGGCGCTGATCATGCCCTACCGGAGTAGTGACCCGAAAAGCCGCAGCGACGCCCTCGGCGTGATCGCGCAGCTGGGCATCGAGTCGCTCGAGGTCGATATCAGCCCCGAGATCGAGGCCTACTACGAGCGCTTTCCGGATGCAGACCACAAGCGTCGTGGCAACAAGATGGCGCGCGAACGGATGACCATCCTCTACGACCAGTCATGGGCCTGGCGGGCGCTCGTCATCGGGACCAGCAACAAGACGGAGCTGCTCCTTGGCTACGGCACCATCTACGGCGACATGGCGAGCGCCATCAATCCGATCGGCGACCTCTACAAGACGCAGGTCTGGCAGCTGGCCGACAGTGTCGGCGTCCCGACCGCGATCGTGCAGAAGGTCCCCTCGGCCGACCTCTGGGAGGGACAGTCCGACGAAACCGAGCTGGGATTCGCTTACCGACTGATCGACCAGCTGCTCTACTTCCTCGTCGAGCGCCGGTACACGATGGAGGAATTGAAAGCCGAGGGATTCGAGGAGGCCTTCATCAACGACATCGTCCGGCGGGTTCGCGACAACCAGTACAAGCGGCGGTTGCCGGTGATCGCGAAACTGTCGTCCAGGACCATCGATCGGGAGTTCCGCTACCCGCGAGATTGGGGCCATTGAATGGCGCTGCCCTGTTGATCGTGACGTGAGTGCCGATTCTTTATGTCGTCTCCACCCCGATCGGCAACCTCGACGACATCACGCTGCGGGCGTTGCAGGTGCTGGAGGCGGTGCCCCTGATCGCCGCCGAGGATACCCGCCACACGCTCAAGCTCCTCACCCATTTCGGGCTGAGGCGTCCGCTGATCAGCCTCCACGCCAAAAACGAGCAGCGGCAGCTGGAGACGATCCTCACGCGGCTCGCCGATCACGACGTGGCCCTGGTCTCCGATGCAGGCACGCCCGCCCTCTCGGACCCTGGCGTTCGGCTGGTCAGTGCCGCGGTGCGGAAAGGCTTCCCCGTGGTGCCCGTCCCGGGTCCGTCCGCGGTCCTCGCGGCGCTGGTCAGCTCAGGCTTGCCGACGAATCAGTTCACGTTCCTCGGTTTCATGCCGAGGAAGCGCGGCGAGCTGACGCGCCTGCTGCAGGACGCCGGGCAGGCCCGACGGACGTTCGTATTCTTCGAATCGCCACATCGAATCTCTAAGACCTTGGATATAATGGCGTCCACCCTCGGCCCCCGTTCGCTGGTGGTGGCGCGGGAGATCACCAAGGTCCACGAAGAATTCCTCCGTGGGACGCCGGCGACGCTCCTGGAGCACTTCCAGAACGCTCCACCCCGTGGCGAGCTGACGGTCGTGGTCGCCGGCAGCGATTGGAGATCTCCTGATGAGTAAGTTCTACGTCACCACGGCCATCGTGTATCCGAATGCCTCGCCGCATCTCGGATTCATCTATGAACTGGTGGCAACCGATGCCCTGGCCCGCCATCACCGCCTGATCGGCGACGACACATTCTTCCTCACGGGCACCGATGAGCATTCCCAGAACGTCCGGCGTAAGGCCGAGGAGGAGGGGGTGTCGACCGAGGCCTATACGGCACGCATGGCGCAGCTCTACCGAGACGTCGAGGCTCGATTCGGGATCGCCTACGACCGCTTCATTAGGACCGAAGACGCAGACCATGTCCGTGGGGTCAAGGCCTTTATCGAGAAGATCCAGGCCCGTGGCGATATCTATAAGGGCGCCTACGAAGGCTGGTATTGCGTTTCCTGCGAAGCCTTCAAACAGG
>JALZAV010000155.1 GCA_030948145.1 Candidatus Dormiibacterota bacterium
AGGAAGAGAAAGTCAGGCCCTTCCTGGAAACGGTGGCGGCGGAGGCGGCGGTGCGGATCGGCTGGATGTGCGGGCATGCCAGCACGCTAAGCCAGCCGTGCAACATCTGACGACGAATCTCACCTAGGCTTTCCCAGCCGCGGCGGCGTCTTCGGCGGCGATGATGTCGAGTTCGCGCAGCAATGCCGGGACCAGCTCTTTTTCGGGGAACGTGCCGACGATTTTGCCATGCTTGAACAGGATGCCCTTGTTCTTGCCGCCGGCGATCCCGATATCGGCGTGCTGGCCCTCACCCGGACCGTTGACGACGCAGCCCATCACCGAGACGTTGATCGGCCGCTTGATCTTCTTCAGCGCCTTCTCGACCTCGGCGACCATCGGCAGCATGTCGATCTCGAGACGGCCGCACATCGGGCAGGCGATCAGGTTGGGCCCGGTCTGCTTCTCGGCGAGCGCGTTGATGATGCCGTAGGCGACCTCGACCTCGTCCACCGAGTCGCCGGCCAGGGACACCCGGATGGTGTCGCCGATGCCCTCCTCCAGCAGCACGCCGATGCCGACCGCGCTCTTCACAGAGCCGGTCCGTGGCGGGCCGGACTCGGTCACCCCGAGGTGCAGCGGGTACGCCATCTTGTCGGCGATGGCACGGTTGGCCGCAATCATCGTGGGCGGGTCCGAGGCCTTCATCGACACCTTGATCAGGTTGAAGTCGAGCGACTCGAGGATGTGGATGTGACCGAGGGCGGCCTTGACCATCGCCTCGACGACCTCTTCGGTGGGAGGACGCACGCCGGCACCTTCCTTGGCGCGGCCCGGCAGCGAGCCGGCGTTGACGCCGATCCGGATGGACACCTCGCGGGCCTTCGCCTGGCGGGTGATCTCCTTGACCTTTTCCGGATCCTTTATGTTCCCCGGGTTGAGCCGGAGTCCGTCGACCCCCGCGGACAAGGCCAGGAGGGCCAGCGGGGCATCGTAGTGGATGTCGGCGATGATGGGCAAGGGCGAGCCCTTCTTGATCGCGATCATGGCCTCAGCGGCTTCCTTCGTGGGGACCGCGACACGGACGATCTTGCAGTTGGCGTCCTTCAAACGGCCGATCTCGTTGAGCGTCGCCTGGACATCCCGCGTGTCCGACTTACACATGGATTGGACGACGATCTCGGCCGCGCCACCGATGACGACGTCACCGACGCGAACGGGGATCGACTTGCGGCGGGGTCTCATGCCTTCATCTCAGTACATCGTTATATGTCACTAGGGCGATCAATCCAAACAAAAGCGCTAAACCGACATAGTGCACGACCTGTTCGCGCTGGGGGTCGACAGGCTTCCCCCGAATCAATTCCAGCACCAGGAAGGCCGCTCGGCCCCCGTCCAACGCCGGGAACGGCAGGATGTTCAGGAGCCCGAGGCTCAGACTCAGGAAGGCGACGATCCCGACCAGCGTGAGCCCGCCACCCTGAGCCGCCTTGGCGGTGGTCTTGACGATCCCGACCGGGCCCTCGAGACCGCGGGGACCGAAGAATCCGCCGAGGCTCTTGTCCGTTGCCAGTTGGTACAGGCCGGTAAAGGTGCCGACAATCGATTCCCCCGTTCGCTGGATGGAGAGCGGCGCCGCCTCCACGGGGTTGAGCTTGTGGCTGATGAATGCCGGGTGAAAGCCCAGCACGTAGTTGCCGCTCGCCGGATCCAGCCTGGGGCTGGCGCTGATCGTCAGGAGCTGCCCCTGGCGATCGACGACGACCGTGACCGGCGCGCCTTTCGAGGCGTTGAGGGCCTTCGGGAGGTCGTCGAACTGGACGATTTGGCGGCCGTCGACCGTGCGGATGACATCCCCGGCCTGCAGGCCCGCGCCGCTCGCGGGTGTGTTTGCATCGACGCTGCTGACGTGGACCGGGGTCTGCACATCCGAGGTCCCGACGAAGGTAAAGACGCCGAAGAAGATCAAGACCGTGAGGGCGAGGTTGAAAACGGGCCCAGCGACGATGACGCCGAATCGCTGCCAGAGCGGGTGAGCATTGAAACTTCGTGCCCCGGCATCCATGGTGCCGTCCATGCCGGCCAGCTTGACGAAGCCACCCAGCGGAATGCCCCTGATCGCATAGTGCGTTTCACCAAATTGCCGGCCCGCCAGGATCGGGCCGAAACCAACGCTGAACTGTTCGACCTTGATCCCGGCAAGCTTGGCTGTCAGGAAGTGGCCGGACTCGTGGACCACCACGATCCCTGTGAAGATGAGGACGATGAGAACGCCGATGAGGATCTGGCTCATGCCGGTCGCCTTCTCGGGCGCGCCGGGTCGCTCCGTTGCCACTGTACGACGGCCGCGCGCGCCCAGGCGTCCGCTTTGAGGATCGCCTCGAGTGACACCTCGTCGACTCGTGGCGCGTGCTCGACGCAGTGGCGTACCGCCGGGATGATGTCGACAAAGCGCAGCTCGCCTTTGAGGAAGCGCGCGACGGCTTCCTCGTTGGCCGCGTTCAAGACCGCGGGCGCCGTCCCGCCTCTCTCCCCCGCCGCCCGGGCAAGCCCCACCGCCGGGTAACGGTCCGGGTCAACCGACTCGAACGCGAGCTGGCCGATTTCCACCAGGTCGGGCGGCGCGGTTACGTCGGGAAGGCGGTCGGGAAACGCGAGCGCGATCGCAATCGGGAGGTGCATGTCGGGCACACCCAGCTGCGCCTTGACGCTGCCATCGACGAATTGGACCATCGAGTGCACGACTGACTGCGGGTGGATCACAACCTCGATGTCCGGGTAGCCGATCTCGAAGAGAAAATGGGCCTCGATGATCTCCAGCCCTTTGTTCATCATCGTGGCGGAGTCGACCGTGATCTTCGGCCCCATCTTCCATCGGGGATGGGCGAGCGCCTCGTTGATGGTCACGCTCTCGAGCGTCTCGAGTGGCCGGAGCAGGAATGGTCCACCGGACGCGGTCAGCATCAGCTTGCGGACCGAAGCGCGTTGCTCGCCCCACAAACACTGCCAGATCGCGCTGTGCTCGCTGTCGACGGGAAAGAGTCGCGAGCCGTGTTGCTGCATCCGGTCGCGGACCAGCTCGCCGGCCATCACGAGGACCTCCTTGGTGGCCAGCGCGATGTCCTTACCGCAGTCAAGGGCCGCCAGGGTGGGTGTCAGAGCGGCGCTGCCGGCAACCGCAACCACCACCAGGTCAACCTCTGGATCGCGCATGGCCTCGGCGACACCGGCGGCATCGGCCGCCTGGCTGTCCGCGAGCAGCGTCCGGGTCCCCGGGTGGCGCGCCACAATCGCGTCGAGAGCCGTCCGGTCGTGACCGGCAACCGCCCAGCGCAGTTCAAAGCGGTCCGGGTAGCGCGAGACCAGATCGCACACCTGTCGCCCGATGGACCCGGTCGCTCCAAGCAGCGCGAGACGTTTGGGCGAGCGGGAAACAGATGTCATGTCTTCAGCTGCAACGAGGATTGATTAAGGGACCGGCGCGGGAGGCCGGCTCACGTGAGGTGCAAAAAGGTGACGTAATAGTACACGACCACTCCCACCAGTAGGAGCGAATCTATTCGATCCAGAACTCCGCCATGGCCCGGGATCAGGTGACTCGCATCCTTGACCCCGGCGCTCCGCTTGATCTGCGACTCCACGAGGTCGCCGATCTCGGCGAAGATCCCTATCAGCAGCCCCAGGATCACGCTGTGTGGAAAACCGATGTTGATCACCGGGCCGGCAAGTCCGAAGAAGACGACGGTGGCGACAAGCTCCGCCACCGCCCCCTCGACAGTCTTACGGGGGCTGATCTTCGGAAAGAACGCGTGACGACCGATGAGCAACCCGGCCACCATGGCGGCGGTGTCCCCCACCCAGATCGAGCCGAACACCACGATGACGTAGCCGAAGCCCAGGTGGTTCGGGTCCGGGTGGTGGAGGAAGTAGAGCGCCAGGTAAAAGCTGAGCAAGTACCCGAGGTAGAGGCTGCCGCCAACGGCCAGCGCCCAGCGGGTCAGGCTGAGGCGCCAGTCTTTGACGAA
>JALZAV010000156.1 GCA_030948145.1 Candidatus Dormiibacterota bacterium
CTGGCCGCCCATGTACGCGATGTAAGCCGGCACGAGCGGCAACACGCAGGTCGAGGCGCAGGAAATAAGACCGGCAAGAAACGCCAGCGCGAGGTCGAGGATCATCGAACCGGGTCGGATTTCTCGACGGCCAGCTTGCGCACCCAGGCGCGAAGCCGGGCCGGGGCGTCATCGGTGCAGCATTCCTTGCGCACGAGCCGCTTCAGCTCGGCCTGGAAATCGAAAACCTGCTCGCACGGAGGACAGGACTGCAAATGGACCTTCACCTGGCCGATCTCGTCGTCGCTCAACTCCCGGTCGAGGTACATCGAGAGCCGGCTCATCGTGTCCTGGCAATCCATCGGGTCCTTGCAGTCGGGGCTCGCCATCAGGCCTGCGCTCCAACCGCGATCGAGGGCGCCTTCGGTCTGCCGGCGTACTCCCAGAGTCTCTTCTGCAGCGAGCGCCGGCCTCGGTGCAGCCGGGACATCACCGTCCCGATCTTGATCCCCAGGATGGCGGCGGCCTCTTTGTAGGAAAAGTCTTCGACGTCGACCAGGATCACGACCATCCGCATCGCGACCGGCAGGTCCTCGAGCGCGCGTTTAACCTCATCACCGAAGCCACGGTCGACCACGATCTCTTCCGGTGACATGAGATGAACTGGCATCCCCTCGCGCCGAAGCTGATCGTAGATGAAATGATCGGTCCCCGGCTCATCGAGCGGGTCCTCGGGTGCCGGACGTTGCCGCAGCCGGTTTCGAAAGACGTTGGTCATGATCGTGAACAGCCAGGCCTTCTCGTTCGTTCCCGGCTGGAACTTCCGTCGGTAGCGGTAGGCTCGCAAGTAGGTCTCTTGCACCAGGTCCTCTGCGTCCTCCGGCTTCCTCGTGAGGCGCAGTGCGCTGCGGTACAGCGCATCGATATGCCTCTCAAAGAGCGAAAAATCGCCATCCGGGGAAATGCTCAAGAGCATCATTCTATTCCGCGCGAATACAGACGACGGAGGTCAGGGGCCCGGCGGCGATTGCCCTGCGTCGTGTGGCGGCGCGTTCGGCGGGGGTCCATTCAGCCGCGGACCGCGCCCGCGACCGCGACGGCGCCGGCGGCGGATCTGATCCCCACCCTGGCTCTCCGGCCGCGGCCCCGTCCCGCCATCGGATGGTGGATTCGGATTGGATCGGCTATCCGGGCGTGGCTGGGGCCGGCGCTTCGCCTCCCCGGGCTGACCGGGCTGCCGCGGTGGTCGGGGCGGTCGACCGGTTCGAGGCGCCTGGGATTGCCCCGGCTGGCGCGGCGCCTGGGGCTGGGTTCGCGGTCCTCCCCGCGGCTGATTCGCGGCGCCCGTTCCCGCCGGGTTGACGCGATCGGCGCCACGTCGTCGCCGCCCGCCGCGACGACCCTGCCGGTCGGGCGCCGCCGCTGGACGGTCGGAACGATCCGGCCGGGTGATGATCGGGACGAGCCGATCGAGTCCTCGCGGGCGCCGACGGCGGCTGGGTTGAACCTGCCGGCCGTCGTGCTGGCGGACTCTGAGATCCCACTCAACGAGGAACTCCTCGAGCGGGCGCTTGATCTGCGGCTTGGGCGCTCGCGGTTCCTCCGGCCAGATCCGCGGCCGGTCGGGCCGGAGCGCGTCCGCCGCCGGGTCGGGGTCGGTCGGCTCCGGTTCGACGGAGCCTTCAGGCTGGAGATCGGACATCATCAGCGAGTTTACCCGGGCCCGACCACTCCACAAGAAACCGTCGCTTGAAACGGCGCAGGGCCGCGAGCACGGCCGGACCGAGGAGGAGCAGGAGCAGCAGGTTGCCGATCGCTCGAAACGCGTCATACAGGAGCGAGCTGGCGAGGTAAAAGGCGCCGAACCGTCGCAGCAATGCGGCTAGCGACAGGTTGGGGGCCCAACTGATTGGCGAGGATGCTGCGCCCAGGAGCGCGGGCCATTCCCAGAGGTCGAGCAGGAGGCCGTAGGCAAAACCGGCCAGCAGTCCGTAGCAGGCGAGCACGACGATCGCGCCTCGACCGCGTCGCGAACCCTGGAGGATCCCGACGTAGCCGGCGCCCATCCCGATCCATGCGCTGGCGAGCATCTGGTACGGAAGCCAGGGACCAAAGCCGGCGGTGAGCACGGCCGACAGAAGCAGCGTCAGGGCGCCCATCGTGAATCCGAAGCCGGGGCCCATGACATAGCCCGTGACGATGATGAGAAAGAAAATCGGCGAGAAGCCGAGCAAGCCGATGACCAGCACCAGTCGCACGGTCGCGTCGATCGCTACCAGGGCGGCCAGGACGGCAAGCATGCGGGGCGAGAGGCGGTGTGTCTGGACCGCGATGCCGAGCACCAGGACGGCCGCGACGGCAAGCAGGCCGGCGAACAGGGCGGTCGATTGGAACGACGCCGCGCCGGAACGGAGCGGCGCGACAAAGACGATGAGCCCGGCGAGTGAAATCAGCAGGAGGGCCACCTGGTCGGCGCGAAGCTTGAGCGCCGCGATCACACCGGGACCTCCTCGGGGAGGAGCCAGCCGCCTCCCAACAACTTGTTGACCTGGGTCGAAAAGACGAGCGAGTCGGCCAGGACGATTCGCGGCGGCCCATCTGCGTAGATCTCGCCGTCCGCCATCAGCAGGACCCGCCCGGCGGTGCGTGCCGCCCACTCGACGTCGTGGGTCGCCGTCAGGATGCTGGCTCCAGCCGCGGCTCGCGTGCGCAGGAAGGCGCTCAGTGCCTGTTTGATCGCGGGATCGAGGCCGCGAGTGGGTTCATCGAGGAGCAGCGCTTCTGCCTCACCACCGGCGACCGCGACCGCGAGCTGTTGCCGCTCCCCGCTGCTCAGGTCGCGCGGGTACCGGTCGAGCCAGTCCCTGAAAGGAAGCGCACTGCCGGGATCAATGCCCTGCAGTTCTTCCCGGACGGTCGGAGCGAACAGGAGGATATCGGCATCCTGAGGGACGTAGGCGACGGCGGCGGCGGTCGACACCCGGCCGCGCCCGGGCTTCAGCAGACCGGCAAACAGTTTCAGCAGCGTCGTCTTGCCGGAACCGTTCCGTCCCATCAGCATCGTGATCTCTCCACGGCGCAGCACCACAGAAACGTCGCGCACGGCTTCTCGCCCGCCGTAGGCGTAGGTCAGGTGATCGGCGCGCAGCAGCTCCGAACCGCCGGCCGTGGCTGCCGGGATCGGCGCCAGGCGCTTCGGCAATCGCGCCACGTACGGTCGCGCCTCCCGAAGTCCAATCGGCAGCGGGTCCCAGCCGCTTCGGAGCGCGAGGTCAACGACCGGCGGCCTCGCGCCGCCGGCGGCGAGCGCCGGGCGCGGCGCCAGATCTTCCAGCCGGCCGCGAGTCAGGGTCCAGATCCGGTCGACCAGCGGCGCGACGCGCTCGACCCGATGTTCCGCGATCAGGGTCGTCATGCCAAGCTCGGCGACCAACCGAGCGATCACCTGCAGCACGTCTTCCGCGGCCTGCGGGTCGAGCTGCGACGTTGGCTCGTCGAGCGCGATCACCTGCGGGTGCATTGCCAGGGCGGCGGCGATCGCGACCCGCTGCCGTTCACCACCTGAGAGCGTGGCGATCCGCCGCCGCCTCAGCGGTGCGATCCCTACCTGGTCGAGCACCTCTTCGATGCGCTTTCGCATCAGCGGTCGTGGCAGGCCGAGGTTCTCGAGGCCGAAGGCAAGCTCGGCCTCGACGTCCTCCAGCACGAATTGTGCGTCGGGGTGCTGGAAGACGAACCCCACGCGGGCGCCAAAGGTACGTGGGGGATGAGCGCGGGTGTCGAGTCCGTCGACGATGACGCGGCCGGCAAATCGGCCACCCGTGCTGTGCGGGACGAGGCCATTGAGACAGCGCAGCAGCGTGGATTTGCCACTTCCGGAGGGACCGCGGACGAGAACGACCTCACCCGGCTCGAGCTGGGCGGAGACATCCGCGAGCGCCGGAGCCGACCCACCCGGATATTGATATGTCACGCCCTCAAACGAGATCAGCGGCATGCACCCTCCGATCGGTCGCGGCCCAGAG
>JALZAV010000157.1 GCA_030948145.1 Candidatus Dormiibacterota bacterium
TCCACTCGGCGCCGAGTCCTCGTTCAAGCTCGGCAATCAGGGACAGCATCGGCTGCTTGCAGGCAGTCTCGTATAGCTCGCGATGGCTGTCGAAGTAAGCCTTCGAATTATCCCGGTGCAGGCCCCGCAGGAACGTCAGCGCCTCCTTCGGCCAGCCGGTAAACCGATCGAGATCGGGCGCCGCGTTCGCTGTCATGCCGTCCACCCCTTGTTGGGCGATTCGCGCTGCTGCATATTCTGACGGGCGGGTCATGGTCTCGCTAGGCCGGATCACCTGATAGCCGATGCGGGCTACAATGTGATACCGTACTAGTCAAGTAACAGAGCGCGCATTCGGGGGGAAGGAGCGTCTCATGGACCAAACCACCTTGATGGTGATCGTCGCCGTCGTGGTCTTGATCGTGGTGATCGCGCTGATCGCGATGATCGTCCGGCGGGGACGGTCGCAGCGGCTCAAGTCCAAGTTCGGGCCTGAGTACGATCGGACCGTCCAGGAAACCGGCAATCGTGGCAAAGCCGAAAGGGACCTCGAGTCGCGCCAGAAGCGACGCGACCAGCTCGAGATCCGGCCGCTCGACCCGGGCTTGCGCGAGCGCTATGCCCGCGAGTGGCAGCAGATGCAGGCGGACTTCGTCGATGCGCCGAGTGACGCGGTGCGCCGCGCTGACCAGCTGGTGACCCAGGTGATGCGCGAGCGCGGCTACCCGACCGATAACTTCGAGCAGCGCTCGTCAGACGTGTCGGTCGACCATCCACAGGTGGTCGAGGATTATCGCGCGGCGCAGAAGGTCTCGATGGCGAACCGCGAGAACCGTGCCAGCACCGAGGACCTCCGACTGGCTATGAAACACTATCGCTCCCTCTTCGACGAACTCCTCGGCAAGCGCGAAACCATGCAGCAATCGGAAACCGCCGCGGCTCGCAGTGAGCGTCCGCGAAACCAGGGAGGTCAGTGATGAAAGACCAGAACCCCGAGCAGGAGCGGCAGGTGGCGACTGAACAGGCGCGCCAGCCTCAACAGGATTACCCGCAGGAGCCCCAGCGGCAGGACTCCCAGCAGGAATACCGTCAGGACGCGCAGTCGCAGCAGCAACCCCGGCAGGAGTTTCAGCGGGCGGAGCAGCGCCAGCCGTCCCGGACGGACCAGGCAACCCAGACGATGGAACAGCCGTCGGGCGGCACCGGCACTGGCAGCCTGATCGGCAACCAGGAGATGGGGCATTTCGCGTCGCAATGGACGAGCATCCAGGCAGCCTTCGTCGACGAGCCGAAAAAGGCTGTCGAACAGGCCGACAAGCTGGTGGAGGACGTCATTCAACATCTGTCGCAGACGTTTGCCCGCGAGCGGCAGAAGCTCGAGGGACAGTGGTCGCGCGGCGATTCCGCTTCGACGGAGGACCTGCGGGTCGCGCTGCAGCGCTACCGCCAATTCTTCCAGAGCCTCCTCCGTACGTAACTAGGAGTCTGCCCTCTCACCAGGATCTCCTTCCCAGACCCAACAAGTGGCCTCCCTCCGCTTCGCGGGGGGAGGGTCTGGTTGGGAAGCCTGGACTCCTTATGCTGTTGGGGTATGCCATATCCCATCCGCATCGTTGACGTCTTTACCGAGCGGCCGTTTGCGGGCAACCAGCTCGCAGTCGTGCTGTCGGCCGACGGGATCAGTAGCGAGACGATGCAATCGGTCGCGACCGAGATGAACTTCGCGGAGACGACGTTTGTTCTCCACGCCGATGATCGCGATCATGCGGCCAGGATCCGGATCTTCACGCCGGCAACCGAGCTGCCATTCGCCGGGCATCCCACCGTTGGGACCGCGTGGGTGCTCTGGACGGAAGGCCACGTCTCCGCCGGCGCGAAAGCGTTCACGCTCGAGGAGAACGTCGGTCC
Organism: Candidatus Dormiibacterota bacterium; assembly: GCA_030948145.1. Lineage (GTDB taxonomy): Bacteria > Chloroflexota > Dormibacteria > CF-121 > CF-121 > JALYYC01. Next base: position 1,888 of record JALZAV010000157.1, read on the forward strand.
CGTCAATGTGAGGTTGCAGCGCAACGGGGACCGTGAGCTCGTCTGGATGACCCACCCGAGCGTGAGGTTTGACGAAACCATCGACGATCGCTCGGCGGTCGCTTCGGCGCTCGACCTGACCGAGAAGGACCTCCTGGCCACTGCCCCAATACAGGTGGCGAGTACCGGAAATCCTTTTCTTTTCGTGCCATTGCGCGATCGCCGCGCGGTCGACGCTGCCGCCTCGGATAAGGCCCGCCTCGCCGCACTTTTCAAGGGCCGGGAACCTCGCGCCGTCTTCATCTTCGCCGTCGATAATCCGCGGAAACTCTACAGCCGAATGTTCGCCCCGCACCTGCTCGGCATCCACGAGGACGCCGCAACCGGATCGGCGGCGGGCCCATTGGGTGCCTATGCCGTCAAATATGGCCTCGTTCCGCGCGCGGGCACCGTGTCGATTGTCAATGAGCAGGGGACCAAGATGGGCCGTCCGAGCTTCCTGCACATCGAGCTTGCCTACGAGAAAGCGGGGGACATCCCAACCAGGATCGAGGTGGGCGGCTCGGTCGTTCCGGTCGTCAGCGGAGAGCTGACGCTGCCGACGGCAACGGAATGAGCACCGCGCGCGCGCCGTACAGCCCGTTCCGCGCGTTCGGCGACCTCGTGGCGTTCTCGGGCCAGGTCGGCCTCCGCGAGGGCAAGCTTGTCCCGGGCGGATTCCTACCGGAGCTGCGGCAATGTCTTGAAAACCTGAGCGGGCTCCTCGAACAGGCGGGAGTGAACCGGACGGACATCGTCAAGACGACCGTCTTCCTCGCCGATATCGCCGATTGGCCGGCCCTCAACCCACCGTGGATTGAGTACTTTGGCGACCCGCCGCCTGCACGGACGGCGATCGCGGTCGGTGCCTTGCCCTTCGGCGCCCGCGTCGAAGTCGAAGCCTGGGCCGTGCGCCAATCGCGATGACGGCGAACGACCCCTCGCGCTCGGGCCAGCCAGACTCACCCTCTGGCGGTTGCGCGTTCCCGCAGCGTTTGTAGTGCCATGTCGACCTCACCAAGATGGATGCGGACGTGTGAGATCGGCGGCCGTGCGAGGATCTGCCAGGTCGGCTGTCCGGCGAGGCTGCTGACCTCCGCCCAGATCGGGGGTTCGAGGTAGCGTGGATTGGACCGTTGGTGGCCATGAAGGTCGGGCACCCGGTCGAGGTCGGTGTCGGCGACGGACTTGAGCCAGCCGAGGCTGACTGTTCGCACGGCGCCGAGGTAGGTCCGTAGGTCTACTTTCGAGACGGTGCGGGCGACCTGGTCGGCGAGGTCATCCGTGATGCCGGCGCCGTAGGCCGCCTCCGAGGCGAGCAGCCGCTTCCACTCCGGTCGGTCGGCCACCTCCGGCATGCCCTGAATCGCGCAGTGAATTGCCCAGTCGATGATCCGCGACGTGTGCCAGAGTGTGAAGCCCGGCAGGCTCGCCCCGGGGATGGGCCGGCCGGTCCACTCGCGATCCGTGACCTTCTGAATCCGCTCGTCCAGCAGGTTGAACGAGGCGGTCAGCTGCATTTGCAGGACATCCTTCCCGGTCACCCCATCAGGGTAACTTCCCGGAATAGGGAACGGCGCCCGTCAACAAAGGGCGCCGTTCTTGCTCGGTTAGCGGCCGGGCTGCGACGGCTGGCTCGGCCAGGTCGTCGCCGGCTTCGTATCGGGCTGCTTGCCAGGCCATTGCTGACCGGGGTTGCCACCCTGCTTGCCAGGCCACTGTTGCGGTTGCGCCTGGCCGGGCTTCTGGCCCTGCCGTTCCTCGCGCTTGCTCCCGTGCGTCTTCATGAGTCCTCCTACGGAGTATTCGCCTCGATCGGCCTCTAAGTGGCCGCTCGATTGCCTACCACGATATGCCCGCCAGTACGGCCCAACCTAACGTCGGCGAATCTTGACCCGTTTCCGCAGATCGGCCACGATTCGGTGGCAGTCAGCGCAGGAGATCGATCCGCCGTTACCCGATCGCAAACAAGCGGTTACCCGGGCGCGGCCTTACCCTCATAGAAGGGTGCCCCACTTTCTCGTCACGCGAGCACGCGGGCCGGCCTGGAATCGGGCTCGTCGGATGGCCGCGCAG
>JALZAV010000158.1 GCA_030948145.1 Candidatus Dormiibacterota bacterium
GTTCAACCCGTGGCTATAAGGAATCCCTTCCCTGCCACCTCCATCCGGGGCGCGCCAACGGGAGGTGAGAGGGGCTCCTTGAAGACCTCGATGAACGGCTAGCCTACGCCAGCACGCGGCCTGGCGTTCTTGCGCCGCGGCCGCCCGAGGGGTATGCGAACGATCAGCGGGTCGTCCGAAGCAGACCTTCCATCATCAGGTAAACCATTGCCGGGGCCCAGCACGCTGATCGCGACAGGTTTTGGTCGACTGAGCGTCCTTGATTCGCTGAATGGTGAAATCGTTGATCGGGCGAGGAAGGGCATCGACCGGCCAGTACGCAAACTCCAGGATTTCGGCCGAGCTCGGTTTGGGTACGAGCCCGTCCGGCAGCCGGCAGAGGAAGGCAAAGTGATGCTGGTCGAATCCCGGCTCGTAGTAGATGGCGCAGCTCCGCCGTCAGAGCCTGGACGCGCAGCTCCTCGCGGACCTCGCGTAACACCGCCTGTTCGAGCGATTCCTTCGGTTTCCGGCCACCACCAGGTATTTCACCGATGAAGCGTCGACCGCCAGAGCCGCGCTCTGGCTACGCTTTGGGCTCGGTCGTGCGCTCCGCCAGCTTGCCAAGATTCACCATCACGATCACGGCGATGATCGAGATGCCAATGGCGTAAACAAAGAGCGACACGATCTGGCCACCGGTGCCAAAAATCTGCTTCACGAGCGCTGTGATCGCGCTGTTCCAGGCGAGTGCGGCGACCACCCCGAAGGCAGCCGACGCCAGGGAAATCATGGTCTGCAAGTACACGGAACGATTGGGCATAACGTCTCCTTACCGTGGGAAATTCCGTGTCTCTAATTCTGGATGCTCAGACGCCGCCTACCCAAACTTGGCGCCATCGACCCACAAGGTCAAGTCTGGCCCGCTGCTCCTGCGTCAGTTTCTCCTCTAGTGGCCGATTTCTAGCGGCGAGCTCACCCCGGCCAGGGCAAACTGGAGCGCTTCATCGAAGGCCATGCGTCGCCCTTCATCCCACTTGACGCGAGCCACATCCGGATCCAGGCCGTTGCGCGCGAGCTGGATATGGGGTGAGACAAAGGCCTCCCACGGCGCCGGTGGCGTATTCCCGCTCGCCTCGTGCATGGCGGAGCCGGCACCGGCCAGTTGCAGCGCCCGTTCGAGATTGCCTTCGCGCGTCGTCAGACAGGCGAGAACGTCGAGTGACCAGGCCGCTCGGCGGTCTCGAAGCGCGCGTCCAATTTCCAGGCTCTCGATGATGCAGCGCCGTGAGGTCTCCGTATCCGTCTGGAGGAGCGCCACGGCGGCGAGAAATGTGAGCGACATCGAGGCTTCATCACTTCTATCGAGCTTGCGACGCAGCTCCACGCTCTCTTCGAGAAGCGAGCGGGCCACGGGAAGATCGGGCTTCTGGCTGGCCCGTAGACCCAGCTGGTGAAGGATCGATGCTTCAGTGGCCTGGTCCCCATGCTCACGGGCAAGCGCCAGCGCCGCATCCAGCGCTGCCTCCGAGGCAACAAGGTCGCCCGCGGCGGCCGCCATCAGCCCTGATCGCTCGAGCGCCCGCAACGATGTCCGCAAGTCCCCGGCGACGCGGGCCTCGGTGACGGCTTCGTCGATCCTCCGGCGGGCCGCCGCGAAGTCGCCGTGCAAGTAGGCGAACGCCCCGGCCAGGTAAAGGGCGGCCGGGCGGAGACGAAAGTCCGATGATGTATGCGCCAGGATGGCTTCGGCAAACTGGCGAGGTTCGGACGCGTGACCGCGCAGCTGCCAGAAGACATCGAGCGCGATCGCCAGCCTCATCCCCAGTTCAGGATCGGTGTTTTGACTCCACGCGAGTGTAGCGGCGACATCATCGTAAACAGCTTCGACCCGATCCAGCCAATCGGCCAGGTGGCCTGGCTCGCGAGCTTGGGCAAGGCCAATCAAATACGTTCCCAGCTGAGCCCGCAAGGCGTCGAGCTCCTTCGCCTCCTCGAGCCGTTGCCGCCCGTAACTCCGAATCGTCTCCAAGCAGCGATAGCGGCCGGCGTCCAGCGTGACCATCGACTTATCGACCAGGCGGGCCAGAAGATCGAGCACCGCGTCGGGCGTGAGGCGAGCGTCGCTGCACACCGCCTCTGCCGTGTCGAGGGTGAATCGCCCGGCAAAAATTGACAGACGCTGAAACAGAATCTTCTCCGGATCGCCAAGCAGGTCGTAGCTCCAGTCCAGGGTTGCTCGCAGGGTCTGTTGCCGGCTGATGGTCGTACGGCTCCCGGCGGTTAACAGCCCGAAGCTTTTCTCGAGTCGGCTGAGAATCTCATGGAGCGGCATCACGGGGACTCTAGCGGCGGCGAGCTCGATGGCAAGTGGGATCCGATCGACCCTCTCGCAGATCCGGACGACCGCGTCGATGTTGTCGTCGTTGATCCGAAATTGCGCTTCGTGGGCCGTGGCGCGATCGGCAAATAGGCGCACCGCCTCGTCGCGTCCCAGCGGAGGCACCCGCCAGGTGACTTCTCCCGGCACTCTCAGCGGCTCCCGACTGGTGGCCAGGACTTTCAGCCCCTCGCATTCTTTGAGCAGCTCGACGGTCAACTCGGCCACGACATCGACGACGTGCTCGCAGTTGTCGAGGACCAGGAGCGAGCTCCGCTCGCGCAGGTGGTCCGCCAGAGTGTCCGCCAACCTTCGGCTCGCCTGCTCCTTCAGGTGCAAGCTGTCGGCGACCGCCTGAGGGACTAGGTGCGGCCCGGAAACGGGTCCGAGCTCGATGAACCACACGCCGTCGGCGTGCTCCGGTACCAGCTCGGACGCGAGCTCGAGGGCCAGCCGCGTCTTTCCTGACCCGCCGGGTCCGGTCAGGGTGAGAGAGCGCGCTCGCCCGTGGAGTTCGCGAAGTTGGCGCAGCTCGCCGTCACGGCCGATAAAGGCGGTCAACTGAGTCGGGAGGTTGGTGGCCGGCTGCTGCGAGCGGATTGGCGGGAACTCTCTTCGATGATCGGCGTCGACGAGCTCGAAAACATGTTCGGGCCGCGCCAGATCTTTCAGGCGATGGACGCCGAGATCTCGGAGCTCCGCGCTCGGGGGCAACTCGTCGACCAGCAGCTGCTCCGTTGCGCTGGTGAGCAGGACCTGGCCGCCGTGACATGTGGCCAGCAGCCGTGCGCAGCGATTCAGGACCTGACCGTGGTACTGGCCTTGCCGGAGCTCAGCCTCCCCGCTGTGCAATGCCACCCGGATTTCGAGGCTCACTCCTGCGGGCCAGCGCTCGGCCGCGAAGGCTTGCTGCAACGCCAGGGCGCCTGTCGCGGCCTCTGCTGCCACGGGGAACACGGCCAGGATGCTGTCTCCAGCCCGCCCGCTCGGCACCTCGGTGCCGTGGTGTTGCCTCAGACACTCTTCGATGAGGCGGTCGTGGCCCGCCATGGCTTCGCGCATGGCGACCGGCGCGGATTCCCACGCCCGCGTGGAGCCCACCAGGTCGGTGAGCATGAAGGTGAGGGTGCCCTCAGGGAGCCCCGCCATGAGGATGACAGTACTCCACGGAGAGTGCTAGATTGTTGCCATGCCCTTGATGAAGAGGCACGAGGCCGACGCGGCTGGCAGCACCGCCCGCGAAATGCGGCGAACGGCCGCACTCCTCAATGCCCTGGCTCGGGTCAAGCCGACCGCCCGTCAGAAGGCCCGCGCGCGAGCGCATCCGGAGATGGACCGGATCGCTCGCCGGTTCGCGGCCATCAACGCCACGCTTGCGAAAGGCGTAAAGGCGGGCTCTGTCAGTTCCGCGCAGCTGCGGAGCATCGGTCGCAACTTCGCGGCGATTGGTAAGGTTCTCGAAAAGAGCGGAGGCCTCGGCCGCTAACTAACGCCCGAGCGGTTGAGTCGGGTTCAGCCGCATCCGTTATCGTGACTTCAAGTCGGCACGCGTCGACGCGGCTCACGAGCTGGCAGGGTTATCCGCGCAACAGGAGGAAGGAATGAGCGGGGTTCGGGTA
>JALZAV010000159.1 GCA_030948145.1 Candidatus Dormiibacterota bacterium
TCGCGAAGCGAGGCAACCGCCAGGTCATCACGCCGGTGCTTCAACATAGTTGATGCCTCATCGACCCGCTGCTTGGCGAGGAAGAGATCGAGCGTCGTGCGTTCCCGAGGGTTGGCCAGGCTTCGCTAAATGTCCTGGCGAAGGTGCTTGACCGCGTAGAGGGGGCTGTCGGGCATCACGCCGTCTGAAGCGAGAGCCACGACGCCGACCCCACAGGCGAGGACGGCCAGGGCAAAACCCACGGCCACGCGCGCCGGTTGAAACAACGGAGCACGTCTGCGCGCGTGGCCGAGCAGCTGCGGCTCCAGCTTCGACCAGAACTGTAAAAACGGGACGGGCGCGCCAGCGGGCAGGTCCTTCAGAACATCATCGAAGCGGCGGATTTGCCGCAGCCTCTCCCGACAGCCGGCACAGCTTTGCAGGTGCTCGGCCACGTTCGCGCGCTCTGACTCCGGCAAGGTGCTGTCGGCGTAAGCGTCCAGCCAGCCCGATACGGCGTGGTGACTCAGCATGAGTTTTCCATAACGGTTGACGCATTTTCATCGGGATTATTCGTTCCGGAAGGGCCCGAAAACTCGATCATGTAGCCAGCGAGCCGCCGCCGCAGGCGCCGTTTGGCGTTGTGGATCCGCGACATGACGGTTCCAATGGGAATGTTCAGGACCTGGGCGATTTCCTGGTAGCTGAGCTCGTGAACGAACTGCAAGACGATGGCGTCACGGAGGCGGCCCGGCAGGCTGGCCATCGCCGTTCGGACGGCCAGCTGCTGCTCCCGAAGCGCAGCAGCCTCGGCCGGGTCACCTGACCCGGAGGGGGCCCCGTGACGCAGCGTGTCGAGCGAGATGTCTACCCGGTTACGGCGGATCGCGTCGGTCACAGCGTTCGCGGCGACTCGGTGCAGCCAGTGGACGATCGGCTTATCGGCACGATTGGTGGACCTTGATGAACACCTCCTGGGCGCAGTCCTCGGCGGCGGGCACGCTTCCCAGGGCCCGATAGGCCACCCTCATAACCAGTTGGTAGTGGCGTTCGACTAGCTGCCGGAAGGCGTCGTCATCCCCCGCCAGACTGGCCGCAATGAGCTGGCGGTCGTCATCCTCCAGCACCGAGACATCCGCCTGGCCTGAACTCACGACTGGCCATTCTGTCACCCGGCGTGAGGCAGATCAAGCGATGTTGTCGGTGGCGGAGCGGGCGAGATTCGAACTCGCGAACCGGGTGACGCCGGTTACGGCATTTCCAGTGCGGACTCCCGAAACCGCCTCATTTTGGGAAATGTATGCCCCTCAACTTCAATTCGACTCGAACTCGACTTCCACTCCTCCTCAACTCTTCTTTAACTGAACCCTGTTTTTGGAAAATGCCGTAGCCACCGGTCAGGAAGTGCCGCGACCTCCGTTGTCGGCCTGCGGCTCTTCGTGTCTGCCTTCATCTGGACGAACGTCGCCGTGGCAGCCTGATCTTGCGCAAGCAGCGCTTAGGTAGCGGTTTCCCGACGAAAGCCGCGGCTCTGGAAGCGATGAACCGACTCCAGGCGGCCGTGGTCGACGTTACACATGTCGAGCGAAGCCGGCGCACTCTCGGGGCTTGTCTCGAAGACTGGCTGGCCGCGCGCAACGACATCCGTGCCAACACGACACGCGACTACAGCGTGAGCATCCATAACCACATTGGCTCGCGACTCGGTACGTACCGCTTCAGGCGCTCGACCGGCTCCGCATCCGCGGCCTCTATCGGCAGCTCGCAGAGAGCGGGCTCGTCGAGAAGACAGCGCACAACGTCCACGTCTGCCTTCGCAAAGCGCTGCAAGATGCTGTTGAAGATGGCTTGTTGCGTCGCAATCCCGCCACGCTTTGAGTTCGTCCAACACCCCGCTGATTTCTGTCCCGGCGATGCGCGAGACGTTGTCCGCGAGAGGATCGCCCGCGTTTTCTTCCGCCCGTCGCATACGCAGATGTAGATCAATGAGCCGATGCGGGTACTCGTTCGGGTCATTTCGGTGCTTGTCTATCAGCGCAGCCAGCTTTTTCCGCCCAAGTAGCTCTTCGGTACGCTCAATTAGCCGCCGACGCTCGTCCGGTGTGAACGGACGGCGCCAGGTTGATGTTCAAGAGTAGGCGACGTGACCGTCCGGTCCGAGTTGCTCAGGTTTATCGAACTTATCAACGCATGTGCCGATGCGTGACTGAAGAAGTCGGTTCAGTGCAAGCTGTTGAAGAAGTCCCGGACTGCGGCGCTCGCCTTCGGCTCCCCCGGAACGGGATCAAGGCTCGATCCGAACCACGTGTTGTGGCCACCCGTAATCGTGTCGAGCCTCACGACGGAGGTCCCACTGCAACGCTTCCAAACGGTCGTTTTCGTGATGCCATTCTGGTTCAGAGACGGATCCCCACTGCAGCCGTCGACCATCGCCCAATATTTCACGATATCGAGGGTCGGCGGCGCGTTTAGGACGCCGCCTCCGTCATATGGAATGAAGCTGTCCGCCGTACCGTGCATCTCCATTATTGAGACCGGCTTCGCGCGCTTGTTGTCGGAGCACCTCATCGACGCCTTTTGCTCGTCGAGCGGCATGCCTCCCGAAACAGAGGCGATCGCAGCGATTCGCTCGGGCATGGCGCACGCCAGCGTGTAGGCCATATGGCCTCCGTTCTGGAGTCCCGCGACGAAGATTCTGTTCTTGTCGATGGGCAGGTCCTTGGTGAGTTGGTCGATCAGCTGCGAGAGGAAAGTAAAGTCATCCGGCATGGTGGGGTCGAGAAACTCGTTCCAGCAGTGGTTGAAGCCAGGCCCCAAGTTCGCCAACCCATCGGGATACACCGCGACAATGCCAGCGGTGGCGGCCTGGTCGTCGAAATGCGTGACTGAAGCAAACTCGTCGCCGTTGCTGTCGCAAGCGTGCAACAGCATGACCATCGCCGTCGAGTTCTGGACGCGGAGCGACTCAGGCTTGAAGAGCCTGTATGTGCGCGTCCGACCGCCGACTGTGATCGTGCCGTGCTCGATCGAACCCGCAATTGAAGCTGCGGTCGGGGGCGCTGCCGTCAGGGATGCAGATGCGCGGGATGACCCACAGCCACAGAGGACGAGGCACACGAGGACGGCTACGGCCGCGGACCAGCGCGTCGCCAGCTTGCAGGGCATGAAGGTCACCAAGCTTCCTCCTCGATGCATTTGTGAGACAACCTAAGCGCCGGCCGACCGGAAGGAATCGGGGAAACCCCTCGACCTGTAACTTAGGTTTCGCTCGCTAGCGCCGCTGCTCCGTCCATCGACCACAGCTGTTCGTTCTCGCCTCGGGGCGTCGAGGAGATCATTGCGCCGCTCTGGTCGCGGAGCTCCTGCGCGAACCATCGGTCGAACGGGTCCGCGGACGTGCCAAGCCTCTGCAGCCAAGTCGCGGGTGCATCACCCTCGACAGCGAAGACAAGCAGATCGCCCTCGGCCTCGTGCTGCAGGAATACAGTGATGCCGACACCGAACCGGCCAAGGCTCTCCTGGAATTCTGTGAAGTGGATGCCGTTTAGCTCCATCGAAAACTCGTGGAGCCGAGCGGCCTTGCCCGCAAACACCGGCAGCGCCATGAGGTATAGGCTTCCGCGCTGGGACGGCCGCTGCCGAATCAGCATCTCGACCGTCACTGGTGGTTGAGCAGCGGTTGCTCCGTCTGTCTCGCGATAAACGATGACTATGTCGCCATTCGACGAACGCTGGCGAAACGCCGCCGCCCGCGCGATACCTCGACGTTCGGTGTCGGTGGCCGGCGCTCGAAGTTCGACATTAGCGCCCGGGGCTGGCACTGCGTACCCGATCACGACCGGCAACCCCGAGCCTCCAGCCGTACTTGGCTTGATCGTCGCCTCGCACGCATATACGCGGCAGCGCGCATGCATCTCATTCGGCCGCGGGCGGCCATGAAGCTCGCCCTCGACGACGGCAAACAGCGTATTCAG
>JALZAV010000056.1 GCA_030948145.1 Candidatus Dormiibacterota bacterium
GGTGGTTCGGGTCCGGGTGGTGGAGGAAGTAGAGCGCCAGGTAAAAGCTGAGCAAGTACCCGAGGTAGAGGCTGCCGCCAACGGCCAGCGCCCAGCGGGTCAGGCTGAGGCGCCAGTCTTTGACGAAGACCTGCGTGCTCAAGCCCAACACGGTCGCAGCCGCCAGCAGGAAGGGAAAGGTCGCCCAGCCCGGGAGCCGGTCGTGCAGGAACAGGCCGTAACTGAGCGGCAGCAGTAACCAGAGGGGGGCGGTGACGCTCATGGCTCGGGTGAGCTGCCAGTATTCGATGACCGCCGCGCCGAGGATGATACCGCCGCCGAGATAGACCCAGAAGGAGCCGGCGACCAGCATCGCGAGCACGAGGGCGATCAGGATCGCCGCGGCGGCGATCCGCGCCGTCATGTTGGAGGGCCGGGCGCGGCCGAGCGGCTGGTCGCCCGTCTTCGCCTCAGCGACCTCGATTCGTGATCTCCTCGGGCCGCGCGCCGAAACGGCGAACCCGCCGCTGGTAGGACGCCAGGGCATCGTCGAGGTCCGCTTCGCCGAAGTCAGGCCAGAGGGTCGCCGTGCTGTAGAACTCGGAGTACGCCGCCTGCCAGAGAAGGAAATTGCTGAGCCGCATCTCGCCGGCCGTCCGGATCACGAGGTCGGGATCGGGCAAGCCGCGCGTGTAGAGATGGTCGGACAGCTGACGTTCGTCCAGCTGCCTCAGGTCAGCCCCGTCCTGGGCAAGCTCCCGAATGGCATCGATGATCTCGACCCGCCCACCATAGTTGATCGCGATATTGAGGACCGCCCTGGCCCCAATACGGGTACGGTCATTCGCCTGCCGGATCTGGTCCTGGAGCGCCTGGCTCAGCTCGTGCAGCCGGCCGGAGAAGCGCAGCTCGATCCCGCGCCGGGCGAGCTCGTCCACCTCGCGCCGGATGCTTTCCGAAAACAGGCCCATCAAGGCGTCGACCTCGTCGCGTGGTCGCGACCAGTTTTCGGTGGAGAACGCGTAGACGGTCAGCACACGGATCCCGCGCCGGTCAGCCGCTTCGGCCACGCGCCGGATGGATTCGATCCCGGCCTTGTGACCCATGACGCGCGGGAGGAAACGCTCACGGGCCCACCGACTGTTGCCGTCCATGATGATCGCAATGTGCTCGGGGGGCGGCAGCGAGTTCACAGACGCCTGCTTACACTTCCATGATCTCGGCTTCTTTGCGAGCGGCCATTTCGTCCACCCGGGCGATGTAGCGGTCAGCAATCTTCTGTAACTGCTCACCGCCGCGCCGTGCCTCATCGGCTGACACCTGCTTGTCCTTCTCCATCGCCTTCATCCGATCCATCTGCTCCCGCCGAATGTTGCGGACCGCCACGTGGGCGCCCTCAGCGTACCGTTTGACCAGCTTGACGTATTCGCGCCGGCGTTCTTCGTTCAGCGGCGGGATCGGGACCCGGATCAACTGCCCATCGTTACCGGGATTGAGGCCGAGCTCCGACTTCTGGATCGCCTTCTCGATCGCCGCCATCACGGAGCGATCCCAGGGTTGGATCAGGATCAGCCGGGCCTCCGGAACGGTGATGGTTGCCAGTTGGTTGAGCGGCGTCGGATTGCCGTAGTACTCGACCATGATCTTGTCCACGAGCGAGGCGCTGGCCCGGCCGGTGCGAATCGTGAGCACTTCCTTGCCAAGCGCGTCGATCGTCTTCTGCATCTTGGTCTCCGCCTCGCGAAGGTTGTCTTCGATCACTCCTCGTCTCCCACCCAGGTCCCGATCGGCTTCCCGAGCACAGCACTCTCGATGCTGCCTTCTTGCGAGTGGTCGAACACGATGATCGGAATCTTGTTCTCCCGGCAAAGCGTCACGGCGGTGTGGTCCATCACGCGCAGGTCCTTGTTGATCAGGTCAAGGTAATTGAGATGGGCGAATCGCTTCGCCTTCGGATCCTTCTTCGGGTCGGCATTGTAGATCCCGTCGACCTTGGTCGCCTTGAGCACCACCTCGGCCTCGATCTCGACGGCGCGTAACGCGGCGGTCGTGTCGGTGCTGAAGTAGGGGTTGCCGCTACCCGCGGCCAGGATGACGACCCGGTCCTTCTCGAGATGCCGCACCGCCCGGCGGCGGATGTAGGGCTCCGCGATCTGGTGCATGCTGATCGCCGTCTGCACGCGGGTCGGCTGGCCGATGTTCTCTAGCGCGTCCTGGAGGGCGAGTGCATTGATCACAGTCCCCAGCATCCCCATGTAATCGGCCGTGACCCGATCCATGCCGCGCTTGCTCGCCGCATCACCACGGATGATATTGCCCCCGCCGACGACGATGGCGAACTGCGTGCCATAGGCCCGCTTGACCTGAACGATCTCCTCGGCGATGGCGTGCACGACCTCCGGGTCGATGCCAAACGTCCCCTCGGCGGCCAGCGCTTCGCCACCGAGCTTCAGTAGCACGCGTTTGTACCGTGGCGCCGCGGTCGGCTTGATCACCCGAGTTAGCTCGCTTCTCCCACTTTGAAACGAGCGAAGCGGGAAATGGTTATGTTCTCGCCCAGCTTGGCGATCGCCTCTTTCAGAAGCTGCTCGATCGTCTTCTTGTCGTCCTTGGCGAAGGCCTGATCCAGGAGGACTTCGCGCTTGAAGAAATCATTGAGCTTGCCCTGGACGATCTTCTCCACCACCGCCGGCGGCTTTTTGGCATCACTCGCCTGGGCCTCGAAGATCTTGCGCTCGCGCTCCACGACGTCGGCCGGGACATCCTCGCGTCGCAAATACTTGGGCTCGGCGGCAGCGATGTGCACGGCAATCTCGTGTGCCAGGTGACGAAACTCCTCATTACGCGCGACGAAATCGCTTTCGCTGTTCAGCTCCAGGAGCACGCCGAGCTGGTGGTTGTGGTGCACGTAGGTCTCGATCAGGCCCTGGGCCGCGGTGCGCGTCGCCTTGGCGCCGGCTTTCGCAATCCCCTTCTGGCGGAGCCAGTCCCTGGCCTTCTCGAAGTCACCGTTACAGGCTTCGAGGGCCCGCTTGCAGTCCATCATCCCGGCGCCGGTTGCCTCCCGGAGCGCCTTGACCTGCTCGGCTTGGACGGCCATCTACTTCTCGTCGTCCAGGGCTTCGTCCTCGTAGAACTCAGCCTCATCGATGGTCGGCATCCCCGCGAGGTCCTTCTCGTCCTCTTCTTCTTCGTCCTGGTCGAACTCGAACTCGGTAACGGGCATCTCGGGCGCCGCTGTCAGCTCGTCGGGGCTGATCAGCTGGCGCGCCTCTAGCGCGGCATCCGCGATCTTGGAGGTGATCAGCTTGACGGCGCGGATCGCGTCGTCGTTGCCCGGGATGACATGGTCGATCTCATCAGGGTCGCAGTTGGAATCGGTGATCGCCACCAACGGGATGCCAAGCTTGCGCGCCTCGGTGACCGCGATGTGCTCCTTACGAGGATCGACGATGTAGACCGCGCCCGGAAGCCGCTTCATCTCGGACATGCCGCCGAAGAAGCGCTCGAGGCGCTGGTATTCCTCCTCGAGCTGCGTGATCGCCTTCTTGCTACCCGTGAACCCGCCGTTGTTGCGGATTGCGCGCAAGCTGTTGAGGCGGTCGATCTGGCGCCGCATCACCGTGAAGTTGGTAAGCATGCCGCCCATCCATCGGTGATTGACGTACGGCATGCCGGAGCGCCGGGCCTCGAGTTCGATCGACTCCTGGGCCTGCTTCTTGGTGCCGACGAACAGGACGGTCCGTCCGGTCCCGACGACGTCCTTCACCCAGGTCGAGGCATCATCCAGCAGCTTGACGGTCTGCTGCAGATCGATGATATGGATCCCATTGCGGGCGGTGAAGATATACCGCTTCATCTTGGGATTCCAACGACTGGTCTGGTGGCCGAAATGGACCCCCGCCTCGAGCAGCTGTTTCAACGTCACGAGTGGCATCCGACCGTCCTCCTTGTTTTTGACGCTTCCGCCTCCGTCCTTCGGCCGCCGGACCCATCGGGGCAACCCGGACGCCGTCGGGAGGCGTGTTTAATCCGCGCGCCTGAGTATAACCGCCTCAGGCGGCCGGCGCGGTCGGCTTCTTCACGCGGGTACCGCGCGGCGGCCTGGTGGTCGTCTTCGCGGTCCGCTCCGGCTTGCAGGCCGGGTAGTCCGAGCAACTCCTGAAGTCCCCGTACTTTCCCTTGCGCATCACCTGGGGCTTGCCGCAACGCGGGCAAGGGTCGTCGAGCAGCAACTCGCTCGGCTGGGGAGGCGTGACCGTCTTCGCGCCGCCCTCGAGGTAGCGGCACTGGGGGTAGCCGGAACAGCCGATGAAGCTTCCGAAGCGCCCGGTTCGGTTGAGGAGCGCCTTGCCGCACTTCGGGCAGACGCGGTCGGGCACGACGTCCTCGGGCTTGATCTCGCGCTTGACGTAGCGGCACTTCGGATAGCCGGAGCAGGCCACGAATGGTCCGCGCTTGCCGTTGCGCTCGACGAGTGGCTTGCCGCAGGTCGGGCATGGCTCCCCGGTCTCCTTCGCCGGCGCCGCCTTCTCCTGGCCTTCCCGCCCCTGGATGTAATCGCAGGTGGGATACAGGGAGCAGCCCACGAACTCGCCCATCTTGCTCATGCGGTGGACGAGGCGTCCGTCGCGGCCCTCCTCCTTGCACTTGGGGCAGTCTTCGCCGGTTTCGCGCATTGGGACCTTCACCCGCTCGGTGGCCTCGGCCTTCGTCAGGGTCTTGAGGAATGGCTTGAAGAAGTCGCGCACGATCGGCACCCATTGCCGGCGTCCTTCTTCAACGTCGTCGAGCTCTTCCTCCATCTCGGCGGTGAAGCCCGCGTCAACGATGTCGGGAAAGTGTTCGATCAACCAGCCGTTCACCGTCTTACCGAGGTCGGTCGGCCGAAGCCGTCGCTCCTCCTGCTTGACGTAATGACGGGTTTGGATGACGTCGATGGTCGGGGCGAAGGTACTCGGACGGCCGACCCCCAGCTCCTCCAGCGCCTTGATCAAGGAGGCCTCGGAATATCGCGGTGGCGGCTGGGTGAAATGTTGTTCGGGCTTCAGCTCGCGCAGATCGAGCTGCTCGCCCACTGTCAGCAGCGGCAGTTCCTTCTCCTCATCGTTCTCGCTGTCGCGCTCCCATACGCGGTAGAAGCCGTCAAACACCAGCACGGAACCGGTCGCGCGGAACAGGTAATCGCCGCCGGCGATGTCCGCACGGGTCTGGGCGAAGCGCGCCGGGGTCATCTGGCTCGCGGTATACCGCTGCCAGATCAGCCGGTAGAGCTTGAACTGATCCGGTGTCAAGAAATTTTTCACCGCATCCGGCGTTCGCGTGACATCAGTCGGGCGGATGGCTTCGTGCGCATCCTGCACCGTGCCCGTGCCCTTCGACTTCCAGTCGGCCTTGTCGCGACGGGCATAGGTCGGGCCGAACTGGTCCGTGATGAAGCGGCGCGTCTGCGCCAGGGCCTCGTCGGAGATGCGGTAGGAGTCGGTTCGCATGTAGGTGATGAGACCGACTGGCCCCTCACTGCCGAGCTCGATGCCTTCGTACAACTGCTGTGCCAGGCTCATCGTCCGGTTTGGTTTGAAGCGCAGCCGGTTGGAGCCGTCCTGCTGCAGGGTACTCGTCTTATAAGGCGGCAGCGGGTTGCGCGTTGTGTCCTTGCTCTCGATGGAGAGCACGCGATAGGCCGCGCCCTCGAGCGCTGCAATGATCTCGCTGACCTGCGGTTCCTCTTTGAGATCGAGCTTCTCCTCGCCTTGTTTCCCGACGAAGCGGGCCGCGAAGACGCGCTGCGGCAGGTCACGCTTGGCCACCATGGCATCGAGAGTCCAGGATTCGACCGGGACGAACTTATCGATCTCCTCCTCTCGCTCGCACACCAGGCGCACGGCGACCGACTGCACGCGGCCGGCGCTCAACCCTTTGCGGATCTTCTTCCAGAGCAGCGGGCTGAGCTTGTACCCGACCAGCCGGTCGATGACGCGTCGAGCCTGCTGCGCATCGACGAGGTCCTGGTTGATTGGCCGCAGCGCCAGCAATGCCTTTTCCACTGCCCCGGGCGTGATCTCGTGAAGCTCGATGCGGCGGGGATCGGTGAGCTTCAGCACGCTGGCGAGATGCCAGGCGATCGCCTCACCCTCGCGGTCGGGGTCCGAGGCCAGCAGGATCTCGGAGGCCCCCTTCGCGGCGGCCTTCAAATCCCTGATGGTCGCCTCCTTCCCCGGGATCGTCACGTAATCCGGTTTGAAGGAATCGTCGATGTCGATGCCGAGCGTGCTCTTGGGGAGATCCCGAACGTGGCCCATCGAGGCACGGATGTCGTACTTCCCACCAAGAAACCGGCCAAGGGTCTTTGCCTTGGCGGGCGACTCGACGATGATCAGTGGATTTGCCATTTCAGTTCTCCGGACGGCGCGTGACCGCACCGCAGTCGCCGATTATATAGTCGCCCATTTCCAATAATGTCAAGCGCCGGCTTACTTCCTTGCTCTCTAAACCAAGCATGGCCGCCAGGTCATCATGATGGCGCGGTTCTACCCAATCGAGCAATTCCCAAACGGCCCTGAGATCGGCATCGGCGGGTCCTGAATCCGCGCGTGCGTGCGCGCGCGTACGCGTACGCGCGAGGGGAATCGCCCCGGCGAGCCCCGGAAATTCCTCAAGCACATCCTCAACCGTTTGCACCAACTTCGCCCCATCCCTGATCAGCTGGTGCGGTCCGGCGGCGAGCGGGTTCTCGATGCTGCCGGGGACGCAAAACACTTCGCGGTTTCCCTCGACCGCCATCCGCGCCGTGATCAACGCTCCGCTGCGCGCGGCGGCTTCCACGACCACCACCCCGAGACTCATGCCGCTGATGATTCGGTTGCGTGGTGGGAATCGACTCGCGAGCGGCGGCGTGCCGGCTTCGGCCTCGGTCACGACCGCGCCCGACGCAGCGATCGCCTGCGCGAGGTCCGTATGCTCCGGGGGATAGATGCGATCCAAGCCGGTGGCGAGCACCGCCACCGTCGGGCTCGCGCCCTCGAGCGCGCCGCGGTGCGCCGCAGCGTCGATGCCGCGCGCCAACCCGCTGACGACGACGACCCCGGCATCCGACAGTGCCCTGGCCAATCGCTGCGCCGTGCGCAAGCCGTAGGGCGTGGCCCGTCGCGAGCCGACCACCGCGATCATCGGCCCGCCCGGGATCAGCCCGTCGACGTAAAGATGATCGGGCGGATCGAAGATCTGTCGCAAGAGTGCGGGATACGATCGATCGTCGAGGCCGATGCGGCTGACGGTCATCCGCTCTCCCGGTACTGCAACGCTTCCGCAATGTGGTCCAGGTCGATTCCGGGGGCGGCCTCGAGGTCCGCGATCGTGCGCGCAACACGCACGACTCGATGAATCGCTCGCCCGCTCAACTGGAGACGGTCCGCCGCCGATTCGAGCAGGCTACGTGCCGGCGCCGGGAGCATCACCTCCTTGCGCAGCATCGGCCCGCTCAGGGCGCCATTCAACGGACCGTGCGGCCGGCGGGCCTCCTGGCGGGCACGCGCCTGCAGGACCCGCTCGCGGACCACGGCACTCGGCTCGGCTGCGGCGGACGGCGCCAGGAGATCGCCGGCCGGCTGGCGCGAGACCGTCACCTGCAGGTCGATCCGGTCGCGAATCGGTCCCGAGATTCGGTCCCGGTACCGCGCGCGTACCAATGGCGTGCACTGGCACCGCCCGGGCTCGCCGGCAAAGCCGCACGGACACGGATTGAGCGCCGCGACCAGGATGAATCGCCCGGGCAGGACGGCGTGGCCCCGCGTCCGTGCCACCGCCAGGCGGCCTTCCTCGAGCGGCTGCCGCAGGGATTCGAGCGCGTCGCGGCGAAACTCCGTGAACTCGTCCAGGAACAGGACACCACGGTGAGCGCGCGTGACCTCACCGGGAAGCGGTACGGTGGTCCCGCCACCCACCAGGCCGGCCGGCGAGATGCTGTGGTGGGGGGCGCGGAACGGAGCGGTCTCGACCAGCCCGCCGCCCGGCGGCAGGGTGCCGAGGCAGGACGCGATCGTCGTCACCTCCAGAGCCTCCTTCGAGGTCAAGCGCGGAAGGATTCCCGGTAGCGCCCGCGCCAGCAGCGTCTTCCCGGCCCCGGGCGGGCCGACCAATAAAAGATGATGCGCGCCCGCCGCGGCGATCTCGAGCGCCCGCCGCGCATGGGGTTGGCCACAGAAGTCCGAGAGGTCGATCGGCTCGCCCCGCGGGACCGGTGTCGGCATCGGGGGCGCGGCTGGATCGGGGATGGGCGCCCCGTCGCGCCAGTGGTCGATCAGCTGACGGAGATGACTGACCCCGATCACCGGACGGTTCGTCGCCAGCCGCGCTTCGCGCACGTTGACGTCGGGGACGAAGAACCGCCGAGCGCCGAGCCGGTCGAGGTGCGCCGTGATCGCCAGCACGCCACGGACGCCCCGGACGCGCCCATCGAGCGCCAGCTCCCCCAACCAGGCGGCCTCGGCGGCGAGCTCCCGATCCATTGCCGCACTGACAATGGCCGCCGCGATCGCCAGGTCGAAGCCGCTCCCCAGTTTGGGCAGCTGGGCGGGCGCCAGGTTGACCGTCACCTTCCGCCCGGGGAACTCGAAACCGCTGTTGTTGATCGCGATCTTGACCCGCTCGCGGGCTTCCTGGAGGGCCCGGTCGCCGAGACCGACGATGTGGAACCCGGGCAGCCCCTCCGCAATGTTGGCTTCCACGTCGACCCGGACGCCGTCGAGCCCGAAGGTCGTCCCGGACAGCGCACGCGCCACCATCGCCGCCTACATTACACGATTTTGTATATGTGTCGCCGCAATATATGGTCGGGCTCGCCAGAATGATGCGGATGAGCTGGGCACGGGTCGCCGCGCAGGGCCTTGGTTGGCTGACCACCCTCCCCTACCGCCGCCCCCGGTCCCGCGTGAGCCTCGGCCGGCGAATCCTCGGCAACGGGCGACTCCGGGTCGAGGGGCCCGGGCGGGTCGAGCTCGGCGACGACGTCAACGCCTGGTCGCACGCCGAGGTCAACCACCTGGTCACCACCGATCGCCGGGCGGTCATCCGGATCGGCCGCAATGCCCGCCTCAACGGCTGCACGCTGATCGCGGCGGACCGGATCGAGGTCGGTGCCGATTGCGTGCTCGGCTCCTGCGAGATCCGCGATCATCTTCCGGCCACCAGCCTGATGAGGCATCGTCCGGCGACGGATGTCGCCGGTCCCGTCGTCCTGGAAGACAACGTCTGGGTCGGCGGCCAGGTGTCTGTCCTCCCGGGCGTGCGCGTGGGGAAGAATTCGGTCATCGGAATCCAGGCCGTCGTCTTCGATGACGTCCGATCGAATGTCATCGTGGTCGGCAATCCCGCCCGTGTCGTGCGCGAGCTCGAAGGGGTCACGAGGGATAATCCAACCCAGTGAGAGCGAATCCTCCACCACCGATCTGCGATCAGTGCAAGCGCATGCCCCAGTGGATCCGCCTGACCGGGCCGGACCGCGAGGTGAGGCTCGATGACGGACGGATCGTAGTGCGACGCGGGCAGGTGTGGGTCTGTCCCCACTGCGGCCACAGCACACCCGTGTCCTTCGAGGCCTTCACCTGATCGAGACGTCCATCACCCGGACGCTCGCCCGTCTGACGGCTGGACTGGCCGGGCGGGAACCGCGCCGCATCGATGCGGCGCCTCCGCGGATGCGCGCCGGCGTCCTCGTGCCACTGTTTCGCGCCGGCGAGGGCGTCGAGCTGCTGTTCACGCGGCGGACCGACACCGTGCTCACGCACAAGGGCCAGATCTCCTTCCCGGGCGGCCAGCGCGAGCCGTCCGACGCCAGCCTGGTGGGAACCGCGCTGCGGGAGAGCTACGAAGAGATCGGCCTGGACCCGACGAGGGTCCAGGTCCTCGGCGAGCTGGACGACATGTTCACCTCGATCAGCGGGTTTGTGGTCACGCCGGTGGTGGGACTGGTGACGGGTACGCCCAGCGACCTGACGCTTGCGCCGGCCGAGGTCAAGAGCATCTTCACCGTTCCGGTCGATCGCCTCGCCGGCGTCCACACCACCGAGAGCCGTGATTTCGACGGCAAGTCCTACCAAATCCACTACTTCCGGGTCGGCCACGACGTCGTCTGGGGCGCCACCGGGTACATCGTCGACCAATTCCTCCAGGCCTGGGAGCGGGCCGCGAGCGAGACGTAGACGTCAGTCGATGGCGTTCTTGATGTGGTGGACGCGCAGGAGTTGCCCGTTCCGCACGATCAGGCCGATCACGTCGAACCGCACCGGCCCGCGATGGGGGGCCTGCTTCAGGTAGTAAAGGGCCAGCTGCCGGAGCTTGCGGATCTTTTTCGCATCGACCGCCTCCTGTGGCAAGCCGAAGCCAACACCCGCGCGCGTCTTGACCTCGACGAACACGAGCGTCGCGCCATCCCGGACGATCAGGTCGAGCTGACCGATCGGCGTGCGGACGTCGCGCGCTACGATGCCGTAGCCCAAACCGCGAAGGTGGTCTTCCGCGAGCGCCTCGCCGCTAATCCCGAGCGCTGACGGCAAAGGCGACGGCCTCCAGTTCCGCGCGGGTCCGGATCGAGATGAAGGAGCGTCGGTGTAGCGGCGTCAGTCCATGCCGATCCATTGCCGACAGGTGTTCGGGGGTCGGGTAGCCCTTGTGCGCCGCAAACCCATAGCCGGGAAATTGCTCCGCCGTCTTGATCATCAGCCGGTCCCGCGTCACCTTGGCGAGAATGCCACCCGACATGATCGAGATCGAACGGCGATCACCTTTGACGATGGGCAGCTGGGGCGTGAGCGACTCGGGCAGCGAGAAGCCGTCGACCAGAAGGTAGTCGAGACGGCGGTTGAGCTGTTGCAGCGCGATTCCCATCGCCCACCGAGCAGCGCGCGCCACCCCGACGCGGTCGATCTCATCGACCTCGACAATGCCGACGCCCCAGGCTTCGGCGCCCTCCAGGATGCGGTCGTAGTAGTGGTCCCGCTCCTCCGCCGTCAGCAGCTTGGAATCGTCAATGCCCTCGGAGTGGAAATACGGCCGCATGATGGCCGCGCCGGCAACGACTGGTCCCGCCCAGGGGCCTCGTCCCGCCTCGTCGACGCCGGCAACGGTAGCGTAGCCAAGACCGAACGCCTGCCGCTCGAAGACCCAGAGGTCTCGGTCAGCTTTCGGTCGTTTCGGCCGGCTCGGCGACTGCGGTCTGGGTTTCTGCAGGCGCACTGGTGGCAAGGGTCTGGCGTTTCTCCCGGAGGCGTGCGCTCTTTCCGACTTTTCCGCGAAGGTAGTACAGCTTGGCCCGGCGCACTTTACCGTGCCGGACGACGTCGATCTTGTCGATGCGAGGCGAATGAAGAAGAAAACCGCGCTCCACGCCCACGCCGTGCGCGATCCGGCGGACGGTGAAGGTCTGCTTGACGCCGCTGCCGCGGCAGCCGATGACGGTGCCTTCGAAGATCTGGATCCGCTCGCGTGTCCCCTCGACGACCTTGGCATGCACCTTTACGGTGTCGCCCGGCGTCAGCCCCGTTACCTTGAGATTCTTCCGCTCACTTTCGGCGTCGAGGAGATCGATGACGTTAGACACGGCTCCAAAGGATACCATCTCGACCGTCAGGAGAGCATGTCTGGACGGCGCAGCCTGGTTCGTGCCGCCGCCTGCTCCCGCCGCCACTTTTCGATCTCCGCGTGATGGCCGGAGAGCAGCACCTCAGGCACCTTCAGCCCCGCGTAGTCGGCAGGCCGGGTGTATTGCGGGTACTCGAGGAGCTCGGCGTCGAAGGACTCGTGCAGCGGCGATTCGGCGGACCCGAGCACGCCCTCGCGCAGCCGGCTGACGGCGTCGATCAGGAGCATGGCCGGCAGCTCCCCACCGGTGACGATGAAGTCGCCGATGGAGATCTCCCGGTCGACGAGGCGTAAGGAGACCCGTTCGTCGACGCCCTCGTAGCGGCCGCAGATCAGGTACAGGTCTTCGTGCCCGGCCAGCTCGCGCACAACCGACTGGCGCAGCCGTTCACCGCCAGGGCTGAGGAGGATCACCGGCCCGCTGCCCCGGCGGCTGCGGACGGCTTCGAAGATCGGTTCGGGCTTAAGCACCATCCCGGCCCCGCCGCCGTACGGGATGTCGTCCACCTGCCGGTGCCGGTCGTGGGTGTAATCGCGGAGCTGATGGATGACCAGCGCGATCGTGCCGGCCTGGAGCGCCCGACCGGTGACGCCCGCGGCCAGGGGACCCGGAAACATTTCCGGAAACAGGGTGAGGACCTCGAAGATCATGCATCGACCTCTTCCGGAAGGTCGACCATGACCCTGCCCTTCGCCAGCTCCACCGCGACGACCACGCTGGACACCATCGGGATCAGCCGCTCGCGCGGGCCATCGGTGACGCGGAGGACGTCATTCGCCGGGTAAGTGAGGACCTCTGCCACGCTGCCCAGACTCCGGCCGCTCCCGCGATCGACGACCAGCAGGCCGACGAGCTGGTAGTGGTAAAAGCGACTGGGCGGCAGCGGGCGAGCCTCGGAAAGCGGGACGGTGATGTAGGCGCCGCGGAGCGCGGCAGCATCCTCGCGGTTCTGAATCTCGGCAAACATCAGCAGGAGGCCACCCGCAGATTCGTTCGAGCGGGTGATCGTCAGCCGGCGGCCGGCGATCGTTAGCTGCCGCCCTTTCGCAAATCGGTCGGGGAAGTCGGTGAGCGACTCCACCCGGACCACGCCCCGGACTCCGTGCGCCTTCAGCACCCGACCGATCCGGAGGTCCGGCTGCGCGCCGGTCGTCACACGATCTCGACCATCACCCGGTCGTGGTTCTTGAGGGCGGCCGCGCGGACGACGGCGCGGATGGCGTCGATGTTCCGTCCGCCGCGCCCGATCACTTTTCCGACGTCGTCGGTGGCCAGGCTGACTTCGACCCGGTTCGTCCGCTCGCCCTCCACCATCGCGACCTTGACGTCCTCGGGTTTTGACACGATCGCCTTGACGATGTAGCTGACGAGGTCGGTGTAGTCCTGCATGGCTACGCCCTGGCTTCGGTAGCAGCCGGTGTAGCCGCCGCGGCGGCCGCCGCGGTCTCGGCCTTGGATGGCTTGCTTGGGCGCTTGCGCGCAGATTCCTTCGGCAAGATTCCCTCGTTGATCAGGAACGCGCGCGCAGTGTCCGACGGGCGCGCGCCCTTTTGCAACCAGGCCTTGACCTTTTCAGCGTCGACGGTACGTTTGACCGGCTCGGTCATTGGATCGAACGTCCCCAGGATCTCGATGAACTTGCCATCACGCGGCGAGCGGGAGTCGGTGACGACGAGCCGGTAGAACGGGTGCTTCTTGGCCCCGATCCTTCGCATGCGAATCTTGACTGACACGATGTTCCTCCTGGCCTCAGCCTCTGAGTAGTTGTGCGGGATCGATGGGCAGCCCGCGAATCCGTTTCCCCTTCCCCATCTGCTTCATCATCTGCTGCATCTGCGCGAAACCCTTGAGCAGCTTGTTGACGGCGGCGATATCCGTGCCCGAACCGGCCGCGATCCGCCGCCGGCGGCTGCCGTTGATCGTGTCCGGATGGTCCCGCTCGGCACGGGTCATCGACAGAATGATCGCCTCCATCTCGCGGAGCTGGTCGTCGCTGGGCAGTGCGCCGGCGAGATTCTTCAGCTTGGCCGCGCCCGGAAGCATGCCGATGATCCCCTCCAGCGGACCCATCTTCTTCACCTGCTTCAGCTGCTCCATGAAGTCCGTCAGGTTGAGCTGCCCGGTGCGCAGCTTTTTCTCCATATCCCGGGCCTG
>JALZAV010000057.1 GCA_030948145.1 Candidatus Dormiibacterota bacterium
GCCGGCGCCACAACCAGCAGGACCGGCAGGCTGACCGCGGCGGTCTTGCTGGTCGCCGTGGGAGGGATGGGGAACTTGGTGCCGGTGGGGACTGTTTGCCCCTCGATCTGGACGATCGGCGAAGGCCTGGTCGCTGCGGTCGGGCCGAGATGGGTCGTGGCGTTCGAGTCGTTGGGCGGCGAGGTGGCCCCGAGGACAACGTTTCCAGTAACCACCGCGGAGGCGGGGGTCGCCCTGAGCACGAGCGTGCCGGCGGCGCCGAGCGCGGCCACGCCGGCCATCTTGAGGACGTCCCGGCGGCTCCCAACTTTGCCATCGCCATCTCCGCCCTCCAGCGAGAGCAGTCGGGCGCTAACCTCGGCCAGCTTCTGCCGCAGGCTGGCGACTTCTTCCTTCAACTCGACCTGGTGCGTATTGCTCCCCTCGCTCATGACTGCCTCCTGGGCGTGTGTTCGAACCATTTCTTCCGCTTCCCCGCGCTCGCCGCCGATGCGACATGGTCTGCCCGGGCCAACCGCTGGACCCGCTCCAGGATCGACCCGATCCTCGCCGGTCGCTGCACGTGCCCGTCCTGGCGGATGGGCACCTCGAACCAACGCTTCCTCGCCATTGCTCGTAGCTCCTTATTCCCGTGGATCGTCCGCCCGCACCTATGCCCGCGCATCGTACCCGCGAATTTCCCTCATGTCTAGACACTCCGCGTTCAGCAGTTGATGCACTATCGGGCACCCGTTTACGTCCAGGCGTGCAGGCTGAAACCGGTAAGGCGATTGGTATCCTTGACTCGTATTCGGCGGGTTCCCAAGGAGGCAGGCATGGCCGTCAGCACGCAGGCACGTCCGGAGTCACGCTCGACCGCCAACAAGAAGTGGGTCTACCTCTTCGAGGAGGGCAACAAGGAGCTGCGTGATCTCCTCGGTGGCAAGGGCGCCGGCGTCGCCGAGATGACCCGCGCCGGGCTGCCGGTCCCGCCCGGTTTCACGATCACGACCGAGGCCTGCAACGCCTACTACGACGCCGGCAAGCGGTTCCCCGACGGGATGTGGGAGCAGGCGCTCGAAGCGCTCCACAGGGTCGAGGAGAAGACCGGCAAGAAGCTCGGCGACGTCAAGAATCCCCTCCTGGTCTCGGTCCGATCGGGGGCCAAGTTCTCGATGCCCGGGATGATGGACACGGTCCTGAACCTCGGCCTGAACCCACGGACGCTCGAGGGGCTGGCCAGCTTGACCGGCGACCGCCGCTTCGCGCTCGACGCCTACCGGCGATTCATCCAGATGTTCGGGAAGATCGTCCTGGCCATCGAGGCGGATAAGTTCGAGCACAAGCTCACCCAGGCCAAGGAGAAGGCCAAAGTCAAGACCGACCCCGAGCTGAAGCCCGAGCAACTGGAGAAGCTGGTCGCCGAGTTCAAGGCGATCGTCCAAAAGGAGAGCGGCAAGCCGTTCCCCGACGACCCGCAGGAACAGCTTCGCTCGGCCATCGAGGCGGTCTTCTCCTCCTGGAACAACAAGCGCGCCCAGGATTACAGAAACTTCAACAAGATCCCGCACACGCTCGGAACCGCCGTGAACGTCCAAACCATGGTCTTCGGCAACATGGGCAACGACTCGGGCACCGGCGTCGCCTTTACACGCGACCCGAACACGGGCGAGAAGGTGCTGTACGGCGACTACCTGGTCAATGCCCAGGGGGAGGACGTCGTCGCCGGCATCCGGACACCTCAGCCGATCGCCTCCCTCAAGAAGCAGCAGCCGGACGTCTACCGGCAGTTCGACGAGACCGCCAGCCAGCTGGAGAAGCACTACCGCGACGTCCAGGATCTCGAGTTCACGATCGAGAAGAAAAAGCTCTGGATGCTGCAGACCCGCTCCGCCAAGCGCACCGCCGCCGCGGCGGTCAAGATCGCGGTCGACATGGTTGGGGAGAAACTGATCTCCGAAGACGAGGCCGTCCAGCGGGTCGAGCCGATCCAGGTGGACCAACTGCTCCACCCTCGCATCGATCCGAAGGCGAAGCCAAAGATCATCGCGAAAGGCCTCGACGCCTCGCCGGGCGCGGCCAGCGGCAAGGCGGTCTTCGATGCCGACCGCGCCGAGGCGCGCGGCAAGAAGGGCGAGGCGGTCATCCTCGTCAGGATCGAGACGAATCCCGATGACGTCCACGGCATGATCGCCGCGAAGGGCGTCCTCACCGCGCGCGGCGGGAAGACCAGCCATGCCGCCGTCGTCGCCCGCGGCATGGGCAAGCCCTGCGTGGCGGGAGCGGAGAGCCTGAAGGTAGACCTGCAGAAGAAGCTCTTCGCCGTCAACGGCACGACTGTCAGGGAAGGCGACCTGATCACGATCAACGGCTCGACCGGCGATGTCATCCTGGGCTCGGTGCCGATGATCGAGCCGGCCATCAACAAGGACCTGAACCAGCTGCTCACCTGGGCCGATGCGCGCCGCCGGCTCGAGGTCTGGACGAACGCGGATTACCCCCGGGATGCCAAGGTGGCGCGCGCCTACGGCGCGCAGGGCATCGGGCTGTGCCGGACGGAGCACATGTTCATGGAGCAGGAGCGGCTGCCGATCGTCCAGAAGATGATCCTGTCCGAGGACACGAAGGAGCGGGAGAAGTGGCTCGCCAAGCTCCTCCCATTCCAGCGCTCGGATTTCAGCGGCATCTTTAAAGAGATGCACGGCCTTCCGGTCATCATCCGGCTGATCGACCCGCCGCTGCACGAGTTCCTGCCGAACTACGACGAGCAGCTGGTCAAGGTGACGACCATGCGCCTGAAGAAGTCGCCGAAGAAGAAGCTCGAGGCCGAGGAGGCGATCCTGCGCGCCATCGAGGGGATGCGCGAGCAGAACCCGATGCTCGGCTTGCGCGGCATCCGGCTCGGTCTCATGTTCCCGGAGATCATCCAGATGCAGGTGCGCGCCATCCTCGAAGCGGCCATCTCGCTGAAGAAAAAGAATGTCGACGTCCGGCCCGAGATCATGATCCCGCTGGTCGGCCACGTCAACGAGCTGCACCGCACGCGCGACCTGCTCGAGGCGGTGGTCAAGCAGGTCTTCACGGAGCAGAAGGCCGAGATCCCCTACAAGTTTGGCACCATGATCGAGATCCCGCGGGCGGCCCTGACCGCGGGCGAGATCGCGGAGTATGCGGAGTTCTTCTCCTTCGGGACCAACGACCTGACCCAGACGACCTTTGGCTATTCGCGCGACGATGCCGAGGGCAAGTTCCTGCTGAAGTACGTCGAGGAGAAGATCCTGCCGGTCAACCCCTTCGAGTCACTCGACCAGGCGGGCGTCGGCCGCCTGATGAAGATGGCGGTCGCGGAGGGCCGGAAGGCGCGGCCCGGGATGGAGATCGGCATCTGCGGTGAGCATGGTGGTGATCCCGCCTCGATCCACTTCTGCCACGGCATCGGGCTCAACTACGTGAGCTGCTCGCCGTACCGGGTGCCGGTGGCGCGTCTGGCCGCGGCCCAGGCGGCGATGGCCTCGACGGAGCGCGATCGCTAGAGTCGGATTCCGCGAACGCCCAGGTGCCGAGGGCTCCGCGCGGGCGCGGTCCCGACGCCGTCGGGTCGCGCCAGCCGGAGGTGAAACGGCGGTCCCGCCTGGCGAACGGCGGTGCCTGCCTGGACGATCCGCACGTGGCGCGTGGCGGCCTTTGCCGAGGGGGCTGCGGCAGCCGCCGGAGCGACGCCGATCCCAACGCCGAAAAGCACGATCGTGGCGGTGAGCCACAACGATCTGATTCTCATTCTGCCTGTACAACGGCCGGGGAGCCCTCTCGGTACGGTGGCGCCCAGGTTGTTACAGGTCAGTAGCGGATGCCGCGCGGGGGCGTGCCGGCTACCGGGTTGGGGGTCACCCGGAGCCAATCGCGAAGTGTCTGGGGGGTGACACCAGTACCGTTTAGCGTGAGCTGCTGTGTTCCGTTGGCGGCATTATCCGCGATGGTAAGGCTGCCGGCCTGCGGCCCAGCGTGATGGGGCCCAAAGGTGAGGGTCAGCTGGCAGGTCCCGCCAGCCCGCACGACGGCGATGGCGGGGTTGAGCAGCGACGGCGGGCAACCCGCAAACACGGGTGCTCCGGCGGCGAACTCGCCGGCGATGGTTTCACCCGTTATCAGGAGATCCTCCGTCCCGTTGTTGGTCAGCGTCACGGTGGTCGGCGCGCTCGTGCCTCCGATCAGGACGCGGCCGAAATCGACGGCCGGCGGATTGAAGACCGCGGCCGGACCGGTGCCGGCGCCGTGCAGGGCAAGCTGGTGGGTGCCGGGGGCAACGTTGTCGTGGACCACCAGGTTGCCGTCGTAAGGCCCGCCCATCGGCGGGCTGAACGTCACGCTAACCTGGCAGTGCCCGCCTGCGGCGACGCCGCGGAGACACTGGCTCGGATCAACCACCCCAAACAGGGACGGTTGGTCAACGACGATGCTGCTGATCGTGAGCGGACCGTCGCCCGCGTTGCTGATGGTGATCGGCTGCGCGCTGCTAGTGGTTCCGCCCCGCGCTGTGAGTGCCGGCGAGGAACTGAATGCGATCTGGGGCAGCGTTCCCCTGCCCATGAGCGGAATTGTCCGGGCGCTGCCGGCGGCGTTATCGGTCACGGTGAGCGCGCCCGTCCGGGCTCCCGCCGCCGAAGGCGCGAAGCGGACCGATACATGACAGGCGCCCCCAGGGGCGACACCGGCGGTGCTGACGCAGTCGCTAGTGGCGGAGAACTCGGCCGCGGATGAATCGCCAGACGCCGTCACCCCGTTGACGATCAGCGGAGCCACACCCAGGTTCCTGACCGTGACGATCTCGACCGTGCTTATCGTGCCGACGTTCTGGCCCTGGAAGTCCACGCTTGCGGGATTCAGCTCCACCTGGTAGTCCGGCTCGGCCATGAGGATCGGATTCCCTGGCGCAGTGGTCCCGGTCGGCTGATCGACGGCGAGCATCTTCTCGAACGGGGCGCTGGCTGTCGGAGCGATCGGACCGCCGTCGACCATTACTTGTTCCTGGGCCACGATGCCTCCACCGTCCACGTAGGTCAGGATCGCTCTTACCCCGGCCGCCGTGGCTCCCCCGTTGTTCGTCACGGTGCCGCAGACCCAGTCCGTGGAGAAGCCGAGCGGGCAATGAACGAGTGCCGTCGCCAGCTGCTGGTGATACGGCTGCGAGGTCGCCTGCACGTAGCTGATCGTTCCGATGGCGAAGGAAGCGTAGTTGGCGGGCACCGGAGACAGAACGTATTCGAACGGCGACACCTCCCCGGGCCCAAGGATTCTGACCGCGGCATCGGTCTGGCCCGTATCGATAGTGCCGCCGTTTCCGTCCTTGAGCACCACGTTGATCTGGCTGACCGTCACGTTGCCCGCGGTGTTGTTTTGAAGCTGGCCGACGATGTGGACCTCCTGAGGCGTGCCGGTCGGGGGCGCTTGCCAGCTCGACGTCGAGACAACACCAATGGCCGGCGTGGCCAGCGCGTGGGCAGCCGTAAGCCCGGTCGGCACGGCCATCGCCAGCGCGGCGACCAGCCCCACCCCAAGCCGACGAAAGGGCAGGCATGCAGAGATCAGGCGACTACGGCCCACCCCGCCAGTGTCCGGGCTACGCCCGGCGCAAACAAGGACTCGTAGGCCACAAGCGCAGGCACCGCTTCCTGCCTCGTCAGGCAACGCCCCTGCCCAAAGGGGCAGCATTCGTTCGGGGAGCCGAGTCCCGCCAGACATAAGATGAGCTTGGTGAAGGCGGCTGGCGCCCCAACAGCCGGACAGGAGCCCCCTCCGGGCTGGCGACGGCGGGTCGGGGCGGCGACTCGTAATCTCCGGGCTGACCGGCTGCTTCAGAACAACGCCATCTACCTGAGCGCCGGCGTGGCGGTGGGCCTTGTCGGGTACGTGTTCCACTTCGCCACCGGACGGCTTTTAGGACCAACGGCCTACGCGGTCGTGGCCTCGATGGTGTCCGCCCTGTCACTCCTGTCGCTGCCTTCGATTGTGCTGCAAACGATCGCGGCTCGCTACGCCAGCCTGCTCCTGGCTTCGGAGGACCTGGGAGCGCTTCGCCGGCTCCTGATCCAGCTCAGCCTCGTCTGCCTGGTCGGCGTCGCCCTCCTCGGTGGCTCGCTCGTCGTGCTCGCGCCGGCGGTGGCAGCCTACCTGCAGGTCGCCGACACGCGGATCGTCTACCTCCTTGGCCTCGCCAGCGCCGGCGCGATCCTGGTAGCGATCACCCGCGGTGCGCTGCAGGGCCTGACGAGATTTCTCCTTTTGTCCCTGAACACGCTGCTCGACATGACGACCCGCCTGGTCGTCGCCGTCGGCTTGATCGTCGCCGGATTCGGCGTCCTGGGCGCCGCGATTGCGATCGCCGCCGGCCCACTCCTTGCCTATGCCCAGAGCACCGTGCTGCTCCGGCGGCTCACCCGGCCGAAAGCCGTGGGGGCCATGCCGCTGTCCGAGGTCGGCCGCTACAGCATCTCGGCCATCATCGCGGCGGCCGGCATCACCTATCTGCTGAATGTGGATGTGCTCCTGGCCAAGCATTTTCTGCCGGGGCACGACAGCGGCCTCTATGCGGCCGGGGCGATTCTCGGCCGGGTAATCTACTTCCTGGGCATGACAGTAGCCGCGGTGATGCTGCCGGAGGTCACGCTCCTCCACGCCCGTGGCGAGGCGCATTTCCAGGTGGTGGAAAAGTCCCTCACGCTGCTCGCGATCATGGGCATCGGGCTGATCGGGCTGTACACGTTGCTTCCCGCCGTCGTCGTCGGGCCATTTGGCCACGCCTTCGCCGCCGTCGGCGCGAATCTGCCGATCTTCGCCCTGGCCTTCAGCCTCTTTGCCATCGCAATACTGTTCGTGAACTATTTCCTGTCCATCAACAGCCGACGCTTCATCGGGCCGCTGGTTGCCGCCTGCGTGCTGGAGACGGCGCTGATCGCGAAGGTCCATGCCGATTCGGGCCAGGTCGTGCGGATGGTCCTCGTCACCATGACCGTGTTATCCGGCCTCCTCGGCGGGCTCTATCTGCTTGATCGGCTCGCGGCACGGAGGCCGGCTCTTCCGTGACTGAGCCGCTGCTGTCGGTAGTCCTTCCGGCCTACCGTGAGGGGCCGCGGATCTACGCAAACCTGGAACGGTTGCTCGCGGTCCTCCAGCATCTCCCCGATCCCTTCGAGGTGGTTGTCGTCTCTGACGGGAACACGGACGCCACCGCCAGCGAGGCGAGGCGGCTTAAGTCCGAACAGATCACGGTCCTGGAATACGCGCGGAACATGGGCAAGGGGTTCGCGCTCGCGCACGGCGTCCGGCACGCCCGCGGCTCCCTGATCGCGTTCATCGACGCGGACATGGAGCTGGACCCCGCCGCAATCCCGATCTTCCTCGGCTTGATGCGCCGCCAGGACTGCGACGTGGTGGTCGGCTCCAAGCGTCACCGTCTCTCGATCGTCCAGTACCCCATGTATCGCCGCTTCCAGAGCTGGGTCTACCAGGTGCTGATCCGGGTGCTGTTCGACCTCGACATCCGTGACACGCAGACGGGGGTCAAGCTCTTTCGGCGCCAGGTGCTGGTCGATTCCCTACCACGCCTGGCCGTCAAGCGCTTCGCCTTCGACCTGGAGCTGCTGGTCGTGGCCCATCACCTCGGTTACCGCAAGATCATCGAGGGCCCGATCCGTCTCGACTACCGGTTCGAAAGCACCGTTCGCCTGTCGAGCGCGTGGCGGGTTTTGTGGGACACGGCCGCGATCTTCTACCGGCTGCGGATCCTGCGCTACTACGACCGAGCGATTCCGCTCGCCCCAGCGAGCCTCGATGCGCCGCCGAGCGAACCGGAGCCGCAGGGCGCGCCCGCCCCGACGGCGCGCGCCGAGCCCTGATCGACCGCGGCCAGACCCCGCCGATCAGGAGCCTACGTGGGCGGCTACTCGCCGGCGTCTTGCGGGCTGTGCCTCGCGTCCTCCCGCTGAAAGGCTGGACCATTCTGACGGAGCGTCTGCATCCCCTCATCGTTGACGGCGCAACGGACGTCGTGCATCGGATTCCCGAGGGCCTGGAGATGCGCCTCGACCTGGAGGACTACATCCAGCGAGGCAGCCTCCTACGACACCTGGGAGGCGGTCGAGCTCGCCTTCGTTCGATCCATCCTGCGACCGGGCGATGTTGTCTTCGACATCGGTGCCAACGTCGGCATCTTCACGCTGACCGCGGCGCACGCGGTCGGCCCGAGCGGGCAAGTGCACGCCTTCGAACCGGTACCGGCGAACTTCGAGCGCCTCAGCGACAGCGTTTCGCGCAACGCGCTCGGCCAGATCGTGCTCAACCAGGTCGCGGCCGGCGCGGCTTCGGGCGAGACCCAGTCGGGCCTCGAGCCGGGAATGGAGCTGACCAGCGGCAAGGCGATGAGCGGATTCTTCACGGTCGGCTCGACGCTCCGCCAGGTCACCGTTCCGGTCGTCAGCCTCGACGACGATGCGGCGCAGCACCTCGAGGGCCGATCTATCCGGCTGGTCAAGATCGACGTCGAAGGCTACGAGCCGGAAGTGCTGCGCGGCATGCGTGATCTATTGAGCGCGGGCCGAATCGACGTCGTCATGATCGAGGTCAGCGTCTACGCCCTGGCGCGGGTCGGCTCGACCATCGGAGATCTGGTCGACCAACTCCTACACGCGCACTACCGCTTCTACCGCATCGACCTCCCCGGGGTTATGCGGCGCTGGACCTACCACGGTGAGCCGACGATTCTCCAGCGAAAAGCGGGGCCGCAGGGATTCCTGGAGGGCGTCCGCAAAGGCTTCCAGCACCTCGAGCGGAATTTCAACCTCATCGCCATTCGCGGGGATCTGCCTGCAGTTGCCGGCAACCCCCGCTTCCGCTGGAGTTGGCGCGTCGGCCTGCTGATGTCCGCCGGTCAGCCGAGACCGTAAATCACAAACAGGTCGTCGGCCGCGACCCGTGCCACGCTGCCCGCCAGGTTACCCTGGTCGCACGCGGTCAATGCGGCCACGGCTGCGTCGACAATTACGTAGCGCACGCCATGATTGCGCATGTCCACGAAACTGTCGCAGCTTCGGCTGTTGGACCACCGAAGGTAGTCCAGCGTCCAGGGCCCGAGCCCGCAGGTCTCGATCACGACCTTGCCGTGCTGAGGCTGAATCAGGCACGGCACCACGCCGTGGATGGGACTAGCGGCGGTGCGATCGACCACCTGAAATGTTGGTCCTGGAGGCTGCTTCGCCAGCGCGGCTAACGCCGACGACTGGGGGATGGTTGCGACCCCCTCCGGCTTCCCGGCGAGCCCGTCAGTTGGCCGGGCAAACAGGTCCAAGCCGACGACAAGCGCGAGGAGGACCGCCACCACCGGCGCGAGCCGCGGTGAGCTGATCCTGCGAAGAACCAAACTGCTCCCCAGGCCGGCGAGGATCGCGAGACCTCCCATCAGCGGCATCACGAAGCGCTGGCCGGCCCTGAAGGCCGGCTGCACCGCCACCACGAGCGCATCCGGCATCGGAGGGCCGTTATGGGCGAGCCGGGGCGGCAAGGAGAAGACAAAGCAGGCGATCACAACGGCCAGCCCCAGTAGCGTGGCGAGCACAGCTGGCGACGATAAGGCAAGCGCGCGCCGTCGGACGATCTCGCGGACGGCAGCGGCGGTCCCGACGATGGCCAGGATGAGGGCGCTTAATCCGACATACAGGTTGGCGTTCTGGGCCCGTGGCACGGCGCGAACGAGGAACCGGTAGGGCTTCCCACCCCAGATCGAGTCGTGGCCGGGCACCAGATACATGAGTGGATGGGCCGACTCCTGGAACGCATCCTCTACAGCCCGGATGGGCACGCCGGTGTGGCCTGAAAGCGCCAGGATGAGCTCGCTGCCCCCGACCGCGAGAGCCGGGATCATCAGCGCGATGGCGGCCAGCCCGATCGCGCGCAGACCTACCTGCCGAGTCGCGAAGGCTCGGGCGGCCACGACGAGGAAGCACGCGCCGACGATCACCACCACGTGCAGCAGGTAGTAGGGGGTCCAGAAGATGGCGGGGACTGGCGCGAGTCCCGCGAGCAACGCGCGGCCCCGGTTTGGGTCAAGCGCCAGCTCCAGCCAGGCCCACACCGGCAGGATGTACATCCACATATGCGTGTAGGTCGGGGCTGCCGCCGCGATCAGGTACATATGGGGCCAGAAGCCATAGGCCATACCGGCGACCAGCCCCGCCCCAATCGATCCCGTGACCCGCCTGACGAAGAGAAACATGATGGTGGCCGTCAGCCAGAAGCCGAGTAACGTCATCAGACCGTGCGCGGAGACGGCTCCGAACAGGAGTGACAGGCCCCAGAGGAACCCGGTGTTCAGGAAGGCGACCCGGTCCACGCCCGGCTGCAGCGTGACCCCGTCCGGATACCCGATCGTGACCAGGTGGGTGACGACGAACGGATTGCCGCCCTCACGGACGAGCGTCTGAAATTTCGAGACGCTGCCGGCCACGTCACCTCCCAGCGGGGCGGTCAGGGTCTGGTGCGGGTCCAGCACAAACGGAAAGGTCGCGAGGATGACCAGCACGAGGTAGATCAGCGGCGGAATGAGAACGGCGCCCCGCAACCGGACGGCGTTGGCCATTGCCCCTCCCACAGTTTCAGCTAGCCCAACCGTTACCGTAACAGGGTATGCCGGGCGGAAACGCACAGCAAAAGCTACGCCAGAGTTTGACCGTCATCGTGCCCGTGTTCAATGAGCATGCCAGAATCGCCGGGACGCTCGAAGCGGCCGGCGCTGCCGTCTCGAACTCGTGCTTCGACGCGACCTTCGTCGTCGTGGACGACGGCTCAACCGATGGCACCGCGGAGGCGGCCCGCACGGCGCGGCTGGGTCATCCGGTGGAAATCATCAGTCAACCGAACAGCGGACGGGTGGCCGCCCGGAGAGCCGGGCTGGCGGCGGCGAGCGGGGAATTCTCGCTATTTCTCGACAGCCGGACGATCATGGAGGCCGATGGCCTGGCGTTTGTCTGTCGCCGCCTGGCCGAGGGCGAGCTCGTCTGGAATGCGCACGTCACGATCGACACCGATCGCAACCCGTACGCGAAATTCTGGAAAGTGGTCACCTACGTCGCCTGGGGCGAGTACCTGTTGCGCCCGCGGACGACGAGCTTCACGGCGAGCAACTTCGACGCCTACCCGAAGGGCACCACGTGTTTCCTGGCCCCGACCGCGCTGCTCCGCGAGGGATTCGCTCAGCTGACCAGCTACTTCGCGGACATGCGCTACGCCTCCGACGACACGCCTACCATCCGCTGGATCGCCTCCCGGCAGCCGATCCACATCTCTCCCGAATTCGCCTGCGAGTATACGGCGCGAACGACGCTCAAAGGCTTCGCACGCCATGCGTTCGCGCGCGGCACTGTGTTCCTGGACGGACACGGGCGTCGCGAGTCGCGCTTCTTTCCGGTCGTGATCGCCTTTTACCCGCTGAGCCTGGTAGCCCTGGCGATCAGCCTGCGGCGTCCGCGATTGGCCGCAAGATCCGCGGCAGGCGGAGTCGCAGCCGCGGCGGCCGCTGCCCTGGCACGTGGATTCACCCCGTCCGAGGCCGCCTCCTTCGCGCTCCTCGCCCCGATCTACACGGTGGCCCATGGCCTCGGCATGTGGCGTGGCCTGGCGATGGCAATCGCCGCCCGTGTCCGCCCCAGGCGTCCTTGATCGCGTTCATCTACGGGACGACCGGTGAGCTCATCAAGATGCTACCGGTGCTGACTCGCCTGCGCGACCGCGGGATCGGCTTCCTGAACGTCACCACCGGGCAGCAATCCGAACAGATCCCGGGACTGCTCGACTCGTTTTCGCTGCCGCAGCCAGACGTGTGGCTGGCGCGCGGAGCCCACGGCCGCGACCTTCGAGCGAACAGCCAGGTCCCCGGTTGGGGAGGCAGAGTGATTGGGAACTTTCTCAAAGAGAGGAAGTCGATCGGACGGCGGCTGCGGGCGGGGCCGGGGCGGCCTCTCGTGGTCGTGCACGGCGATACGATGACGACCGTCCTGGGCGCCACGATGGGCCGCATGCTGCGGGTTCCCGTCGCTCATGTCGAGGCTGGAATGCGAAGTTTCGACCTCCGGCATCCATTTCCTGAGGAGTTGAACCGACGGTTGACCTCGCGACTGGCCAGCATCCATTACGCCCCCGGCGCGTACGCGGCCAGGAACCTTCGAGGCGGCCTCATCGTCGATACCGGCTCGAATACGATCCGTGACAGCCTCGACCTCTGCCGGGCCGGCTCCGCCCTGGGCCTGGCGCTCCCCGAGGGGCCCTTCGGCCTGGTCAGCCTGCATCGGTTCGAGCTGCTCAACAACCGGCAGCTCTTCTCGGAGACGATCGCCGCCTTAGCCGAGCACAAGCACGCCCGCCGGATGCTGTTCGTCGACCATCCGGTGACCGCCGCAACGATCGCCCGCTACCAGCTGGGGCACCATTTCGACCAGGATTGCCTGATCCGCATCCCCCGGCTCGTGTTCGCCGAGTTCATCGAGGTGGAACGTCGCAGCCGTTTTGTCGTGACCGACAGCGGCGGCAGCCAGGAGGAGACCTATTACATGGACATTCCCTGCCTCATCCACCGCCAGAAAACCGAGCACCCGGAGGGCGTGGGCGAGAATGTCCTCGTGTCTGAATACCGGATCGATCGTCTCCATGACTTCCTGCGAGACCCGAGCCACTTCCGGCGGGCCGGCGAGCTTCCGCCGCACTCGCCATCACAGATGATCGTCGACGACCTGGTCGCGCGGGGCTTCGCCGGGTGAGCGGGAACCCCTACATCCATCCGACAGCGGAGGTCGCCGCCTCCGCCGTGATCGGGGACGGAACGTCGATCTGGAATCTCGCCCAGGTGCGCGAGGGGGCCCGCATCGGCGTCGACTGCATCATCGGAAGCGGCGCGTACATCGATGCGGCGGTCGTCATCGGCGACCGCTGCAAGCTGCAGAACGCGGTGCTCGTCTACCACGGGTTTCGACTCGAGAACGGGGTCTTTCTCGGGCCTGGCGTCATGCTCCTCAACGACAAAACCCCCCGGGCGATCAATCCCGATGGCAGCCTCAAGCGCGCCGCCGACTGGACCGTCAGCCAGGGCGTGGTCATGGAAGGCGCAGCGGTCGGCGGTGGCAGTGTCGTCCTCCCCGGGGTGCGACTTGGGCGCTACTGCCTCGTCGGCGCCGGCTCGGTGGTGACAAAAGACGTACCGGACCACGGCCTCGTCTACGGCAATCCGGCGAGCCTCGAGGGATTCGTGTGCCGCTGCGGGAAGCGGCTCGCGGATGCCACGGCGGGAGCGCCGAGGACCGTTCGCTGTGCGCATTGCGGCTCCGAAGCGCACGTGCGGTTGGAGCAGGCGTGATTCCAATCTCGAAGCCGCTTCTCGGCGATGACGAGAGGGCCGCCGTCCTCGAGGTGCTCGATTCGGGCATGCTGGTCCAGGGTCAGCGGGTCCGCCGCCTCGAGGAAGACTTCGAACGGCTGGTGGGGGTTCCGCACGCGATCGCCACCTCGTCCGGCACCACGGCCCTCCACCTGGCCCTGCTGGCGCACGGGATCGGCCCGGGCGACGAGGTCATCACCTCGCCATTCAGCTTCGTGGCCACCGCGAACGCCATCCTCTATGTCGGCGCGGTGCCGGTGTTCGGCGACATCGACGAGCAAACCTTCAACCTCGATCCGCGCTCGGTCGAGCGGCTCATCG
>JALZAV010000018.1 GCA_030948145.1 Candidatus Dormiibacterota bacterium
AGAGCAGCTGTTTTGTAAACAGCGGGTCAGCGGTTCGAATCCGCTCGTCGGCTGACCATTTTCGAATACGAAATCGGCCTCTGGGCCAGCCTTCTTTATAGCGCCCCTATCAAGCTCTGTAGCCAATTTTGTAGCCAATCAGGGCATTGAGTCAGAAATTCGTCGTATTATTAACCGGTGGCAGGACCCGGCCGGCCTAAGCCTTCGCTGATCCTCACTAGCGAGGAACGCAACACCCTGCAGCACTGGGCTCGTCGACGAACCATCGGCGCTCTGGCCTTGCGCAGCCGTATGGTGCTTGCTTCCGCCGACGGTCACGGCAACAACGTGGTCGCCGCGCAGTTTGGCGTCAGCCCACAGACAGCCGGCAAATGGCGCGCCCGCTTCATCCTGCGCCGGCTGGATGGACTGAACGATGAGCCTCGATCAGGCGCACCCCCGAAGGTCACCGACGATATGGCCGCTCAGGTGGTCGCCAGGACCGTACATGGCAGCCCGCCGAACGCAACCCGGTGGTCCACCCGGTCGCTGGCGCGAACGACGGGGCTATCCCAGAGCACTATCGCGCGGATCTGGCAGGCGCATGGCTTGCGCGTACGAGGCCGTGGAGGCCATAAGTCGGTCATCGAAACGGTGGGCCAGATTGTACGGCTTCCCAGGAGGTCCGAGCGGCATTTCTCACACCCTGCGGGATAACTATGTGCGCCCGGAATTTGAGGCCGCGAATCGAGTCTCGCACACGTGAAGGACGCAAGCTGGGCACAACCTGGAGAGGCAAGCGCATACTTCCGCTAGCAACGGGGAGGATGGCATGGGCATGGGCGTAGGCGTACAGGCACTTCGACTTCAGGACCAAGTCCTCCTCCTAGATTTTTCGCTAAATTGCATCGATGCGCTGGCGCTCGATGACGTATGGACGTCGGGCGCAAGCACCGGCGATGCCGGGGCTGTTGAAGTCGGAGGCGAGTTGGACAAGCGGCTCGACGTCGTTGGCGGTCTCATGCCGGAAGTGTCAGACCTTCTCCTCGGGATCCGGTATGAGTTGAATGCACGATGGAGTGAATCGCCGGAGCGTCGAGCACTGTCGGCCGATGTTTCGATGACTCTCGATACCTGGCTGGAGCAGCAAGGCGGCGGCCTTGGAGATGGCGCTGTCGCAGCGATGGCATGGCTGCGCGAAGAACTGCCGCATGAGCGCGGCCAGCTACAAGAGCGCATCACCGAGCTCGAGGCCAACGCGGAATCGAGCGGCGATCTCCGTAAGATCACAAAGGCCTTTATGGCCTTAGCAGCAGGCGCGGCTCTGGTAGCGGTATCGGCCGCCGTCGCTTCCGCTCTTGTCGGACCTATCGCGGCAGGGGCGGCGCTTTTAGCGGTGAAGGACCTTGCGGTCGCAGCCTTCAGTATCGCCGCAACCGGCGCAGTCGGAACCGTAGTCATGCCACCAGGTCAGCAGCCACCGCCTCCTCCTGCTCGAGCGTGAGAAAAACGGTCCGCGGTCCATGCCGCCGAACGAAAAAGCCCCGGCCTTGATTGCGAGTTAGCGGACCGGAAGGGGACTCGGACCCTCTCAAGGCGCAATCAATTGTCGATTGCCAATACCCACGGAACTTGAGGTCGCGAGTTCGAGGAGGGTCTCCCGAGCGTTTTCCGCCGAGACGTTGCCAATTCGATTTAGCTACCGGTTGGCGGATGTCGCATAGGGCTGGTAGTCGAAACGGACGCTTGGCGGACGGCCAGCGGACGCTTGGCGGAAGGCTCGAGCCTCAGGTTTAGCAGCTTCGCGACTCCAGCTCTAGCTGGCCGGCGCCGCAGACAAAGCTTCGCGGATTTCCTTTCGCTCGACTCGGGTGACCTGCCGCGGCGGAGCGGTCTTGCGAGCCATCACACTCTGGCTGAGCGCATTAGGAGACACGCCCTTAGACAGGGTTCGGAATCTCTTCGTCTGGTTGGGTCACGCTTTCGCCCATGCCGCCCCACAAGTGCTGTAGCAAAGCCTTCTGGTCGTCATCAATCTCCTGGTCCCCCTCCACCTTAACCACCGTGGTGTCCCAAAGTCGGTGCCCGTCGTCGCGCGGTGTGAGAAGGACGCCCACCGTCGTCATATTGGCTCGCTCTGGCATGAGTTCAAGCTGCTGTTGGTGCCTGAGACTGACATACCCGCCGAAGGCTTGTTGCACCAATGCGTTGTAGCGGGAGGCGGCACCGAAGAGGAGGTACGGCCGGTCGGGCCAAATGTGGCCCCTGAAGCGCCACGTGATCGATGAGGAGGGAGAGTCGGCGACCTTCCGCAGCGAGGACAGCCACATTTCCCCGAGGTCCGCCCGGTAGGCAACTGGTGTGGCGTCAACTGCAGCCAGCAAATCGATCCGGTCCGACTGCTGAATGCCGTCAGGTAAACGCACGGTCGCAATATCCTCGAGTACGGCACGAACGAGCATGTGGTGTCGATCGTCGCCATGGCCCGCGGGAGCCTGCGGCAAGAGCGGTGCCGACCAACTCTTATGGTTCCCGAGTTGGAGGAGTCGGGGATCCACATCAGCTGGCGGTGTCGCCGCGTCGGCCGCAGCCAACTTGTAATACCTCACCGCCTCATCTCCGAGCGGAACGGGATTCATTGCGCTAACCCGACGAAGATATTCAAGTACCGCGTAAGTGGACTTGAGTTGTTCGAAGAGGAATTCCCAGTCCCGGCGAAGCAGCACGATCGCAGGACCGGCTGGCAGATACCCGTCGATGCCTGGATGATCGATGACGGTGACGAGAAGCCAGGTCTTCTCGTGACCCTTGATGAGAACCCGCCGTCCGCGCTCATTCACTAGCGTTGCATCTGTAGCCGATATGAGATTTCGGATGGTCCCTTTGGCTTGCTTTGCAGCTTGGTGAATCTTTTGGTCTAACCACAAGCGCTCCCGCGTTTCGTTAGGTGTTACGGTTTGACGGGCCTTGACTTGAACAGACGCCGCCACATCCCCAACGACCAGAATTGCGTCGCCCACCTCCCGTGTCGCTGACCCGCGCGAGCGCTGGGCCGGACGGAAGACAAAGTCCGGGAGCCCCCAAAAAGCCGCTGCGTATCTGGTCGCATCCTCGGCCGCATAACCCTTAGGGATTCCCTCGGGCAGGAGGGTTGCAGGCCGGATAGGGCGCAGGAAGGTGCCCTTCGATGTTTCAACGAAGAGAGTGATTGTGGGCTCGCTCACTGTCCACGAGCCTAGCATCGGGTTGTCGACCCGGAACGGCCGGAGGCAACATCTCTCGATCCCAGCCGGCATGCGCGTTATCGTTTCAATGTGGACGCTGAGACGCTTGATCTAACCGACGACGAACGCCAACTGGTTAACCCAATGGTCAGCCGAGTGGCGGAGCTTAAGGCCGCGGTTCGGGCCGACGATCCCAGCAGCCAAGCCCGCCTGATCCATGCTACGGGTCGCGTCCAGGGTCGCGTCGATGCCGTCGTGCTTGCACGGGGACTTAATACGAGCGATTGGCGGCTCTATCACCAGACCGATGGAACCTGGTACGTCGCGAGGATTAAGCGGGGGATGCCACCTCCATCACCACCGGATGCGGCCGCAGCTGCATCCGGCACACCTATTTATCGAGCCCCCGTGGATAAGGGCCTCCGACGCCGAGCGATCAGTGCAGCCTCTGTCGCCCGCGACCTCGAGTTTCTGGGGGTGATCCTCGAGCGGCTAATTGAACTGATAGAAGACGGATCCGACGACTTTGTTCTTAAGCAGGCGCTCTTTTCGGCGGCTCTGGTGGCGTATGTCCGGACGAGGAACCCGGATCGGAGGCAAGGTTACTGGATAACCGATGACCTAGTGGCCAATTGCGCCGACGAAAAGCTTGATGATTTCGTGAAGGGCGTTCGCGACAAATACATCGCCCATTCGATCAATGCGTTCGAGCAGACTGACCTCGGTGTCATCGTCGATGACCACGCGATTCGCGGAACGGTCATCACACATGTTGCGCTGACCGGGTGGGAGTCCAGTGATTTGAAGAGGCTGCTGGCGCTAACGCAGTGCTTATCGAAGCGCGTCGAGAAGGACCTCGACGATTTTCAGGACGCGGCAGACGCGGCGGCGCGGGCCATGCCTATCACCGATGTCGAACGTGGCGATCCGATCGGCTTTCAGGCCCCATCACCCGCCGAGTTACGTACCCCTAGACGAGATGGCTAGCGTGCGGTCGACCTTGTTGGCTCCGGGTTCCCGTTAGGGCGTTTTGGCGTGCGCGAGAAGTCGCCTGAATCGACAACCGTGGTGGGAAGCGTGCTATCGAATACCCGACCTGGACCGGGTACGTGAGGCCTACGCGCGCTCGGACTGCTGTGACGTCAGACGGGGCGCGTTGGCTGCGGCCGCAACCGCAAGTAGAAACCACGTGGCTCGTCGGAGTAGCGGGTGCCGGCGCGAATTTTCACCTGGGGCGTGAAGGGGTTCGCCCTGGGGTCGGACGATACCCACACGCTGATACCAGGCTCGACATATATCTCTTGCACACTTGACGCCTGTGCAGGCAGGTCATCGGTCCACGTGGTCATTAAGCTCGGACTCATACCAGGGGCCATGACATGAATCTCAGCGTCGAGGCCGGTCTGTGAGATGTCGATCAGCAAGATGTGACGCCCGGCGCGCGACCGAAACTTCTCGCTAGCCTCGAGCACTGTTTTGACAAATAGGCTGCGGAGCTCAATCGCCCGAGGATCGTGGGCACCTAAGTCGTACGGGAGATCGGCCGCGAGAACCATCGGAATGAGTCTGCTGCCAGAATCGTCAAACCGTTCAACCCGATAGCCTGTGACCGGCTCGAAGGACCGGGGAACTACGCCCTTGCCGTGACGGACACGTAAAACAATGTCCCTGACAATTCCTTGAGCATGCTCGGGAGGTATGCCCTTTCTAGAGAGGCTATCCAAGTAGACCCATAGGAAGAAGCTCCCGGGAAGGACGCCAGCTAAAGGGCGGCCGATATGTTCTTTTGCGAAGTCTTCAACTTGTCGCAGCGTTGGAGGAAGTAGGCGGGTTACCTCGACGAAACACCTCATCCCGGCAGTTGGTGCGAACTCGAAGTCAGGTTTCTTACCCGGTGTCCAAGGCATCCCAGCCGCATCCGGTTTATCCACCGGTGCGAGGTCTTCGCCCGTTAGTGCATGCAGGAGCCCGCGGGCCTGGCGCTCCTCAAGGTCACGATCGTAATCACGAGCACGCTGGTCGGATTTGGACATTCTCCGAGACTACTTCCCTGCTCGACGAAAGCGCGTACGGGCGGAACTGGCCCGCTGGCTCAACCAGCTTGCACTGCCTAAGCGATCTTTGGCCTGCCTTTCCGCCGACACCGCTTGTTACCAACTTGCTCAGGGTTCCCGCTCAGTGATCTTGCCGGACGATTGGAGTCGAGACAGCATGCACCTGTGGATGATGAACGCGTCATCTCCCGAGCGATGCATAGTGTGGTTCCCGGGTCGTGGATGGCTTGACGTTATGTCGCACTGGGCGACCGACTGAGATCTCTGCTAGTCGAACCTCGTCGAAAGCAATCTAGTTACAAGCTATCACCGGTGGGCAACCTGAGTCCCTGTGCGTACTCTTGGATGGCCTCACGGTCCCAAACGCCCACGCGTAACCGATCCTTTAGCCTTTGCCATTGCCAGCGTCCCTGCCTAAGCGCGGGATCGACGAGCGGTTGCAGATAGCGG
Source organism: Candidatus Dormiibacterota bacterium (assembly GCA_030948145.1). Taxonomy (GTDB): domain Bacteria; phylum Chloroflexota; class Dormibacteria; order CF-121; family CF-121; genus JALYYC01. Next base: position 5,708 of record JALZAV010000018.1, read on the forward strand.
TGGCCTTCGTAGGCCAGCAAGTCGGCTGCCTGAAGTGGGGGCTGACGTGCGGAATCGGCAAACGTTACCGCTCCCAGCCGCTCCCGCTGCTGAATTCTTTGGTCGGCCTTAGCGGCATTGAAGACCTGCAACGCCCTACCGGCGAACTCATCCTGGCGATCAAACACGAACGTGATTCGCTCCTCAGGGCCCAGGTGAATGAACTCCGTAACGTGCCCGGCCATGAACTGAAGCTCCATCGAGAACGCGAGCAGATACGGCTTCCCGAAGCCTTGAGGCCATCGGTCTTTAAACCGAGCCGCTACTTCCTCAAACGCCTTCAGGTCAATCCAGCTGACGAACCCGATGGACTGAATCGAGTTGATTAGCGAAATGAACCGCTTCTGGAGTTCCTCCCGATCGGCACGGCCCTTAAACACACCCTGCCCTTGTTCGCAGTCACGCATTTTGAATTCGGGCAGACCGGCATCCTGCAGCGCCCCCTGCCATGGCGCGTAGGGCTTCTGCCACTCGGATGCCGGAGCCAGCCAGCCCGCGACGCACAGGTCAAGGTGCTGCCTTCCACTTTCGTCGCAATATGCCGTTGGATTGACCAGCAAGGAAGCAAGCTCGACACTAGCCGGGTGGCATTAGTTCCAGCTACGCACGCTCGGACCCGCGGCCCGAGATGACTGCGCCCAAGTTCGCCCCAGAACGGGCCTAGCTCCCTACAGCTTGAAAACCAGCGCCAGCTCGCAGGCGACGCAGAACAGCAAGCGAGCCGGAGCCGGCGGATGAAGCTTGGTGGGCACGCGCTGCGTTCCTCCCAGGCGACCCACGCATGCTGGCATTTCTTCTGCTGGCCCGTCATGTTGCTAGCCACCGTGGCAGCCCGCAGCCAACTTAGTTGCCCCCGCCGCATCCATCTTGTTCCATTCGCCTACATAGCGCGGATAGTTGAAGAGAGTACCGAGCTTGACGGACATCGGGCCAATCGGGGTCGCGATTGTGCGGACTGCACCCTTCTTCTCAACGAGCCGGCCCTCGAGGAGGTTGTTCAATCCCTTACGCGAATTTAGCTGCCTTGCGATTACTGGCTCCGGCGACGAAGGCGCTGCACGTCTCGGGCCCGCATGTAGAACTTGTGGTAGATGCGACCGCGGCCCGGTGGCTTGCCTCTGCCGGGCGGGTTGGAGACGATCAACCAGTAGCGTAGGCCCATTGCGTTGGCTCGGGAGATGAGGCGTCTATTGATGCGAACCTTGGTGCTGATGATCCCAAGCGTCTTCTTGTCGATTCCCATTCCCTTTCCCTCCCGGATTCGGCAGTTCGATGAGGCAGATGCTACGCCGTGGGTGAGGGGCGTCAGGAGCGGGATGGCCCCCGCATTGCCGGTGCGTCGGCTGTCGGACAGACGGGGGTATAATCGGCGGCAACGTACCTGCCTAAGGTCCGGCGCAAAAGGCCCGCCGGCGGCTATCGGCCGGAGTGCTCCCGAGCGGCACTCCCCAGGTTACGGGAGGTATGGACATGGGGTTCTGCACCGATTGCGGCGCTCCGCTGCGTGTTCGCGAGCTCGTTGATCCGCCCGACATGCCGGGTATGGTGTCGGCCGAGCTCGGGTGCAGCAACGCGGAGTGTCGCGCACTTCACGACGGCCGCGGCGTGTTCATAAGAGAACACCCGGTCACGAAGCTGCGCCGCCTGGGCGGCGCCTAGTTCGTCGGGCGCTCGCGATCCGATCACCGAGCGCCCATTCCAACTGTGGTCTCCCGGTAGGCGGTCCGTCAGGACCGAATAGAATGCGGCGTAAATCATGCTCGAGGAAATCGTGTCGTACCTGAGATGCTCGGGTTGGGTATCGCAGTCCGTGGAGGCCGTATTACCCGACCTACCCCGCTGGGAGAGGCGCCTACGCAGCCGGGGCGTCACCGCGATTCCTCGCCTTGGGTCGCGGTCCTGGTCGTCAAGAGAGGCACGAGCACACAACGAGCTCAACCTCCTCATGAGGCAGGCGTCGAGAGTTCGGGATACGTCAATGGAGCATGAGCTGCGCAACCTTACCCGAATCCGACCGTACAAGCCCTGATCCCACAGTCGGGACCTGCTGATGGAGTTAGCTCCCTCCGAGGCGCAGGCCGCTCTTTTCGCTGCTCATGATCGCCTTCTTCACGAGGGGGTTGCCTGGCTCGACTCCACCAAGGCCCCCCTCCGTGGAATTGGTGACCGCTTCCTAGTGATGCTCACAGCGCGGATCATTCAACTGGGGACCGCAGTACAGAGGATCTGCGAAGCCGGACACGCGGGCGAGGCCCATCCGATCGTGAGGTCCATGGTCAGCGCGTGCGTCATCCTCTCGTACATCATGGAGGACCGTGATGGGAGGGCTGCCGCATATAGGGAGATGGACCGTATCGAGCGAAAGAAGCGGATTGCCGACATGCGAAGGGAGCAAGAGAAGGCAGCCAAAGCGGAAATGGGATTCTTTATCTCTCCAGAGCGACTTGCTGAGTACGAGCGTCAGGACGCTGAACTCACAGCAATTGAAGACAGAACGTCATCCGTTCTCGCTCGCCATGGCATCGTCCCCACGAGGCTCGGACCGCGCACGGATACCTTCACCGGGCTCAACAACGAGCGTGAGCTGTTCGAGCGTATGAACGGCCTCCGTTGGTACCTGACGTACTACAAGCTCTTTTCAGACGAGATTCACGTTAGCGCAAATGCGTTGTCCGCCGAGATGGTGGAGCAGATCTCAGGCCAAAACGTGGTCGGGGCAAAGTTCGAGGATCCACTTTACGTGCTCGCCGCGAGCACCGAGATGGTGATCAACGCCTTGGAATTGCTTGATCGCGCCTTTGAACTTCACCAAGACGCAGCGCTGAAAGCTATCGACGCCCCCATTGCTGCCGCGCTCACCGAGTACGCGAAACAAACCGGCCGCTAAGGCCCAGGCGGCGGGCAGCGGGCCTCGTTTCTTGGAAGCCCCGCTGCCGTCAGCGATCTGGCCAATCCTTCTGCCCAAGCGATCGCGCGACTGCCTCAAAGCTGCTGGCCTTGAGCTTATTCTTGGTCGACACCCGTCGGGGCATCCTGGCTCCAGACCCTAAGCCGCCGTTCGCTAGGATGCGGCGGACCTGATCCTCATGTCCCAGTTCGACAACGAGCACTCCGAGGAAGCCAACGAGGCTGTCAATGGAGTCGCTATAACGCTCGTCGCGGTCACTCTGCGGCTGGTCAGCTCGAGGACGTGCCACGTCGAGTCCAACAGCAAGCTGCTCGAGTGCATCAAGCTCTAGTAATTCCGCCGCGAATCCGTCTTCGAGGATGTCATACGTCAAGCTATGCGTGATTCCACCATCAACGTCGGCCTGCATTAATCGGCTTAGCGAGTTGCAGAAGGCCGTGACGCCTTCCCGATCATGAAGCTCGAAGAGGTGCCACCAAATGGTGCGTACTCGCACGTAAAAGGTCATCTTGAGGTCCTGGAGCAAACCAGGCAAGCGCGCCGGTCGCGGTTCCGAGGTGCCCTCCTCTCCTATGTTCCAAATTGGAAATCCAACCGAAAACATCATGTCGCCGTGGTTGGACGTGAAGTGGGCGACTTGGGAAAGCGGATTCATTACCGAATCGACGATGCGCTTGGCCCGTGTGGTGAAGGATTCGCTATCCGGGGCATTGACTAGGAGCTCGTCAGCAACTGGTCGGAGGGCCGCGACGCTGGGGCCATCGAAGCTGCGTCGCTCGATCGCCCCCAGAACCTGATCGATGACCCAGTCATGTGCCAGGAACTGGTGCTGATGCGCCAGCCATCCAAGGAGGCGGATATCCTCCCCGGAATCGGGGGCAGGCAATAGGAGGGCAGCCCTGACCGCTAACGCATCTGACCGGTTGAGGGCATTCCACAGCACTTCTTCGAGGGGACCGCCCCTCTTGGAGGGATCTAAGTCATGAAGCAGGCTGATAATTTCCTCGCCGTTTGCGCATCGTTGCCACGTCCGGTAGGTTCCGAGAAGCGCGGTGGCCAACCCGACCAGAAGTACGGCCAGCGCAAGAGCGTCCACCGGGGGAGTGAGTGGTGCAAGAACTAACCCTGTGGATACAAGCACAATGAGCGACAGAGCTAGGAGCCACGCTCCGCCGACTCGCCTTACGACGATGGGGTACAAGGCCGGCGTATAGCGCTCCGCGACATGCTGAACGACGAACACGAGCGCTGCAAAGTAAACAGCCAAGAGGGCGACTGCCGCCGCCGCAGCAGGACCAGTAGCGTCACGCACTTATGTCCACCAGCCTCCGGCAGGCGTAGGTCCCGTTGACTGCTCTTTGCCTCAACCTGGGTTCGAGGTCAATTCGTTGATTCGCCGAGCCTGCCGGCGTTCAAAAACCCCGAGCACCTCATTAACGAATACCCTTATCTCGTTCAAGAGCGCCCGACCGAAGGTCTCGCAATCGCGATCGTAGTGCAAATTCGCAAATGGCTCAATCGGGCCATCGTTGCGGTTGGCCAGAGGCATCTGCCATCGACCATCTGCCCACCGCAACTGTTTCGGCTCCAAAAGGACTGATTCAAAATGGAGGCTGTAGTTGGTGAGCGTTGTCACGTCCCGCTTCCATCGGTCCCTGACGAGCCGCATCGCTTCCTGGACCGCAATCCGGTCTTGGTTGGCCAGGAAAATCAGCAATCCATTCTCCTGGTAGCCGTCGCCCTTTACTTTTGTTTTGTGCTCGAGGCGATCAATCAGCGTTCGGGTCCACCACAGAAGGTTATGAAGATGCCAGTCGGCGGCCATGACGACGTCCACCGTAGCTCGTAGTTCGACGACATCGCCAGATCGGAGCTGGTATCCGCTTCCCCGTTCGACCGCTAGTGCCTGGGTCGCCTGCCCCTGGACCCGCTCCAATAGATCAATCAGCTCAAGCCCCGAATGCTCGACGCCGCCCGCTGCGTGAATCAAGGCGTCCAGCCGAGAGCCGGCGAGGAGACCAAATATCGTGTCCTCAGCCATGACCGTTTGGGGAAAGCGAAATCGCGTGAACGCCCTATGGATTGATAGCAGTCGTTCTCGCCATTCCGGAGAGCGTGGCACCTCGAAGGCAATAACTTCAGCCATTCAAATCGTCTCTACGCCGGGGCTTCCAGAATTCGGGCTTCGGTCTTAACGGCATCAGCCGGAGGCGCGCCACGGCCTACCCCGAGGGGGACCCGTCGTCTTGTCAGGTACGGAGTGATGGCCAAATGCGGCCTCAGCGTCGAAACAGCCGGGTCCTCACCCACAGCCAGAGGCTGCGCCTGGGACTGGCCTTTCGCGATTCTCGCACCTCATCCTCCAACGGCTGGATCGTCAAGGATCGTTGGCCCCCGAAGTATTGCGCTTTGGCCAATCGGTCCTTAACGCGTCCGGCGTCGATTTGCTTCTGGGACAAGCGCGGCGCCCACTGCACCATGTTGCGGCGGATCCAATAGTGGGACTTACAATCGAAACTCCAATTGCCAATTGAAGGGTCCAGCGAAATGGTCTCGCCATCGAACGTCAATTGCCAATCGGTCGGACTGAGCGGAGTGATCACTTCATTTCCGCAGCCGCAGCAACATCTATGCGCCACGGTCGCGAAGGCCACCGACACATATAGGACACCGTCCTTCAGCTCACTTGGAATGTATTCCACAAACTCATGGTTGACCATGGTTGACCGGCTCAAGGCTGATCCTCGTTGGTAAGCGCATTGCCATCCACGGTGTAGACGCAGAAATGCTCATGCTCCAGATCTTGGTAGAAGCCGCACAGCTTCTTCCACTTGATGACCGCTAGTGCCGCATTCAGCGCGTTGAGATCAGCGATCTGGATATTGCGCGAGTACTCGTTGTTCACATCTCCGTCTGAGAAGGCAATTCGGCCCTTCGTCCAGACGTGGTCGCGCTTGTCGACGGTGCTGGTTGTCACTGCCAGGATCCCTGCTAATGATCCCTCGAGTTCATAGAGGCCCATCCCCACGTCTATGAAAGGGACGCCCCGCTGTTCCAGCGCAGTCACAACCGCCTTCTTAGCGGCCCCTTTATCGAGCGCAAGGAACACAAAGTTCATCGGATCCAGCTCTTCCACATTCGAGGCATCGATGTTGTAGGCATGTGGGACGATCCGCCGACGCATCTTGGAATACTTTTCCCTGAAATAGCTGACCTTGTGTGATACCTGCCTCAGATCGTCGAGAGATGCAGCGCCTGGTGATCTAAAGGCGTTGTGCTGCAGGAACCTATCGCCGTCGAACAGGTGTATTTCGGCGACCGGAGTCTTGGCGACAAGATCGAGGATGTAGGAGCCCGTGCCGCCTAACCCCACAATCGCAACTCTCCCACCTGCGAGCTTGGCGCTTGCGAGGCCGATCCCAGCCCGGCTCGCTGCCGTGTCCATATACATGAAGACGGACTCTTCTTCTTGCGCTTCGATGACGCGAAACGGAGTCGGGCTGGCACTTGGATCGATGGCTTGTGTCGGACCAAAAACGATGCGGATGTACGTGGTCATCTTGTCGTAGTAGTTCGGGTAACCGCCGGATGGCTTACTTGAAAATGTATGGTCAATTTCGAGACCTGGCGCGAGGAGCTGGTGAGCACTTGAGTTGATAATCTGCGCGAGCGGTGATCCATTGGCGTCACAGGGAGCATCCCCCGCAAACATGACCACATGATCGCTCGGCGTGGTTGTGACATCGGCAACCAGGTCGAGTCTTGACACCAGGATGCCGAATCGGACCTCTCTTTTGGCGTTGACATATGGAACGTGCTTGACCAGGAGGTGGCCGGCCTTTACCTCAATGTCGAAGCCTTCGTCGACAAGCCTCTGAAGGTCGGAACTATGACTTATCAGTTGCTGTGACATTGAAGATCATTCCCTTCTTGATCTTCACCGTTTGTCCGGCAACCAACGTCCCATCGGACTTTTCGTCATCGCCTTTCCTGTAGGTAACCGTGAAGACCCAGTTTGTACCCGTCGGCACCGGGTCGAAAGCCAAGCGCAACAGTTCATCGAAGGACAACGTTTTTCCTGTTACCGTCTTTTCGCGGCCGTTGACGACGATCGTGACCTCATGCTCGTGATCCTGCGCGTCGTTTCCGCGTTCAGCTTCGACGTTCATTTGTTCCTCCTCGGACAATTTGGTGATGCGGCCGGACGATTCACTAATACCTCGCCGACCCTTCCAGGATTGAGTTTGGGGGCAGGTTGCGACAGCTGTCTGTCGCAGCCTGGCTCCCCAAATACCCGGGCCACGGAACCCTCGAGTGTTCCAGTCGCGAGCCGGGCCGTGGGAGCATTACGCGCCCATCAGCTCGTCAAGCTGACGCAAGCAGTGCAGGACGCTGTCGGCGAGGTCGTTGACGCCGGTCGCCGCCTTGTTAATGCTGTTAATCGCGGACTGGTGCGAGCCGCGGACGGTGTCGAGCTTGCCCATCGCGATCCGGATCTCCACGACGATCCGGCGGTAGGCGTCGCGGTCGATCTCCTCACCGGCGCTCTCCAAGACGTCTTGGAGGATGGCGAGCCTGACCAGGCGGTACGCGACCGCCAGACCGATGTCATCGCCGGCCGGGTCGAAGGCCACAGCGAAGTTGGCACTGCCGAACTCATGGAAGCCGAGCCCGAGCGGCAGGACACCAGCCGACTCGGCCACGAAGATGCCGCCCGCGGCAGCCCGGTTACGGCGAGCTCCAGTGAGAGAGTCTTGGATCTCTCGCGGGCTGAAGGCGTGCGCCTTCTCACCACGGAGCTTGGCCTCCACCGCGATCCGGACATCGGACTCACCCCGGACCGCCTCCGCCGCGATGGTGATGATCATGTCCCCCATCCGGGTCCGGGCTTGCCCGAGGGCGTCGGCGCAGCGAGTGACCTTGTCACCGAGCGGACGCGCCAGGGCGATCAGCCGCTCCTCGAGCGCGTCCTCGTAGGGGCGGCCGGCGAGCGAGCTCTTGGTCAGAAGCGCGTGCCTCGCCGCCATCTGCTCGATCAGCAGGGCGACCGCCTTGTCCAGCTCCTTGCTGAACCGCACGGCCAACCGCCCGAGCGCGCTGTCGTCGCCCTCCTCGAGCAGCTTCTCGACGCGCTTGATCAGACCTTCTGCCGCGGTATCGAACACCTTGGCCATGACCGCGGGCAGGGAAGCCTGGGACTCCGGATCGAGGTAGCGGGTGAGCGTCGTCGTGATCTTGGCGCGGTGGTCGTCGAGGATCTCCTTGGTCTGCTTGATCGCCTCTCCGCGGTCCTTCACGAGCAGGCCGCCGAGCTTGACGTTCAGTTCCGCCGTCATACTCGCGACCTGCGCCTCGACCAGGCGCAGGGTAGTGCTGGTGCGGATCGTCTGGGCGGTCTGCGTGCCGAGTTCAAGGATCCGGCGGAATTCCCCGAAGCGCTCGGCCTCGGCGATTTCTTCGAAGTAGTCGGCGGTGTCAGGGGCGTCGATCGCCACCGCGCCGGTCAGGAGGACGCGCGGCGCCTCCACCAGGATGCGGGCGACGCTGTTGGATTGAGGTCGGTGTTGGATCGCCATTGTCAGGATCTCCTCCAGGAATACGGGTGGACGGGGACATTCCCGAGGAGATGGGACCTGGCTATCCTGTAGATGCAAGCCTTGGGCCCGGTCCCGCTCCGCGGGGTCGACTCAGGGAGCCGGCCTTGGCGGGGGTGCACAAACACCCCTGCTGGGCCGTCACATCACGTTCAGTTCGCCAGGCTTTCACCTCCTAGTGCTGCTATCGCAGCGGCGATGTCCTCAACCTTCCGGCGCGATCCAAACGGCGGCCGCAAGCGGTAGAGGCGGTCCTCGGTGTAGCCGAGCGGCGCCAGGGGCGCCTTCTTGTACTTTTTCTGGCGCTCGATCACGGTCTTCTTCTCCAGCTCGCGTAGCCCCGTCTCGGCGGTCTCGGCCGAGATCCCGTACCAGGCTTTGGCCTTCTCGTAGGGCAGGTAGAACCAGTCCTTGAGACTGAGCGCGATTAGGAGCATCGCCTTTGCCGGCAGGGTGAGGCTCTCGTCCAACCCGTCCTGCCAGTACGCGAAATTGAGCTTGAAATACGGCTCGCGCCCGCCCACCGCGCCTGGGTGCGTGTATACGTCGCCAGACCCGTCCTCGCGCAGGGCGATGACATTGGCCAGGCGGCCGGACCGCGGCCCGCGCTTGATGAGTTTCATCGTCTCCAAGCGGGTCCAGGCCTTCGAGATGGTAGGCACGGTGACCCGCTTCGGGCCCAGCGCCCGGGCCAGCGTCGGCGCCGGCTGGATCAAGGCGTAAGGCTCGTGAGTCGCGACGGCGAGCATCAGCAGGTAAAGGTCTAGGCCAAGTTCGTCGTGGTTGCGGACGAAGGTGGCGAGCGGCCCCGGCTCCGGCCGCGCTCGGGTACCCTTCTGGACGAAGGTATTGCGAATGGGCACCTCTTTGGTCTTGCGCTTCGATTTGAGAAGGAGTTCCTCCTTCGTCTCCAGCGACGTCACGACGGGTTTTTCCACACCCCAACTATCGCACACCCCGCCGGTGATCATGCCCCTACAAGGGCCGCCCCACTTACCCTCCTGACGGGTCCTATACGAAGAGCAATCGCAGAGCAGCCTGTAAGGCCAAGCTCATAGATCAATCACGAGGGCAAACGGTGAGCCGTTTCCCCACCCCGACTCAGTCCTGCGCCCGGCGCCAATCTGCGGACCTCCGGCAAATTGATCCTGTTTCTTACCGGGAATACGTGGACCCGCTACCAGACCGGAAACAGAGCCTTGGCTCGGTCCCGATGGCGCCTTCTTGGACTTAGGACGTTGGGTTTGCCCCTACCGTCGGTCGGCGACGGAGTAGCTCGTTGCACTTCCCGCGCCCGTCGCCTGCAGTCGCCCCTTTTTCCCCAGGCGATACACCGCATTGTGTACCTGACTCTTCGTCACCCCGTTCTCAGCGAGCGCCGCGGCAATTTCGCGAAAGCGCACCGGCCGATTGAAGAGACGGATCGCCTCCTCCACGGTCTGGTCGGTTCCCCGCGTCGTCACAGCCCGTTCCTTATAGCAGTTCCCCAAAACGTCTGTAACGGGAACGCACCGGGGCTCCCTCAATAGCCGAAGAGGAGAACGCCCTCGAACGGCAGCACGAGCCTGCCGCTCGCGTAGATAGCGTCCAGCAAACCCATCGAGTAGATGAAGTCAGCCTCAGTGACCTCCCGCCCGGAGCTCATGCGTCGATATCCGGACATCACCCCAAGGGCCAAGAACCGTGCTTCGACAATCAGCGACGATCGAATGAGGTTGCGGTAGACGGCATTGCCCAGCTTGCCGCGCCCGGCCTCGACCTCCACCACTACTCCCAGACCGTCGTGCATAGCGTCAACGTCGTAACGGACTCGTTCGTTTCCGCTCTTTCCAAAGAGCACGGGCCGCTCGATGCGGCCCCCAGCGTGCCTGCCGGCCTCCACCGAATATCCGAGGGTTAGAAGACCGGGCGCGAGGTGCTTAAGCACGGCATTACTCCCCAGCCCTCGAACTGCGGCCGTGTCAATTTGCAGGCGGGCGCCCGCGACCACGTCGATGATCCCGTGCACCCAGTGTGGCGGCCGAACCCGCGCCGGGTAGTAGATCCACTCCGGGTAGCCAGACGCTTGTCCCTTCAGGCTCAGCCGCTTCCTCGGTTCCGTCGGCGGCTTATCCAGGGGCCCCATCACCCTGCTTCTCCTCTTGCTCGGGCAGCAGGGCAGCTAAGTACTGCCGAATCGGGCGTCCTTCCTCAAGATGGACGGCGATGTCACGCAGACCGGCCTCTGCTAACCGCTCCATCAGCGCGTAAGGCCGGCCGCCGTGGTCATCGCGGAGAGCGAGAACCGAGGCCCTGAGAGCGCCAGTTGAATCAAGGACGTGGGCGCCATAAGCGGTCGTACGTCGCGCATCCTCGCCCGCCGGCGGCAGATTCTTTGCTAGTGCCACCGCAACCGCAAGCCGATATGCATCCTGCAGGTCCTTCAGATCAAGCTTTTCCTTGATGAACTCTCGATCCAACGTTCCCTGCTCACTCAAACCGATCTGGCTTCGATCTTCTGCCACTTTGGGCTGACTCATGATGTTTTCCTGATTACGATCGTCGTCCGATCGGTGTCGTCGCGCTGCAGATCGAACTGTTCATTGATGTTCCCGGCGATAACGGCCAAGTCCTGATCTCTCACTTCTCCGCCGTGCACCAAGAGAAAGACTTGGTCAGCGAACTGGGACAGGAACCTGAGGATGTTCGTCCTGTGCTCTGGATCAAGCCGCCCAAAGGGCGTATCCATCATCACCGGACCGCGACGCCTTGCATTCCTGTTGAGCGCCGCAATGAGAGCCAACGCCACAACTTGTTCCTGCCCGGCGGACCTCCCGACGACGACCTCACCCGAAGAGTTGACGATTTCAAGGCCATAGCTGTCGTTGATCTTCAGTCGATCGAAAGCTGGCTCATTACTAAGTTGTCTGAAAACCTGCGTAGCACTCGCCTCCACCGCGTCGCGGAGTTCGTCCCGGAATCGCCCTTTCGCCGCCTCGAAAGTCCGTCTCAGGCCATCGGCCAAGTCCAGCGCGCGGCTCAGTTCGCCTTGTTGTCCCGCGCCGCCACTTGCCCGTCGGATTTCTTCCTGCGCGCGACGTAACTTCTCCTCGATCTCCTCCTTCTCGCGCTCAGCGCCGGCAATTGCGCTCCGAAGGCGTCCTAGTTCCTGTTGCGCCTCGTCCCGCTCCTTCTGTGCGCGCGTTACCGCACTTTCGGGAAGGTTCTGTAGAGCATCGCGAAGACGCGCGCTCTCTTGTTTCAACGCCAGATCCTGGCTGTCTAAGTCTGCAATCTGACGATCGAGGCTGATCGCTGTGTCTCCGTGCCCAGTGTTGACAATCGCTGCCAGCGATGCCAGCTGGCCATAGTCCTCTGGATTCGCTCCGAGCTGTGCACCGTTCGTCCGAGCCTGCCGCGCGAGCTCCGCCGCGAGGTGCCTCTCATGCTCGGCATCCAGGGGCTGATTGCACAAGATACAGCGACCGTCCGCCAGAGACCGTTCGATCTGCTCACGGGCCATTTGCGCCACGAGCGCATGCTCGCGTTTCTCCAAACTAGCACGCAATTCCTGAACCTTCGGCTGGACGGCTACCGCGAGGACATCGCGCCATGCATCCCGCAGCTGCTCGGCTAACACCGCGCGCAATGACTTTCGCTGCTCGCCTAGATCCCGTGTCTTTTCGTCAAGCGTCTCAAGGTTCTTCAGCTGGTCAAGCGAACTCTCGTACTTTTGAAGAAACTCATCCTTCTCCTTGATTACGCCGTGTTGGTCCTCTTGCTGAGACACCAGCTGCGCGATGTCCGCCAGCTTGGAGTCGCGGTCGTTCTGGGCCTGCTCCGCACGAACTCCCAGCTGCTGCAATTGCTGACTCTGCCGCGCTAGGCGAGCTAGTCTCTTATTGAATTCGTCGCGTATCGCACTCAAATCACTCAAAGCGTTGTCAAGAAGCGGCAGACCCAAAATCTGTTCGATGCTCTGCTTGATCAGCTGGCTGTGCTCGTGGAAAAGAAGCGACTCGTAGTTCTGAAGTTGCTCCCCGTCGAACAGAAAGAACCGTGAGACCTTCTCACTCAACAGCTGGCCGATCGTGCGCTCCCTTTCGCCGGCAGTCAGGGGGCTCCCATTTCGTTCGATATAGAGCTGTGATGGTGGTGATCCCGCCGCGCTCAGGATCTGCGTGCGGCGCAATAGGTAGTGGTCGGCGCCTTCTTTGAGGTTCAACTCGACGGCAAATTCCGTCGTCCCCTCTCGCCTCGCCTGCCGGTTGAGAATCACTTCCGGCGGCACCTGTCGTCCCTGCCTGTCGTTGTAGTGGCCGTACAACGCCCATCGCACCGCATTCAGGAGGGTCGTCTTTCCGCGGCCGTTGCGCCCGTGGATGACGTAGAGACCTTGTTTCAGAGGCAGGGGCTGCGTACCGTAGAAGATGCCGAAATCCTTCAGCTTCAGGCTCGCGATGATCATGAGGCATCCTTGCTGTTTGCTTCGATCAGCGCTCGCAGGCTTGCCTGGACCATGGTTCGGGCGGCCGCTGTCTCAGGGGCGTCGGACTCAATCTGGAGCACGCTTTCGAGCAGACCATCCGGGAGGGTCAGGCCGCATTCCGCCGCCGCCGCTCTGAGCGCCCCGAGCGGGTCGGGCCGGTTGTCTTCCATTAGTTGTCTCCCTCGCCTTGTTCGAATCCCCGCCCGTCTGCTGCAGCGCCAGTGTACGTTTGAAGCCCTAGATCGACCAAGTGCCGCTCCCAGCGATCGAGGACCAGCCTCGCCGCGATGGAATCCCGGGCGCTGCTGGCGAACTCCCTGGCCCGCGCCACCTCGTTCAACAAGAATGTGGCTGAACTGGCATCGGTGAATCCCTCGGCGTCGACCAGGACGTCATGGATCTCAGCTTGGTACTTTCGGTCGGCCCTCCTCAGTACCCTGCCTCGGCGCTGGATGAACTCCCGTCGGGTGGTCGAAGACGCCAGGATCAGCGCGTGATCGATGCGTGGAATGTCCACCCCCTCGTCAAGACACTTGATCGCGAGCATGATTCCGCCTGTACGTTCAAACTCCGCAAGCGCCTCTTCCTCGGCTCCTGCCGCCTGCCGGTGATACTCCATGGTCCGGAGCCCGGCAGCCTCGATCGCGAGTCGGGTGTCTCGCAGCTGTGCCGTATCGTCGCAATACACCAGCCAGGCGTCGCCTTCACGATATGAGTCTCGAAGCACATCAGCGGCAAGCTGTGGCTTTCCAGAGGCTTTCTTGATGATGCGCGCCCGCCGAATCAATTGCTGAAGAACGGACTCAGTCACCTCGCCGCGCGCGGCGCCGAGAGCTCTACCTATAGCAACTGTCTGGCGTGCCCATTCATCCCTCTCGTGATCCGTCAGTGAAAGCGGATGAATCACGTACCGGTAGGGGCAGAGGTACCCGTCGTCCAGTGCGTGTTGAAGCCCGTACACAGGCTCAAGAACGTGCTCAAAATAGTCGAGGATCGCAGCCGTTCCAATCGGATCTCCTTCCCGCTGCCACGTCGCGCTTAACCCGAGCCGCCAGTCGGCGTCCACCAGCTCCAGCAGTTGTCGGCGCTGGGGGCTGCCGGCATTGTGAACCTCGTCAACTATCAGACACAGCGGATGTAATTCCCCCAAGCGCTTCGTGAAATCCTCCGTTGCCGCCGTATCAATCGTTACTATCACGAGCCGCCGGGCTCCCGGTTCAAGAAAGTTCCGGAGGTTCGCGCCGGCACGCCACTCATCGTGTCCGGACCCTGCCAACATCACCTGCACCGTGTTGCCGAAGTACCCACGCGCCTCGGCAAGCCACTGCTCAACGAGCGTGACGGTGGGAACCACTATTAGCGTTGCGATGCCCGCCTCCAGCGCCTGACCAGCGGCGGTAAGCGCCGTGATGGTCTTACCGCTGGCGGTCGCATGCTCGACAATACCGCGATGCGACTGCTTGGACCAGTCCTCGAGAACCGTTCGCTGATGCCGACGCAGTTCAGGCCTACCTGATGAGCGGGCCTGGCTCTGCGCTTCCACAGCCGCTCGCACGCGCTGCTCGGCATGAATGATTCCCTCTGGATCAACCATCGCTTGGAGGCGTCCTTGAGCCACGTCAGGAAAAGGGATTACCTCCAGCCCGGACTCCCGGCCGTTCCACAAGCTCTCGAAATACTCCACATCCTCACCAACTCGCTCGGGGTCAGCCCAGGAGCTGAACGCATGGAATGCCTCATAGTTGCCCGCCCCAGACCACGCAGACCAGGACTCATTCGCCGACCCGTCGAAGCTAACGCGATCCCCGTGCGCATCCGTGAAGATTCCGAGCTTGTCGTGGTAGATGCCCACAACACCCGGCCGAAATGCAATTCGGAGATCGATCGTTCCGTAGGCAATCAGCGTCGCAAGCAGGCGGCCAACTGCCTGGCCCACGGGATCCTCCAGGCACTCCTCGAGTTCCCTCACCAACCCACTACCGGCCGCCCGCGACCCGTACCCCTCGCGCATCGCTGCAATGTCCACCTCGGAGAGCCGAGGACAGCAGACGATCCGCATCTTGCCGGCACGATGAGCGAAACCGGCCATGGTTACGCCAACCAGAAGGTAGAAGGTGCTGCTGAAGAAGCCCACGGCTCTGTCATAGCTCCCAGCCGCGGCGAGACAAGGCCGGAAGAACTCTTCCATCAAGTCGGCTCGCCCGGTGCTGTAGCGACGGCGCAGCGGCACGTCGCGCAGGCGGGCGACCTCGACTGTCGCTCCGAGGGTCGTATCCACGTTCATGCGTCGATCCGCCTCTTAATGGCTTCCAGCAGATGGTCCCCTCGAGCCACAATTACTGTCTCCACCCCCGTCGCCAGTCGACGAGTTCCAGTCGCGATCCCCGCCACGCTGGCGTCCCACAGGAGTGGTCCCCGCACCTGAACGTTCTTTGAGTGCGGAAAGTCTTTTTGCTTATACGCATCCCAGAGGACGAATACATCATCACGGGGGTGGATGCCCATCAGTACCTTGAAGGCACCGGCGGGCCCAAGGAAGTTCGCTCGCTTACCCTTGACTTGACCGGGCATGATGAGCTGGATCTTCGATTCAGCCGGGTGTCGGCCGCCGGGCGGGTTCGTCAGCGTGAACACCCAGACAGCGAGCGGGACCGCAACGTGAGGCAGGTTGATGATCAAAGGTACGTCGTCAAGCGATCCACTCACGACACCATCCTCAATTGCGGCCACAACTCTCGCGTGAAGCGCCTGCTTGCTTAGCCCGGGCATATTGCTTCGCAACCACGTTCGTGTGTGGGCAAGGCCCCTCGACCCCGGTAACCGTGCATCGCGCAGCCTCTATCCGGGCCGGCGCGACAAGGCAGCCCCTTCACGGTGAGGCGCAGACCATCTGCCGCTCTTGTCTACGGTGAAAGAGTTGTGGCAAAGCTCTCGGACGCGCGTATATCCGTGTTGAGTTAAACCAATGTCCCCGTTGAAGCGCGCTTCAAGAAGGACTGCATAAAGGTATGGCAGGGTACGCTGGCGGTCACCTACCGAGGACGCCCCCACTGGCGGAAGCGCTGCCAGATGATGACCCAGAACGGAAACGGCGTCAGCCACCCGCTTGCGGCTCTCTCTTGATTTTGCGATGCGACGGCGATGACGGATCGTAAGGATCATGTCGAATCCAGCGACATCCTCTGCCCCAGATCTACCGCGGTATCCCTTGTGGGATTGCTGTGTTTTGTCGAGTGTGTTGGCGCCACTACACGCAAGCCCAGCAGTGTCGAGGGCGTCAACCAGCGCCTGCCACACCTGCGGATCCGTATTCTGGAAAACGACCGTGGCCGTTCCGCCGGGCTTCAAGATTCGAGCGATCTCGTTAAACGAACTAGTCATGAGCGACCGGTAGTCGACCACGCTCTTTCCACCGGCACTCGCGACGAGCGAACGGTTGACGACTGCCTCCTCACGGACGTCGGTTAGCGTCCCCATCCAGCTCTCGCCGATCAGTGCGCAATCGGCATAGAAGATGTTTGATCCGAACGGGGGATCGGTAAACACATAGTCCACCGACGCCGACTTCAGGTGACCTAGGTTGGTGGCAGAAGCCAGTCGGGTCGCGACCCGGGCGTCGGTCTCCCAATCCTCGCCGTTTAGAAACCTCGCGATTTGGTCGATCTTGTTCTTGAACACACCGGCAACGTTCACCTCGACCGACATCTGAGGGATGTAAAGCGTGCCGGTAAGTGGCCTCTGCCCACCACGAGCATTGAAACGCCGCATCCGGGTTCCGTGCCAGGCTGTATTCGTGAACGCCAAGGTTAGAACTTGGCGTATGCGGTCGTCGGGCCAGGCCTGGACGACCGCCCACATCCGTGCCAGCGCACGGAGATTCCGCGGAGTGTAGAAATCAGCGACCTCTCTCACTCCGTGCAGCTCGAGGGCTGAGCGAATGTACATCTCCCGATCACGTGTAACGGACACGCTCGGATACCAGTCGGAGATTGGAACTCCCGCAATTGCGGCGCTCGTTGCGCCATCGTCGTACAGTGCTGGCCGATCCATTCGTCCACAACTAGCCAAGCACGTGACGCTCGCCCACACGGGTGCCGATTCAAGGACCTTGGCGCCGCGGCGTGAAAAGGATTGATGGCAGCGTGGGCAGTTGATCTTCTCTTTCGCCATGACTCCTGCAACCGGATCAAAGCCGCTGTCCCACAGGCGGATTGGGCTCGCGCATCCGGAGCAGGCTACTGTGTCGCCCCAAAGCAGCCACTCAAGTCTGGCGGCGCCTCCACAAGCGGTGCACCGCGCCCTGTACCACTCACTGAAGGCGTCAGCACATTTCGCCATGACGCCGGCGGCGGCCTCACGCAGAGCCGCAGCGTCGCACGCTGTTGTGACGTTCGTTGACAAGTGGACGGCCAGCGGCGAGAGGTCACTCAGCACTGCATGCCTCCCTAAACGGCGAGCGGCCACCCCCGTCATCCCGCTACCACAGAACGGATCGCACACGACGTCACCTGGCCTAGTGAAGTTCTTGATGAATGGCTCGATGGCCTCGGGAGGAACCTTCGTCGGGTAGCTGTGAGCGAGGTAAACCGGCGTGGACTTTCCTCCCTCGATGCGCCCCGCTATCTCGCCGCGAGCCGCCTTGGCGGGGCGTTGGTTGAACGGGATACCCAAGGGTCCCATCGGGTAAAGATCCCTAAACGCCAACTGCCACCTCCCGAAGTTGCCACCCCTCGCTGGTTCGCTCGCACGTTTCCCCCAGCCACGCCTCAAGAGCCTCAAAGGTCGTGTGGGTAGCTGGGATTCCGCTCGTTACTGCGGCTGCAATCGCAACGGCGTAGAGGTGCCCCGAACCGCGTTGGCGCTTGGATAAGTCCGTCCGCCGGAGCTCCTCAGTAACCGCAGCCCAGATAGGCTCAAAGCCAACTATCGTCAGCTGCGCTGACCCCCGCTTCGCTCGGCGTAGCGTCAACACCACATCGCTTGCGGCTACGCGCTCACCCTCCTCTTGAGCCTTCACCCCCTTGAACGACGGCTGGACCTTGTGGAGTACGTGTACGTCCTCCAGGGCGAAGCCGGCGTCAACAGTTGCTGCAACGAGAGCATCCCACACGGACGGGTCCGTGTTTTGGAAGACAACCGTCGTCAGAGCTCGCGGTTTCAACACACGATGAACCTCGCGGAAGGACTCTCGCATCAGGTCCGCATAGCGCTCCAGGCCCTTCCCCTGCTGATTCATCACCGCCTCACTGGACTTGTCGGTGAAGTCGCCTAGCCAGGCTTCCCAGAGCAACGAGCAGTCGGAGTAGATGATGTTCGCACCGAAGGGTGGGTCGGTGAAGCAGTAGTCGAAACTGGCGTCGCCATACGGCAGCGCGGTGGCAGAGGCCCGACGAACGTGGGCAGGACCCGTGATCTTCGAAGTGGCCGCAATGAATCGGCTCACGGCTCCCACCTTCCGCTTCCACAAACCAGCCACGTTGAACTCGTAGCGGAGCGAGGAAACGTAGAGAGTCCCACCCAGTACGTTCGTGGGCCGCTTCGCATTCCACTGGTATCGGCGCGAAGCGCGATTCGCAATGGCGGTAAAGGTGAACTTGAGAGCAGCGCGCAATCGTTCATCCGGTTCACCCCGGATGGCCGACCACAGCGAAGCAAGCGCACGGAGGTTCCGAGGTGAATAGAAGTCCGCGACTGTACGGATGCCCAATTCATCGTGACCTGAACGCCACATCTCGCGATCACGACCAAACGGCACAGCTGGGACCCAGTAAGGGATTGCTGACACATCGACCGCAGCCGCAGCTACGTCGTCGATCAGCGGGCTGCGCTCAAGTCGTCCACAGCTCCGACAATCGAAACTGACGCTCACCGGGACTTCCCCGATAACCGGCGCGGCGCTCTTGCGGAACCCTGTTCCGCACCTGGGACATGTCAGTCGCCGCAGGCCGCTCGCTCGCTGGTCCCATAGCCGCATGTCTTTCGCGCAATGCGGACAGCGACGGAGATCAGACCACACGAGGTAAGCAGTAGTTGCCTGCTCCCCGCACACATGGCACACGGTCGCGTACAGACTCCGCATTTCAGTCTGAATAGACGACATCACGCGCTGAACCGCGGCGTCATAAGCCAACGGGTCACACGGCTGCGTGTAGTTTGTGGCGATGTGCACTGCGGCCGGCGACAAGTCCGACAGCACCGGAATTCGGCCGATCCTCCTTGCTGCCACGCCAGTCATGCCGCTTCCGCAGAAGGGGTCGAGAACGGTTTGCCCCTCGTCCGTGTGCTTGAGGATGAAGGGCTCGATGGCCTCCGGAGGGACCTTCGTGTGATATGCGTGAACGTTGTACGCATCGGTGGCCCGGCTAACACCATTGCGCGACGTTAGGCCCACGGCTGGGGTGTCGGCCGGGAATAGGTTTAGCGTGCTCACAGGTCTCCTCGGTCGTCGTTCAGGCCCGGATTATAGGCGCTTCGCCGCCTCAAAGCGAACACCCGTTCGCTTGTCTGAAGGCAAGCATACAGCGACCCTTGATTTGGAGACTACCGCAATCTGATCGGCAAACTGCGAACACTAAGCCTGGCAGCGCCCCCCACGATATGGGCAGCTATCCGTCCGAAAAGTGAGGAGCTCGTGTTGAATCGCCCTATATATGGCTCGGGCTCCAGGCGACCAACCCAAACTCATATCTCGATAAGCACCAGCTCATGCTAATGCGCCTTGCGGTTGCGGTCAAACAGCCTTGTGTAACATTCGAGCCAATGAAAGTGGAGGTTCGGGCAACCGGCTTGAAGGCAATGCGTGAGAAACGAGGTCTAACCCAGCGAAAACTGGCTCACGATCTCGGCATCAGCCAGAACTACATTCCGGCGATCGAGGCAGGAGCGCGAAGGCCAGGGCCGAAGCTTCAAGAGCAGTTCGTCAAGTACTTCGGATGCTCATTCAGGGATCTCTTCGAAGTGGTATTGGTCAATACGGCAACGGGCGAGGAGCAGCATCTTCAACCAAAGTAGGGCTGTTTGGTTCTGGTCCTGGTTCACTAGCATCGAACCGATGTTCGACCGAAGCGCTGCCATTAACCGCATCAGATTGGAAAACTGCGCATGCGATGGGTGCATCGGCCAGCTGACATCGGCCGCCCGCAGCCCCGGCGGCTGGGGCTTCTGCAAAGCCTGCCGCTGTGCATGGAAGGTCTCGACGATCGACGGCCTCGACTATGCCACGACGATCCCCTCGCAGCACACGTAACCAGTCCATCGAGCAAAGCCGAGCGCCATCACTAGAATCGACCCATGCGGAGCGCCTTCCGATAACGGCCCGGACTACCCGGGCGGACATTCACGGAGGTGCATCATGTCGGACTACCGGAAGTTGTTGACGACCCCCTGCTGGACGTGCGTCATCGATGTCGTTGGCTGGCGCGATCCGAAAGAGACGGAGTGGCCGCAGCGGGGCTGGATCAACATTGGTCTGATCTCAAACCACGACTGGGCGGACTTCGGCAGCTGGCGCGGGAAACTTCGCCGGATCGCTCACGTTCTGCATGGCGAGACGTATCCCTTCTTGGAGTTCTATTGTCGCGAGGACGTTGCCGCCTTCCTTGCCGCACTCGAGGAGGCAGCGGACACGGTCCTGTCCCCTGCGGAGCACCAAGCTTAGATTGCCATCAACAGGGGCAGGCGCGGAGCGAGTCGACCCCCGATTACCGACCGCCGAGAGCACCAGAAATGCTGGTGAAGATGCTTTTGATCTGGCCACCCAGGAGTAATAGCACGCCGATGACGACCACCGCTATCAGCACCAAAATCAGCGCGTACTCGACCATTGCCTGACCATCCTCTTGTTCCTTCATGACTCCCTCCTTAACTGGTTGCCGCGTGCTACTCGGTTCTACTCGTCTGGCCGACTACCGAGACATACGTCGTTTCGAGCTCACGCGCACGCACCGTTTGGCCGGTGTCTCGGTAGTCTGCGATCAAGAGTTGAGCGACATCCTCACGCTCAGGCCGTCGGCGGAGTACTTCCTCCAACAGCGGAATCGCTCGAGCGGTATCGCGCCGAGCCCGGTAGTGGTTGGCGAGGCGAACGACGAGTTGGATATAGAGATCGTCCGTAAGCGCGCGGACGGCTTGGACAAGGTTGCCCGCAGACCCGCGTCCACCCGTCGTTTGCCGTTCGACTTCATCCCAGACAGGAAGATAGTCACCGCCGTTGTCCGCGATGGCTGTTTGTATTGCCTTTATCCCTGAATCAGTCAGCAGGCCGGTGTCGGACGCTAGATCCTCCACCGTGCGCCGGACTCTGGCAACATCGAACTCGGCCCCCTCCAGGTCGAGTCTCAGGAGGTCGCCATCCACTTTAATGCGATCGGCAAGCACGGCTGGGAGGTCGTGCTGGAGGTCGCTCAACCGGCCGCGAAGGCGACCTCGCTGCTGCTCGGGGTCGATTCCGGGAAACGCTTCCTCAGCCAGGAGCTGTCGGTGAACGGTCGCACGAGGGCGCGCAACCGCGTGCGTAAGCAGGAAGAGCCAGATGAAGCTAAGCGTCGGGGCCCGCAGCAGCCTCGAGGTGAGATCTTCGCCGGCATAGACCAGCTGAAGAGTGCCTAGGGAGCGAATCGTCAAGGCGCTCGGAGATGGCCGCAGTGGTTCCGAGGCTGGCGGACTCGGTTCCGATAAAACCTGCCCGCCGGCCTGATCCCTCCTCGAAAGCAACGATGACTCCCATTCCCGGCGCCAAGCCATGGGGGGCAGGACATACTGCCGCCGCACAGGCGGATGCGCTTTGGGCGCAGGTGGAAGCGGCGAGGTGGTGCTCAAAGGCATGGCCAGCCGGCGTCGGCGACCCCGGGCCTCTGCCCACAGGCAAAGCAGATACGCCGGGAGACCTGCCTGGAGCAGCCGGATGCCTTCAGCAAGAGCGCTCATCCCGAAACCTCGACGAAGCTCCGCCGGTGGCGCGAAGACGTAGACGCGATCGCCTCGGACAGTTGCGCGGAGGCGCTCGGGCAGCGACCTGACAGCACGCTTCGGCACCAGCAGGACAAAAAATAGCCATAGGGCCAGCAGACTTAGCGCGATCATCATGCATCGGCTCCTTGGGGAAAGAGGTCTGGGAGGAGACTCCCAATTGCCTGTCGGAGTTGCCGTCCCGCCGCGCTCGAATTGGCGACGGCCCATGCCATGTCGCTGTCGCTGCGGTCACTAATGGCTCTGTCTTCAGGGATCTCCAAAACAAACTGCGAAGCACGTTTGGGAAGTGATGGGTCGGCAGCTCGCCGCCGGCCGACGGTCAGAATCGTCTTCCCCTCAAGACCGAGGCCCCAGAGCCGGTCAACCCAATGCTGGAGTTTTCCATCATCACCGCTAGGAGCCCACATCAAGAAGACGGCATCGGCGATCTCCACGGACGTCGTCGCGAGCCAACGGTCGTCTGCGGGAATGTCCATGATGATGGCGTCATAATGATCGCGAAGGACGGGAAGAAGCTGCCGAAGTTGGGAGGCGGTTGGTCTCTCGCGGCTCAGGGCCAAGAACTCGACGCCATCCGGATGACGACCCGCGAGGTCTACGACATCGTCGTCCACCGACGAGGATTGGGCGCGAAGATGCGCCTCAAGCGCCAGATTGTCGAGCGATACTCCGCTCGGGGCATCGTCACTCTTTAACAGGCACAGCGGCCTGAGACGTCTCCCGGTCTCCTTGGCCGTCCGTCCTTGCGTCGCCAACACGAATGCCAGCCCGCATGCGAGCGAGCTGGCACCGGATTTTGGAGTGATCCCAAGGACGACGATGAACGGCGCATTTCGACGGATCGTTGGCACCCGCGGAGCGGCCAGCAGGGGTTCCTCTACTGACACAGAAGGGAAAGGCGCTGTCACCGATATATGAATGGCGACTGTGGCGGCCGCGACCACGAGCAGAATGCCCGCTGCCAGGCTGAGTGGCTCACTGATCCCTGCAAATGCGCGGACCACAGGCTGGCCATTCAAGCCGAGCCGCCAGAGCCCGATGGACAACAGACCGGCGACCGCTAGGGCCGCGGCCGAAACCGTGAGACTTCCGCGGTAGGGGTCTAGCGCACTCCTACGGTCCATAGGTAAGCCGAGCCGATTTCGTGGTCTTGAGACTCGCACCGCCTAACACGAACAGTCGCACCGTGAGGTTGGCGGTCACGGTGACCGTCGTTCCTTGGACCTCGATCTGCCAGGAATTCAGTCCAGGCAAGCGGCTGACCGTGAGGGCTCGATCGGTCACCTGCCGCGCCAAGGCCGAGTCGAGCTCCACCGCCCGGCCGTGGCTGGAGCGATATAGGTCCGCGTTCAGCATCGACGCGCCGTCTTCGGCTGCGGCTTGGACCGTCTCGTTCAGCTGGGCGTAGCCCGCCTCGACCAGGCCAGTGTCAATCACGAAGATGCTGAGGGGGATGAACAGAAATGTCAGGAGCAGAGCGGACAACACCAGGATCTGTCCGTTCTCGCCACGCGCGGAGCCCCGGTTCATGGCGCCCGGCTCCGATAGGGCTCGACGAGGGCCGACGCTTGCCAGGAGAGATGGAAACGCTGACCGAGGATCTGCCTCACGATCGGAAAGGGCGCCAGGCTGACGAAGGCCTCGGCGCGAGCGGTCAATGTCCCTCCCCGTTCGAAGCTTCCGACGTCAATTTGGACGGTGAACGACTCCAGCTGACTATTCCCAATCGCTTCGCGGGCGGCGTTCTGTCCGACCACCACAGCGTCGGTCGCGCTGGGAGCTCGAGCCGCGGCAAACGCCGCCTGGCTCGCGGCGCTCCGGACGGCCATGTACTCGCCCACGATCTGGCCGATCGCCACCAGGCCGAGTGCGAAGAGCAGGAGCACGAAGGCAACCGCCGCCCACTCCACCAGCGCTTGCCCCGATTGCGACCGCCTCATGGCCCCGAACCCGGCTGGAAGCGCTCGATGGTGTGCGCGCAGCTCGCCGTGATTGGAAGCTTGGTGAACGGAGGGACCGGAACGGGGACAATGGCGGGCGCCCAGCCGCGAAGGGCGACGCTCGCCAGCGCGGACTGCTTCGCGGATACCGTGATTGGTGTGGCAGAGGGCTCCAGCTTCTGCCAGAGATCGAGCGCGGCCCGTTTTCCATCAGCCAGGCTGTGTCCGGCAAGGCCGGCTTGAAAGGCGCCTTCCTTGCAGGCCAGCGCCAGACTGTTCCGGTAGTGGAGGTAGATCGCGAGTTGGGCCGTCGCGACAACCAAGACCATCAGCAATCCGATGGTGAGGGCGAACTCGACCAGGCTCTGCCCGCGTCGATCCGCGTGTTTGGAATTCATAGTTGGCGAAGTACCGTGAATAAGGGCGTGAACACAAGAAAGAGGATGAGGACGAGAAGCGGTCCAACAAAGAAGATCAGGGCAGGGACGGTCATCAACACCGGCGCGCGGGTAATTCGCTCGCGGTAGCTCGCGTGCCACTCCCGCCGCAGTTCCTGGGCAAAGTTGGCCAGGATTTCGCTGAGGCGAGTCCCGTAGCGGCGACCGATGCGAAACGCGTCGGCGAGCTGTCCAAAGGGCGCGATGCCGTAGTGAGCACCGACCTGGTCGAGGGCGTCCTCGAGGCTGAGCCGGTGGACCTCCTTAATCCGGATCGCCTCGCGCAATAGCTCCGCCGCCGGGTCGGCGTAGAGGGTCACCGTCAGGGCCAGGGCAGCCTCCGGGGTGGCCGCCCCACTCTCCATCACCATACGGGCTCCGGTGACGATCCGAGGGAGCCGCCGGATGACCGAACGGCGCAAGTGCGACGCTGTCTTGCGCACCCGCCGGTAGGCGTCAGCGGTCATGACGAGCCCACCGAGCAGCGGCAGAAACACGGCGACCGCCCATGGGTTCTCGGTTATCCCAGCCCGCCACAGGAAAACCGCGAGTAGGAGCCCACTGACGGCACCCGTCAAACAGGCCTTGGCTAACCGCTCGAGGAGCTGCTCCGGGCTTGAGGGTAACGCGGTAAACCGCGCCAGCTGAGCCAGCCGAAGATCCCGCTCCACCTGCTGGGCCGCCTCGCGGTATCCGGCGTGTTCGGCCCAGCGGCTCGGAAGGCGAACGGGCAGAAGCCATCCGGCCTTTGTTTTGGGAGGGTGAGGAGTACTCGCCTGTCTCCTGCGGAGGATCCACTCCTCGGCAGTGACGCGACGGGGCCAGCTGGCGATCAGGACCGTCGTGGCGGCCCCTGCGATCAGGGCAAGGCCGAAGCTCGCGACCAGCCACGTCGTCATCGGTCGGTCTCCAGCCTCAGCGAGACGCGCTCTTCGGCCGGCGGCGCAGCCATCTGCTGCAGCACGCGGTAGCCGAGGATCATCCAGGCGACCGCCCCGCCAAATAGCAGCTCGCCCAGGGGCGAGCGGAACGGCTCGAGTAATGCAGGAGCCAGCGATTCAAGAATCACCAAAAAGACGAAGGGCAGGACGGTCAGGATGAGCACTGACGCCTCGACCCCCGCTCGCAGCGCCTTTGCCTCACGCTGGAGGGCGAGAGTCTGGTCCCAATCGGAGGCCAGGGTCTCGAGGGCGGGGACGAGCCGGCTCCCTTGCCGCTCATGCAAGACGAGGGCAAGGGCAACGTCGTCGATCATGGGGTCAGCGAACTGTCGTTGAACCTCCTGGATCGCGTCTGTGAGCGACGTCTCGCCGCGAGATCCGTGCACGCGGTCCAGGATCTGACGAAAAAGTCGCCGCACTTGCCACGGACCATGATCGGCCAGCGCCGTGAGCATCTGAAGGAGGTTCCCTGCCCGGCTCATGACAGCGGCTCCGTACCGGATGGCGTCGAGTAGGGCCCGCTGACGTGCTAGCTGAACCCGCCGCCGGCGAAGCTCGAGTGCCAAGCCAACGAGGTAGTAGCAGGCGAGGATGCTGAGCCCGGCGAGCACCCAGAGATGGAAGAGAGCAAACGTGAGAAGGCCGGCCGCGATCGAGAGGCCCAGTCGCACTCCCAGCCACCACCGGACAGCGACCCAATCGAGATCAGCCTGAACAAGGGCGATGCGGGCCGTCTCCACTCCCATGACGTCGATGAGTCGTTGCCGGACCTTCGACCACAGATGACCACCAGCCCACAACTCTGGACCGGTCATAACGAGCCAGCTCACTGCGGCACCGGCTAGGCCGATGAGAAGTAGGATCCTGAACGTGTCAGTCATGGTCAACCACGTGCACCAGCAGGTGGGACGGATCGATGTCTGCCAGCTGCAGCTTGTCCCGAATCTTCGACGGGACATGGGCTAGGGACGCCCCTTCCCAATGCCAGTCATCCGACGACGGTACGTAGCTACAGAACTCCTGAAGCAGCAACCCGCCGTACGGGTCCTCTGGGTTGTCGGCGACGAAGGCCAGGCTGCCCAGCCGCCGACAAGCCTGCCGCCCCCGCTGATAGGTCCCCAGGTAGACGATCAAATCGACGCCTCCGGCCACCATCTGTCGGACTACCGCGGGCGCCAGGTGCGCGTCCGCAGACATGGCGAGGGCTTCCAGCCGATGGAGGGCGGCCCTCGGACCGCTGGCATGCAGCGTTGTCAGGCTTCCGTCGTGGCCGCTCGTCATGGCGTGGAGCATGTCCAGCGCCTCCTTGCCGCGGACCTCGCCGACGATGATCCGGCGCGGACGCTGACGAAGGGCGCCGCGTTGGAACAGGTCTTGAAGGGTGACCCGACCGGCACCCTCGACATTGGCGTCCCGCTCCTCAAGGCTGAAGAAGTCGGCTTCTCGGAGTTCGTGTAGCCACAACTCGGTTTCGGTCTCCAGGACGCAGGTCCGCTCGCCCATCGGGATCAGCAACGCCAGGATTCGTGCCAGGGTGGTCTTCCCGGATCCGGTCGGACCACAGATGACGGTGTTCAGGCGGGCGCGAACCGCCGCCTCGAGGAAGGGGATGGCCTGGGCCGGAATCGCGCCTTCCCGTGCCAGATCCTTAAGCAAGAGAAAGCGGCGGAGCTGCTGCTTGCGGACGGTTATGACGAGCGGCTTGGCGACGGGTGGGAGAATCGCATTCAGTCGGCTCCCATCCCGGAGTGTCACGGTGACCATGGGATTGGCCGGATCGAAATGCTTGCCACCTTGCTCGGCGTAGTACTTGACCAGCTCGGTGAGGTCGTCTTCCGAGGAGTAGGCCAGTGAGAGTGGTTCCCTTCGATCGCCATACTCGAGATAAGCGGCACGAGTCCCGTTGATGTGGATGTCTTCCACACCATCGAGTGCGAGGAGTTCACCTAGCGGCCCTAGCGCGCTATGAGTGACGTACAAGCGCTGACGGATCTCCCAGTACTGGACCGTCGAGAGCCGCGGCAGCTCCGGGCTCCGAGCCGTCGCCGCGTGGTATTGCTTCACCGATTGATCGGCCAGGGCGAATATCGCTTTGTCATCCTCCGACCGTGGTCGAGGGTCCGAACGCCCGGCAAGGAGCTCATCGAGGTCTTTTCGGAAAGCCGTCAGCATCAACCGCTCAGCAGCTTCCACCTCGCTCACGGGCGCTTCGCGCACTTCCATCGTTAGCTCGCCGTCGCTGCGGGAACCGCGGGCTCGGTTAGGCGCTTGACCATTCCCTCTAACGCGGCCCTCATCGGAACGGCCTCCTCGCCGTAG
The DNA here is from genome assembly GCA_030948145.1 of Candidatus Dormiibacterota bacterium. GTDB lineage: Bacteria > Chloroflexota > Dormibacteria > CF-121 > CF-121 > JALYYC01. The sequence continues at coordinate 33,324 of JALZAV010000018.1, forward strand.
GCGCGGAGGGCGCGCTGGCGGTCAACGATTGGCGTCGACAAGGCTCGAACAGAGTGAGCCAGCTCGGCCCTCGACCAAAAGTTCGGGCAGTCCGGGACTTCTCCCAGTACCGGCAGACCGTACTCGGAGCGGACGAAGGTTGCGACGTCTGCCAGCGATGCACCTGACACGCGATTCAGGACCACCTGGAGGTTGAGCGTCGGATGCGTGACTTCTTCCACGGCTCGGTAAGCGCGCTCGAAGGCAGCGAGTCCGAGCGGACGGGGAGCGACCACCCATAGCACGCGGCCGGTGCTGAGCGCGGACGGCAGGCTCTGCCGAAGGCGGCCGCCGTCGATCAGCACCACCTCGAATTCTTTCCGGAGGACCTGGATCAGGTTGCCGATGAAGAGCGATGTAATCTGCTCCGCCTGCCGGGGGTCGGTGATGCCCGGCAAGACAGCAAACCCGTCTTGCCATTGGAGGTATTCACGCAGTTCAATCTCCGTGATCGCGGCCAGTTGGGCGTTGTAGGCCAAGTGGTAGACGGTCGTTGACTCGTCCGCATTGAGGAAGGACGCGATCTCGGCGTTGTCTCGGTTCAGGTCGACCAACACCGTCCGATGGCGAGCCCCCATCACAGCTGCTAGGCCGAGGGCCAGTGAAGTAGCGCCGTCGGATCGGGCGGAGACGATCGCGATCAACTGGCCAGGCTGGCCGGATTCCATGCTCTATGGTCCGTTTGCTGCTGGAAGGTCTTGCTGGATAACCCCTGCCGGCATCCGGAGGAGCACGAGGCCGCCGTGGTCCGCATACCACTCGACCTGGGGCACCACCTTTGCCGGAAGCCAGAGATCAGCGGCGTTGCCGGTCACATGGGCGATCTCGACGTCTTGCATGAAGACAAAATCGACTGGCTGCCCGAGCTTGTTCGGGGTCTCGGCTAGAAGGGCAACGTGGTCGCCGATCGCAAGGCCCGCAGGCATTCGTTTGACCGGAATGGACGCGAGCCACAACTGGCCGTGAACTTGCGGGCTGGCAATGTTCGACGGAATGAGGTGGCCTGCAGGGACGGTGAGCGCGGCGACCTGGCCGACGATGCTCGAACGGTCAGTCGCAGAGACGAGGGTGGTCAGCAGGCCGGAGTCATCTGACCGGATGCCGGTTACCCGCAGCATGCCGTCGGAGATCGTGCTCCCGGCCCGGATGTCAGTGGCAGCGACGAGGACAGAAACCGGCTGGAGGTTGCTCGCCCTGCTTGCTCCCAGCGTCGCCAGGGCGAATCCGGCAAGCCCCAGGAAAACCACGAGGCCGGCCAGCGCTGCCCAGCGCCACCGGCGCTGCACCGTCGAGGCGACCACGCGGTCCGCTGTGCGTTCGGGTGATAGCAGTTTCATGGGCTGACCGGCACTCCTTCGGGTTGGATCTGGTTGACGGCATATGACAGCGCATAACTCCTCGCCTTGGTGCCGAGGAAGCGCCAGGGCCCGGCGTTCACGGAGTACCAGACCCCGAACCGCAGTGTTGCCCCGGCTTGATAGCCACCAGGTTGTTGATAGGTATCGGTCTGGTAGACGTGACTGATCGTGCTCTGGCGTGGGTAGGCTAGGCCCAAACTGAGGCCTGAATCGGTCCGATTTCCATCGCCGAAGTCCCAGAGCACGTCAATCAATGAGGCCCGAACCGTGACTGTCAGCGGACCGGCCGTCGCACTAGCGGGAGCCATCGTGGCGTTTGGCGGCGTCAACCAGAACCACGAGGCAAGCCCCGTGAGGCCCCTGTCGGGATTGACGCCGACGGTCAGCCTCGGCCACGCTTGCCGTGAGCTCGCCTGTTGCGCCAAAGCCAGCTCGCCCGATGTTCCCGTCGTCGTAGCCGGGACGCAGAGGACGCCGGCGAACGATCCGCTGGAGTCGTAGACGTAGTAGCCGGTCTCCCCTGGTGGACACGCCGTCTGAAAGCCCGTGCCGCGATTCACGATTGCCCCGCTCTGAACGACCGGTGGCCATGCGGAGGTGACGAGGAGGTTGTCGGGAATCGGCGTGTACGTGAAGCTGAGACCCGATCCGCCAGTCTGTGGCGCGGTCGCGCCCGCGACAGCCGCAATCCCGCTGGTGTCAAAGCCCGCTATGCCTTGAGTTACAACTGGCCCGCTGTTTGTCGGACCGACGGTCACGGATGTGCGTCCAGGATCGGGGAGTTCGGCCCATCCGACTGATTGGTAGAGGAGGGCGCAGCCTGCAGCAAGCCCGGCAGCGATAAGCGGGCGCGCGGGGGGCCTTCTCACGGTTGCGACTTGGTCTGAACCAGCGCATCGATGATCAGATAGTGGTCGCCCTTGAGCACGAGCCAGAAGGTGTTTTCAAAACGGACCGCCTCTTGTCGGAGAAGGTGTTGGTCCGACTTCGCAAGGTACGAGACGGTTGCGCTGCCGGTTTCCTTCACAGCCCAAACGACGTGGGAGTCGTTGGGGTCCGCGAGATGGCCAGCCACTACCGAGTCGAACTTGTTCTGAACGCGCTCAACAATCCCTTGACTGCTGTTCTGCTGGATGAGGGCCGTTAGCGTGTCAAGGGCCTTACCGGTATCGGATTGCTGAGCGAACGTGACGTCGCCCGTCTCGGCAGAGCGCAGCTCCAGCTGGCCATCGCGTATTAGGTCAGCCTTCACCCGCGCAGCCTCCGGGACGCTTATCAGGTCACCCTTATCCGCCGGGTTGAATGGATTCTGGATGTAGCCCGCCGGCGGGTAAGGATGCAGGATAGGAACGTTCAGGTAGCGGAAGTCGGCCAGGCGGCCGGTGGCTGCCAGCCAGGCAAACGCCAGCCAGAGCACAAGGACGACCGCCGCGGTGATTACGACCCGCGTCCAACTGCCGACGAGCCGCAGGCGCAACCCCTGCGCCCCCTCCATGCGGTTCCCCTTCTTGGACCCCGGCGCTTGGACTGTTGGTGGCATTTTAGGTGGGTCAGACTTCGAGGTCAACCTTCACCGCCCTTTGCTGCAAGCCACCATACAGCCCAAGTCGGCCCCTGAGCGTCCGCTGAGCGTCCGTCGACCGTCCGTCGAGCGTCCGCTGAGCGTCCGTTGATCGGCGGCGACCCGCCTTCAGGACCTATCACCGAACATCTGTTGCTATTCGGGTGGAACGTCCGTGCACAAAAAAGCGAGCCGACTCCGGGGGGCGTGGAGCCAACTCGCCAGAGTCCCAGTCTAAGCCCCAGAGGCTGAGTATCCGCCCCTTTCAGACGTGCACAGCTCTGCCATTTGGGGTCCGGTTCGATACCCCCCGGCTGCCAGGAGACGCCTGAGAAGCACGACACCCGTAGCCGTTCGACCACCGCGTCCTGCAATGGGCCTCTCTTGGGCTTGCCCCTCGGCAAACCCCCAAGTTCGACGCAGACACGAAATTGGCCGGGTCAAATTTCGTGATCGAGATCGGTGGCAGGAACTGATCAACTTTCGTGGCCAACGGCAAAACCACCGTGCAGTCGACCATTCCGGCCCGTTTGGGAGGCGACGGACGATCGACGGACGGTCGACGGACGCAGGGCTTGGCCGGCTGAATACGAGGAGCCTGTCATCAGCGGACGGTGAGCGGACGGTCGCTGAGTAGGGTAAGTGGCGATGAAGCCCGACGTCTCCAGGGACCCGAAGAGCGAGTCCATCCTGGGTGCCATGGCAGCGCACAGGCCAGCCTTGGACTCCCTTCGCTACGGCTCGTTCCGGGGCGTCGTGCGCGACGGCAAACTCGTTCGGTTTGCGATCGAGCAGGAATGGAGACCGGCCGATAACAGAGAGGAGGTGGTCTAAAGAGAGGACGAGGGCAAGACCCGGACACCGGGGAGCCTATCCAGCCGACATCAACATCCACCCCACCGACGGGCTGACTGAGCCAGACAACTGGGATGCCCGGAGGACCACGGAGGTCTTCCATGACACCCAGCCGGCTGGCTTTCCTACAAGAATTCGAGCGCGACCTCGATTCGATCTCCCTCCGCGACTGGTTCGTCAGCGCACGCAAGCGGGAGCCGGTTCTCGACGAGTTCATCGATCCCGTCACGCTTCGCGGGTTCTTGCAGACGGAGGAGCGCGACCCGCGAAAGCCGCAGATCTGGCGGGCGCTGGTACGCAGCGTGCAGATGCACCCATCACCCGAGGCCAAGCTCTTTGTCCTTGGACTCCTTGAGCCGGCCCTCGGCCACATGATCGACAAGGTCGACGAATTTGACCTTGACGGCGACGACCTCTGGCAACAGACGATCGCCTGCGCCCTCCGGGCTCTGGCGAACCCACAGCTTCCCGAGCGGCGCGTCGTGCTCGTCGGGTTGGTCAAGGACACCTACAAGCTGCTCTGTGGATGGCTGCGGCGCGAGTTGACCGAGGTCAAGGGAGACGAATCTCTTTCTGATCTAACCGTCGAACCGGATCTTGAAGGCACTGAGGCCGACTTCTTGTTGGCCGTCTGGTGCCGATGCGCGGGCGTCACATCGAGGGATAAGGAGCTAATCCGGGCCACCCGCATCCAGGGAATGTCGTTGAGTCAGCTGGCGGTACCCCGCTCGCCGATCTATAACCGGTTGTTCAGTCGCCGCTATCGGGCCGAGCAGCGGTTGAAGGCTTGGCTCCTCAAAACGGACGTGGCGAGTGGCACCTTCAACCCGGATGTATGAAAACGACCTGAAAAACCGGCTCTTTAGGTAATAGATGCGAGGGCAGGTCGCGCAGGACGGGACCGGTTCTCCACACGCGCTCGCGGAACCCGACGGAGCCCGGCGAACAGCGCACCTGTCCCGCATCACCATCACTTCGGACGGAGGGAACTAACCAATGGGTATCCGAGATCTGATCGATCGTCGCGTCGCTGACCGCGAGTCCTACGCACGCCACCTTAGGGCCGAACACAGCCTCCCCGCTGACGCCGTCGCGGCGATCGACCACAGCGGCGTGGATCTTGGCGCGTTCCATTCCGATGAGCACAACAACGACGCCGCGATCGGACTGGGTGGCGACTCGCACGGACGTATCTGAGATGGACCTTGACGACGACGAAGACGTCGAGGACACGCTCGGTCTCATCAGCACTACCAACCTCATCTACCAACGGAGGCATGCCGTGAGAATCGAGTCCCCGCAGACCCGTCGTCGTCATGGATCCGACCTCATGAGCGCCAGGCCGACCAGCGGTCGCTGCCGGTGAGGTTGGGACTCCGCGTTCGGATCACCGGCCGGATTCTCCTGCTTGCAGGATTCCTGCTGTTGCTGACGACGCGGCCCGCCTATGCGGCGACGCCCGATCTGCCGACCGTGCTCGACAATCTGCGGTTCTGGATCACGAGCGTCTTGGCCACCCTCGCCACCCTCTTCCTGAGCATCGGCGGGGTGATGTACCTCACGGCCGCCGGCAACCCGCGACGGGTGGAGCAGGCAAAGGAAGCCATCCGCTCCGCCATGATCGGCTTCGTCTTCGCCGGCCTGG
>JALZAV010000160.1 GCA_030948145.1 Candidatus Dormiibacterota bacterium
GAAGGCATCCTATTGCTGTCGCTGGATACGGCGGTCGTCCATCTCAGGGCGCCGAATGTCGTCTACGGGACGCATCTCTACGAGGGCTCGCTGATCCCCCCGTTCTGGAACGGTGACCCGACGTTCCTCAACTCCCGAATCCAGCAGCGGGTCCACGAGGCCGCCGAGGTACCGGCGCCGCTCTGGATCGGCGAACTCGGCTACGACCTGACCCGGCCGGGCGCCCTCGGGTACGCGGACGCGGCGCTCACCCGGGCGGACGATCTCCGCATCGGCTGGGCCTGGTGGCAGTGGCGCGAGAACCGCTACTGGGGCATCGTCGACGCGGCGGGCCGAATCGCGAACCGGGAAGCGCTGCGGCATCTCGCACGCCCGTATCTCGTTGCCGCGCCGGCTGGCGTCCGTGCCGGTCGGGGGGATGGGCTTCGCGGACGGCTTGGCCTGACGATCGACCGCACGCACGCCGACCTGCCGGTGGTGATCTCCTGGTCGGCGGCGACGCTCGGCGCCCCGGCCGCGACCGGATCGTGCCTGGCCCGCTCAACCTGGGATGCCGGCGCGGCCCGATTGACTCTCGAGCTCGAGCCGGCGGTAGCCTGCGAGGTCTCGATTACTGCCGGCTAGTCTCGGTGCGGCGGGTCCAGAACGCGAGCCGGTGTTCGAACCGGCGTAGCTCGGCGCGCAGCGCGACCAGGTCGGTGGAAACGATCTCGCGGCTCGCCGGCTTCTGGATGCCGTCGGCGATCGCCGATTCGGCGGTCTCGATCATGCGCCGCTTGAAATGCCTCAACTCCTGGTAGACCGTCGCCCAGTGCCGGGCGTCATCCACGTCAGCCGAATCGGGATCCTCGCCTTCGAGGAGGCGATTGGGATCGACCTCGGCCTCCGCGGCCCGCTCCTCAGACTGGGAAGACGCCATGCTTGCGGTTGACCCGCGGCCGGTGGCTGGTGGCGTAAAGCGCAAAGCGGCTCGCCAGCTCGGTCCGAAGCTGCGTGGGGGCGACGACTGCGTCAACGATCAGATCGGACGCCAGTCGGTAGAGGTCGATGTCTTCTCGGTACTCGTCCTGCAGCTTTTTGACATAGGCGGGTCGTTCGGCCTCGGGAAGTTCCTGGATCTTGTTGTAGAAGACGGCGTTGACCGCCGCGCTGGGGCCCATGACCCCGATCATCGCGGTCGGAAGCGCCAGCGTCGCGTTCGTGTCAAAGGCCGGGCCAGACATCGCGTAGAGACCCGCGCCGTAGGCCTTGCGCACGATGACGGAGATCTTCGGCACCGTCGCCTCGGAAACGGCGGCGATCATCTTGGCCCCGTGGCGAATGATGCCCTGGCGCTCCACCGTCGTGCCGATCATGAAACCCGGGACATCGGCGAGGAAGAGCAGCGGAATGTTGAATGCGTCGCAGAGCCAGATGAAGCGTGCCGCCTTGTCGGCGGAGTCCACGAACAGGATCCCGCCTTTCATCATCGGTTGGTTGGCGAGGATGCCGATGACGCGCCCGTCGATACGGGCCAGCCCGCAGATGATCTCCCGCGCGAACAGCTTCTTGACCTCGAGGAAGCTGCCTGCGTCTACGATCGCGTCGATCAAGTGCTGCATGTTGAAGGCGCGTCCTTCCTCGGCCGGGACGAGCGTCATCAGGTCGACCGTCGGGTGTGGGGCTGACGGCGGTCGCATCAGCGGCACCTCGGTGCTGTTTTGCGGGAAATAGCCGAGGTAGCGGCGGCCCCAGTCGATCGCCTCTTCCTCCGAGGCCACCAGCACGTCGCCGCATCCGCTCTGCTCGCAGTGCATGCGCGCGCCACCCATCTCTTCCAGGCTGACTTTCTCGCCGATCACCATCTCGGCCATCCGTGGTGAGCCCAAATACATGCTGGCGTGTCCTTCGACCATGACCGTCACGTCGCAGAACGCCGGGATGTAGGCGCCGCCGGCGGCCGAGGGACCAAACAGGAGGCAGATCTGGGGCACGACGCCGGAGAGCTGGACCTCCTGGTAGAAGATGCGCCCGGCGTGGCGCCGCCCCGGGAACATCTGGACCTGATCGGTGATTCGGGCGCCGGCGGAATCTACGAGGTAGAAGATCGGGACGCGCAGCCGTTCCGCCGTTTCCTGGATGCGAACGATCTTTTCCACGGTGCGGGGCCCCCACGACCCGGCCTTGACCGTCGGGTCGTTCGCCATCACGCACACCGTCCGGCCTTCGATCTGGCCGACCACGGTGACGACGCCGTCGGCGCCGTAGCCAGGCTCTTCGCTATGCGCCAGCAGCCCGTCCTCGACCTGGAAATCCGGATCGAGAAGGAGCTCGAGTCGCCGGCGCACGGGGAGCTTTCCCTCGCTGCGGAGCTTCTCGGCATAGCGGGCCGAGCCACCGGCTCGCGCAGCCTCAACCCGCGATCCCAGGTCCTCCTTCGCCGGCGCGGGATCCTGCGGCTCGGCGGCACTCACGCAAGCAGTATATGGGCCGAGATTTTGCCGCTCGTGATCCGGAGCCTCCCTAGAATGAGGTTCGTGGAGGACGTCGTCCTGGTCGCGGCTGTCCGAACGCCATTCGGCAAGCTGGGCGGTGGTCTCTCCTCCCTCAAGGCGCCCGACCTGGGAGCCACCGTCATCCGCGAAGTCCTCCAGCGGGCGCATGTCCCGGGCGCTGACGTCGACCAGGTGATCATGGGGACAGTCCTGACCGCCGGGATGGGGCAGATTCCGGCGCGGCAGGCGGCGATCCGCGCCGGCCTGCCCACCACCGTCTCGGCGCTGACCGTCAACAAGGTCTGCGCCTCCTCGCTGAAGGCCGTCAACCTCGGCGCGCTGCTGATCCGCAGTGGCGATGCCCAGGTCGTGGTCGCCGGTGGCATGGAGAGCATGAGCCAGGCGCCATATCTGCTCGAGAAGGCGCGCTTCGGCTATCGCCATGGCGACGGCGCGCTGCTGGACAGCATGGTCCACGACGGCTTGATCGATCCGGCCAACGGCTGCCACATGGCGGTCGAGGGGAGCAACGTGGCGCGCGAGTTCGAGGTCTCGCGCGAGCGCCAGGACGCCTATGCCTACCAGAGCCAGCGGCGCTACGCCGCGGCGCTCGCGGCGGGCCACCTGCGCGACGAGCTGGTTCCGGTCACGGTCCCCGGCCTCAAGGGTGAGACGACGATCGCCGCGGACGAGCAGCCGCGGCCCGATACGACGCTCGACGGCCTGGCCAGGTTGAAGCCGGTCTTTCAGGCGGAGGGCACGGTCACCGCGGGTAACGCGCCCGGCGTCAACGATGGCGCGACCGCGATCCTGTTGATGAACGGGCGCGAGGCGCGCCGCCGTGAGCTCCCGGTGCTTGCCGAGTGGGTGGCATACGGTGAGTCGGCCGCCGACACCCCCTACCTCGCGACCGTGCCTGCCTCGTCGATCCAGGCGGCGCTCAAGAAGGCGGGGTTGCGCGTCAGCGACATGGACCTCTTCGAGATCAACGAGGCCTTTGCCGCCGTCGCCTGTACGGCCACCGACCTGCTCGGGGTGGACGAAGAACGCGTCAACGTCGATGGTGGCGCGCTCGCCGTCGGCCACCCGATCGGCGCGTCCGGCGCCCGCATCCTGATGCACCTGGTGTACGCCTTGCGGCGGCGCGGAGGCCGCTTCGGCGCCGCCGGCATCTGCTCCGGCATGGCGCAGGGCGAGGCGACGATCGTCCGGATTCCAGTCCCGTGAACCTCGCCCTGTCCGCCGAGCAGGAGGAGATCCGCCGGCTCGCCAGGGATTTCGCCGAACGCGAGGTGAAGCCCCGGGCCGAGGCGATCGACCACAAGATCGAATTTCCGCATGACCTGGTCGAGAAGGCCGCGGCGCTGGGGTTGCTCGGGATGC
>JALZAV010000058.1 GCA_030948145.1 Candidatus Dormiibacterota bacterium
TCGTCCTCGAGACCAGTGAGAGCGGCGCAGGCGACCAGATCGTCCGCGGCGCGGCCGACGCCGTGATCGACCAGCTCACCCCCAAAGACCGCGTCGGCGTCACGAACGGCGCCATGGGCAACGTCGTCGTGCCGCTCGGCCCGTTGAGCGACAAGGCGAAGATCAAATCCCAGATCGACGCCATGGGGCTCGGCGATCCGCCGACCTACGCCCCCGACCTGAACGCCGCGGACCAGGCGCTCAGCAAGGTCAGTGCATCGATCAAGCACGTGATCGTGCTCGCAGACGGCGATGCGCCGGACAACTACGAGCCGTTGATCGCGCGGCTCCATTCCCACGGCATCACGGTCTCGACCGTCGCGATCGGCGCGAACCCGGCCGACGCCGCCGGCCTGCAGGCGATGGCCGGCTGGGGCCATGGCCGCTTCTACCAGAGCAACAGCATCAGCGACGTGCCCCAGATCTTTCTCAAGGAGACGCGCGAGGCGCTCAAGCCCTGGATCGTCGAGGGCACCATCGCGCCGCGGTTGAGCTCGCTTGCGAACGTGCTCCCCGGCGTGCCGCTCGACGGTTTCCCCGCGCTCACCGGCTACATCGCGACCACGCCGCGGTCGGCCGCCGACATCGTGCTCAAGAGTCCCCAAGGCGATCCGCTGCTGGCGACCTGGCAGTACGGGCTCGGCCGGGTCACGGCCTGGACGAGCGACGCGCAGGGCCGCTGGACCGCGGGCCTCCTGCGCTGGCCGTCGGCGAACCGCTTCTTCGGCGACATCGTCCGCTACAGCCTGCCCCAGCCGGGCGACCCGGCGCTCCAGGTCGAGACCCAGGTGCAGGGCGACCACACGCACCTACTGGTGACCGCGCCCCCGGTCTCGGGCGCGACGGTCACGGTCAGCGCGGTCACGCCCGACCTGGCCGATCGGCAGCTGATCCTGGCGCCGACCGGCCCGGGCCGCTTCGAGGGCAATCTACCCACCGACCAGGTCGGCAGCTACCTGTTGCACGTCACCGAGTCTGCCGGCGGGACGCTCACCCACACCACCACGACCGGCCTCGTGGTCCCCTACTCGCCGGAGTACCGGGACCTTGGTACCGACCTCGCCAGCCTGCGCGCGATCGCCCGCGCCGGCGGGGGCGTGGTCCTCACCGACCTCAGCCAGGTCTTTCAGCTTCCGGTCCCCAGCGTCCAGGCCGCGCTGCCGATCGCCGAGCTGCTGCTGGTGCTCGCGGTGCTGCTGTTTCCGGTCGACGTCGCGCTGCGGCGCCTGATCTTCAGGCTCGAGGATGTCCCGGCCTGGCGGGCAGCCGTCCGGCCGGCGGGGAAACCGACCGCCCCGATGCCGGTCGAGGCGACCGTCACCCGGCTCCGGGAACGCGTCGCCGACGTCCGGGCCGCCCGCGCCGCGCGGCCGCCGGTTGAGCCCAGGCCGCCGGACGACCCGACCGGCGACCTGCTCGCCCGACGCCGGCGGCGCTAACACCTAGAATTCGACCACGATGACCGCTTTTGACCTCCGCGCCTTCCTCGGCGGCGTGATTTACATCTTCATCCTGGTCATGCTCGTGCGCGGGCTCCTGTCGTGGTTTCCGCAAGCCATCTACACGCAGTTTGGGCGCATCGTCATCATGGCGACCGAATGGTTCCTGGCGCCGATCCGGCGTGTTGTTCCACCTGCCGGCGGGATCGACCTGTCGTTCCTCGTGGCGATCCTCATCCTCTATTTCGTGCGGGCGCTGGTGACGTCGGGGAGCGTGGTCGGCGCCCTGCTGTCAATCATCGGCAACATCCTTTTCCTCCTCATCATCCTGATGGGGCTGCGCGTCGCGCTGACGTTTTTCCGGATGAGCCCCTGGCATCCGCTGGTCCAGATCGTCAACGAGATCTCGGAGCCGTTCGCCCGGCCCTTCAGGGGCTTCTTCCCGAAGCGCTACAACCAGTTCGACTGGGCGCCGGTCGCCGGGCTCGTGGCGCTGATCGTGATCCTGATCGTAATCTCGAACCTGCCGCGCTTCGGCCTGTACTGACGCCCGCGTCGTAAGCGGTTAGACCGAGGAACCGGCCAGCACCCGCACCGGGCGGCCGCTCGGCTGCCGCTCGGGGGCGCGCCGCCGGATCACCTCGAGGCGCCAGACGGGCCGGTTGTTGAAGAGCGCGTCGATCTCGCGCTGCGCCCGGTCGCCGGCGAGCCCGCCGCCCTGGACGCGGAATTTCTCCCCGAGGTCCATGTCGACGATCTGCTCCTCGCGCTGCAGGTGCAGCACGACCCGGTCCGGCCCCGCACAGGCGCCCAGGATCTCCTGCAGGGCCGCCATCTGGTCCGGCGTCGCATCCGGCGGCAGGTCGAGGTGAACCACCTGGTTTCGCACCCAGGTTTTAAGCCCGGTGTCGTCGAAGGCGAGGATCTCGTCCGCGATCACCTTGGCCGCCTCGGCCCGTTCCTCGTCATCACCGCCGACGGTGCGCGCATCGACCTTCCCGCGCACGATCACGATCGCGTCGGACAGGAGCAGCTCACGCCGTTCCTCGAAGAGGCGCGGGAAGACGATCACCTCGATGGTCGCGGTCAGGTCCTCGAGCTGGACGAAGGCCATCGCCTTGCCGGCGCGCGTGATGATGGGCCGCACCGACTTGATCACGCCCCCGATGCGGACTTCAAAATCTTCCATTTCGGGCGTGACCTGGTTGACGTAGGTGTCCACTTTGGCATGCATCTCCTGCTCGATCCGGCGCAGCGGGTGGTCCGACAGGTAGAGGCCAAGGAGCTCCTTCTCACCGCGGAGCCGTTCGTCCTGGGGCATCTCGGGCATCGGCGAGACCAGCCCTGCCTCCGGATCGTCGAGCTCGTCGGCCTCCGGCAGCATGCCGAAGAGAGAGGTCTGGCCGCTCTCCTTCTCGCTGATGATCTGAGAGGCGCGGTCCACGACACGGTCGATGCTGGCGAGCAGCCGACCCCGTTCGCCAAGGCCGTCGCAGGCGCCCGACTGGATCAGGCTCTCCAGCACCCGCTTGTTGAGCTCCCGCGGATCGACCCGGACGCAGAGGTCGAGCAATGATTTGAACGGCCCGCGCTGGCGGCGCTCGTTGAGCAGGATCTCCACGCCTTTGCCGCCGACGTTCTTGATGACGGCCAGTCCGTAGCTGATCTTCCCCTCCTGCACCGAGAAGCCCGCGTCCGAACGATTGACGTCCGGTGGGAGGACCTCGATGCCGCGGGTGTGACAGTCGAGCACCGCGGCCGCCACCCGGTCGTAGTTGCCGGCTTCGTTGTTGAGCAGGGCGGCAAGGTATTCGAGCGGGTAGTTGGCCTTCAGATACGCGGTCTGGTACGAGATGACGGCGTAGGCGGCGCTGTGTGACTTGTTGAAGCCGTAGCCGGCGAAGAACGCCATCAGGTCGAAGATCTCGGTCGCCTTCGCCTCCGTCACACCGCGCTCGACCGCGCCCATGATGAATTTGACCCGCATCTTGGCCATCTCATCTTTCTTTTTCTTGCCCATCGCGGCGCGCAGGACGTCCGCTTCGCCGAGCGTGAAGCCGGCCATCTGCGAGGCAATCCGCATCACCTGCTCCTGGTAGACGATGACGCCGTACGTCTCCTTGAGGATCGGCTCCAGCGCCGGATGCGGGTAGACGATCTCGCGCTCGCCGTTCTTGCACTTCACGAACTGGTCGACCAGACCACCTTCCAAAGGGCCCGGGCGGAAAAGCGCGTTCGCGGCGACGATGTCCTCGAAGCTCGTCGGTCGCATGTCCTGCAAGAGCCGGCGCAGGCCCGCGGACTCCAGCTGAAAGACGCCATTCGTGTCGGCGGCCTGCAGCAGCCGGAACGTCGCGGGGTCATCCCAGGGGATTGCCGCCAGGTCGACCGTGAGCCCGCGTGTCTGGCGGAGGTTGGCCAGGCAGTCCTCGATGATCGACAGGTTGCGCAGCCCGAGGAAATCCATCTTGAGCAGGCCGATCTTCTGCACAGCGTTCATCTCGTACTGGGTCATCACGGCCCGCTTCTCCTGGCCGTTCTTGTCGCCCCGCGTGATGCTGGCCTGCAAGGGCACGTAGCGCTGCAACGGCTCGGGCGTGATCACGATGCCGGCCGCGTGCGTCGAGGCATGGCGCGCCAGGCCCTCCAGTTTGCGTGCGTTCTTCAGCAGAGGAGCGAACGCCGGATCCTGCTCGGCGACGGCCAGCTCGGGGACCATGTGGATCGCTTTCTCGATCGTCATCCCGAGCGTGGGCGGCACCAGCTTCGCCAGCCGGTCCACCTCGCGCAGCGGGACGTCGAGCGCGCGGCCGACGTCGCGGATCACGGCGCGGGCCTTCATCGTGCCGAACGTGATGATCTGGGCGACGTGGTCCTGGCCGTAGCGGCGGGCCACGTAGTCGATCACGCGATCGCGGTTGCGGTCGTCGAAATCGATGTCGATGTCGGGCATCGAGATCCGCTCGCGGTTGAGGAAGCGCTCGAAGATCAGGCCGTGATGGAGCGGGTCGAGCGAGGTGATGCCGAGCGCGTACGACACGATGCTGCCCGCCGCCGAGCCACGGCCAGGTCCGACCGCGACGCCGTTCTGCTTCGCGTACTGGACGAAGTCGCCGACGATCAGGAAGTAGGCCGCGTATCCCATCTCCTCGATCACGCCGATCTCCATCTCGAAGCGGTCCCGCACGGGCGCCGGGAGGTCGGGGTACCGCTGCCGCAGCCCCTCCCAGGCGAGCGTGCGCAGGTAGCTGTCGGCGGTCTGGCCGGCCGGCACGTCGAACTGCGGGAGCAATGGACGCATCTCCAGTTGCAGGTCGCAACGCTCGGCGATCCGCACAGTGTTCGCGACGGCTTCGGGATAGTTTTTGAAGCGCTCCGCCATCTCGCCAGGCGTTTTCAGATAGAACTCGTCGTTGTGGAAGCGCATCCGCTTCGTATCCGGCACGATCGTGCCGGTCTGGAGGCAGAGCAGGATGTCGTGCGCCTCGGCATCATCGCGGCGGGTGTAGTGCGAGTCGTTGGTGGCCACGAGCGGGATGCCGGTCCGGGCGGAGAGGCGCGCGAGGCCTTCGTTGACCTGCGCCTGCTCCGGCATCCCGTGGTCCTGGATCTCGAGGAAGTAGTCCTCGCCGAAGACGCGCTGGTAGTCGAGTGCCGCCTGCTCGGCGGCCGCCGCGTCGCCGGCCAGGAGCCGGCTGGCCACCTCGCCACCCAGGCAGGCGGAGAGCGCGATCAGCCCCTCGGCATGCTCCGCCAGCAGCTCGCGGTCGATCCGCGGTTTGTAGTAGTAGCCCTCGAGGTGTGCCCGGCTCGAGAGCCGGATCAGGTTGCGGTAGCCGGCCTCGTTCTTAACAAGCAGGATCAGGTGATACGGATCGCGGTCCGCCCGGCCCTCCTTCTGAAGGCGCGAACGGGTGGCGACATACATTTCCTGGCCGATGATCGGGTTGATCTTCGCCGCCCGGCACTGGAGGTAGAAATCGATCGCGCCATAGAGAACCCCGTGGTCCGTCAGCGCGATCGCCGGCATGCCCGTATCCGCGGCATGGCGAACCATCTCGGAGATCCGGCTGGCCCCATCGAGCAGGCTGTACTCGGAGTGCGTGTGCAGGTGAACGAAGCTCATGTAGCCCGGTCCAGCCGCGCCACGGTCTCCATGTGGTAGGTCTGCGGAAACATGTCGACCAGCGTCACATCGCTCAGCCTATAGCGTCCGTCGGCACACAGACGTTCTAGGTCGCGGGCGAGCGTGGAGGGCTCGCAGGAGACATATACGATCCGTCCCGGTGCTGCAGTTACGATGGCGCGGATGGCAGCGTCGACACAACCAGATCTTGGCGGGTCGAGGACCAGCACGTCGACCGGCTGCGCGACCTGCCCGATCGTCTCCTCGACCTTTCCCCGCAGGTAGCGCACCGTGCCAATGTCGTTCAGCTGCATGTTCAGCTCGCCAAGGCGCACCGCGTAGGGGCTCTCCTCGAGGCAGATGACGTCGGCGCCGCCCGCCGCCAGCCTGGCGCTGAGCATCCCGATCCCGGCGTAGGCGTCGATCACCAGATCGCCGGCGCCTGCCTCCGCGTAGGCGATGGCACGCTCGTACAGCAGGTCACGCTGCCGAGCGTTGACCTGGACGAACGCCTCCGGGCGCACCCGGAAATGTCGCCCCGCGTCCTGGATGCCGATCGAGTCGTCGTTCAGATCGAGCTCGGGAACCCACCCGGCCGCGCGCCGGCCGAACTCCGGGTCGGCCGAGCCCGGCGGATAGGGCGCCCAGAGCAGGTCGTTCGTACCCGGCGCCCAGGTGAACTGGACGGCCGTGATCTTCGCCGCGCCGGGATGCTCGGCGGCGCGCGCGAACGCGGGCAGCGCCCGCTCGATCGCCTCGACGTGGATCAGGCAGTCGTCGATCGGCAAGGTCTGATACGTGTGCTTGCGGTAGAAGCCGAGGCTGACCTCGCCCCCACGCCGAAGGACATGGAACTCTCCGCGGAGCCGGTAACGCCAGGGATCGGCCATCCCAAGCACCTCGACGCGCTCCACCGGAAATTCCAGCTGCGTGCGGCCGAGCTGGCGCCCGAGCACGAGCCGCTTCTGCGCCAACTGCTCCGCGTAGTCGAGATGCTGCAGCTGGCAGCCGCCGCAGCCCGCCTTGACGTAGGGGCAGGGCGGCTCGACCCGCGCCCGCGCCGCATCGAGGACGCTGGTTGCCTGCGCCCGCCAGAAGTCCTTGCGCCGATGCGTCACCTCCGCCTCGACCGTTTCACCCGGCAGCGCGCCCTCAACGAAGACGACGCGCCCGTCGATGCGGGCGACCGCCGCGCCGCCATGGGCGAGCTCCCCAACCGTCAGCTGCACTACTGGATTTTCGCTCGAAGCAGCGCGTTCAGCCGCTCGGGGTTCGCCCGGCCCCTGGAGAGCTTCATCGCCTGGCCGACGAGGAACATCAGGGCTTGCTGCTTGCCGGCCTTGAAGTCCGCGACCGATTTTTCATTCTGTGCCATGACCTGGTCGACGATCGCCTCCAGCTCGGTGTCGCCACTGATCTGGCGCGAACGCCTGGCCGCCTCGAGCGCCGGACCCGGATCGGTGGCCCCGTACATCTCCTCGAACGTCTGCTTCGCCATCTTGCCGCTGATCGCCCCGGAATCGACCAGCGCGATCAGTTGCTGCAGGTGACGGGGGGTGATCGCAGAATCCTGGATCTCCTTGTGCTCCGCGTTCAGGAAACGGCTGAAGTCGCCGAGGATCCAGTTCGCGGCCGTCTTGGCCGGCGCCCCGAGCCGGACGGTCTCCTCGAAATACTCTGCCATCAGCTTCGAGGAGGTCAGGATGGTCGCGTCATAACGGGAGAGACCGAACTCCGAGACGATCCGGTCGCGCCGGGCCGCCGGGAGCTCCGGCAACCCCGACCTGATCTCCTCGACCAATTTCCGGCTGACCTCGAGAGGCGGGAGGTCGGGCTCCGGGAAATACCGGTAATCCTCCGCGCCCTCCTTGCTCCGCTGCGACACGGTCAGGCCACGGGCTTCGTTCCACCCGCGCGTTTCCTGCGCCAGCTTGCCGCCGGCGTCGAGGACCTCGGTCTGCCGCTGGATCTCGTAGTCGATCGCCCGATGGATGGCGCGGAAGGAGTTCATGTTCTTGACCTCGACCTTGGTCCCGAATTCCTTCTGCCCGGTCGGGCGCAGCGAGACGTTGGCATCGCAGCGCAACTGGCCCGACTCCATGTTGCCGTCGTTGACGCCGATGTACTGCAGGATGGCGCGCAGCCGCATGACGTACTCACGGGCCTCGTCGGCGGTACGCAGGTCCGGCTCGGAGACGATCTCCATCAGCGGCACGCCGGCGCGATTCAGATTGATCAAGGACGATTGCGCCTGCTCGATCGAGCCGGCGTGGAGGAGCTTGCCGGTGTCTTCTTCGAGGTGGACGCGCGTGATTCCACAGCGCCCCGGCTCGCCCTTGACGTCGAACTCAAGATAACCGTTGCGGCTGAACGGCAGGTCGTATTGCGAGATCTGGTAGCCCTTCGGCAGGTCCGGGTAGAAATAATTCTTGCGATCGAACTTCGAGAACTCCGGGATCTCGCAATGCAGCGCGAGCGCCGTCCGGATCGTCGCCTCGACGGCCTTGCGGTTGATCACCGGCAGTGAGCCCGGAAGCCCGAGGCACACGGGGCAGGTATTGGCGTTCGGTGCCGCCACCAGGTAGTCCGTCGAGCACGGGCAGAACATTTTGCTCTCGGTCTTGATCTGTGCGTGGACCTCTAAGCCAACGACGACCTCATATTTCGTAGCGATCATGCCGCGGCTCCTATCAATGGCGAGCGCGCCTTGTTGAAGTCCGTTGCCGACTCGAAGGCGAACGCGACGCGCAGCGCGACGTCCTCGCGGAATCCCGGCGCGATCACCTGTAACCCGATCGGCAGGCCGTTTGCCAGGCCGCAGGGCACCGAGATGCCGCAGACATTACCCAGGTTCGCCGGGATCGTGATGATGTCGTTCAGGTACATGGCGACCGGGTCCTGCGTCTTGGCGCCCAGCGGAAACGCGACCGTCGGCGAGGTCGCGCCGAGCAGTGCATCGACTTTTTGGAACGCGTTCTTGAAGTCCTCGATGATCAGCGTCCGGACCTTCTGCGCCTTGAGGTAGAACGCGTCGTAGTATCCGGAGCTCAGGGCATACGTCCCCAGCATGATGCGCCGCTTCACCTCGGGACCGAATCCTTTCTGGCGGGTCAGCCCGTACTCTTCGATCAGGTTGTGGCCGGCCCCGGCCTGAATGCCGTAGCGGACGCCGTCGTAGCGCGCCAGGTTCGAGCTCGCCTCGGCCGGGGCGATGATGTAGTAGGCGGGCAGCGCGACGTCACTGTGCGGCAGGCTGACCTCCTGGATCGTGGCCCCCAGGCCCTCGTAGACGTGGATCGCGCTCCGGATCGCGTTCTCGACCGTGGGCTCCATGCCGGCGACGAAATATTCCTTCGGCACCCCCAGGCGCATCCCGTGCACGCCTCCGGACAGGCCCGCGAGGTAGTCGGGCACCGGTCGCGGCGAGCTGGTCGAGTCGCGCGGGTCGTGCCCGGCGATCGCCTGCAGCAGCAGAGCAGAATCGGTGACGTCGCGCGTGATCGGACCGACCTGGTCGAGCGACGACGCAAAGGCGATCAGGCCGTAGCGGCTGACCCGGCCGTAGGTCGGCTTCATGCCGACCGTTCCGGTCAGCGCGGCCGGTTGCCTGATCGACCCACCGGTGTCGCTCCCGAGCGCCGCCACCGCTTCGCCGGACGCCACCGCGGCGGCCGACCCGCCGCTGGAGCCACCCGGAACCCGGTCGAGCTCCCAGGGGTTGTGCACCGGCCAGAACCCCGAGTTCTCGTTGGAGGAGCCCATCGCGAACTCATCACAGTTTGTCTTCCCCGTGAACACAGCCCCCTCCGCTGCCAGGCGCTCGACGACGGTGGCGCTGTACGGAGGCACGAAGCCCTCGATGATGCGCGAGCCGGCGGTCGCCGGCACGCCCTCGAGACAGAGCACGTCCTTGAGCGCGATCGGGATGCCGGTCAGGGGGCGGACCGTCCGGTCCCCCTTGATCCGTTCGTCGGCCGCGCGCGCCTGTCGCAGCGCCAGGTCCCGGGTGACCGTCAGGTAAGCCTGCGTCTCGCGGCCCACGGCATCGATCTGGCCGAGGATCGACTCGGTGAGCTCGACCGAGGAGATCTCGCGGTCGATCAGCATCTGGTGGAGGTCGCGGATCGTCCGGGCGAAGAGGCTCATTCCTGGATCGCCTTGACTTTGAAGTAGCCGTCTTCGACGCTGGGCGCGTTCTGCAGCGCCGCCTCGATCGACAGGCTCGGCTGGCGGACATCGTCCCGCATCACGTTCCGCTCCTCGAGCGGATGGGCCGTCGCAGGCACCCTGGATGTGTCGGCGCGATTGAGCGCTTCGATGGCGTGCAGGATGTTGCGCAACTGGTCGCGGAAGCGGGTGACCTCCTCCGGGGTGATCCCCAACCGCGCCAGCCTGGCGACATGACGCACTTCGTCAGAGGAGAGCTCGGGCTCGGGTTTGGGCAAGACCCTTAGATTACCGAAGCCCCGGCTCACGGCGGCCGGGTCGCCTCAGGCGCTCAGTGCGCTGGAGCCGCTCGTGAGCGTGACGGTCTTGAGGTGACTGGCCCGGGAGCGCAGCCAGGGGCCGAGAGGCGCCGCCGCCGCCGGGCGGCTGATGTGATAGCCCTGGATGTAATCGCAGCCGAATTCCCGCAGCAGATCAGCAGTGGCCGCGTCCTCCACGCCTTCGGCCACCACCGTAAGGCCCAGGTTGTGGCCGAGGTCGATCGTGGAGCGGACGATCGCGGCGCCGTCCCGGTTCGTGACCATGTCCTGCACGAATGACTTGTCGATCTTGATCTCGTTGACCGGGAGGCGCTTCAGATAAACCAGCGACGAGTAGCCGGTCCCGAAGTCGTCGACCGAGATCTGGACCCCGAGCGCGTGGAGCCGAGCCAGCGTGTCTTCGCCCTCGCTGGCGATGATGCTTCGCTCCGTGATCTCCAGGCTCAGCTTGGCCGGCGCGACCTGCCAGGTCCGCAGAAGCTCGGCTACCGCATCGGGCAGCTCCGGGTCGAGCAGGTTGCGTGCCGATAGATTGACCGAGACCCCGGTCTCGATCCCGGCCCGAGCCCAGGAGTGAACCTGTCCGAGTGCCTCGTTGAGCACCCACGCGGTCAGCGGCTTGATCAGGTCACTCTGCTCGGCCGCCGGAATGAAGTCGTCCGGCGGCAGCAGGCCATGGCTCGGATGGCCCCAGCGGACGAGGGCCTCGACCTTCGCGGTCGCGCCGTCAACCGACGAGACGATCGGCTGGTAGTGAAGGAACAACTCGAACTGGTCGATCGCGTAGCGCAGCTTGCCGACCAGCGGCACCCCCGCCGGCGCGTCGTCTTCCTGGCCGTCCGCATAGACGCTGTAGCCGCTCTTCGCCCGCTTGGCGGCGTACATCGCCACGTCCGCCCGTCGCATCAGGGCCTCCCCGTCCTCGGCATGCTGTGGATAGGCCGCGATGCCGACGCTGATGCTGACATTGACCGGCGACCCGTCGATCGTGAACGGTTGCTGGACCGCCTGCAGGATCTTTTCCGCGATCAACACGGCACGCGCCACGTCGGTCGCACCCCACGGAACGACCGCGAACTCGTCGCCTCCGTAGCGCGCCACCATGTCCGCCTTGCGAAGCACGCCACGCATGCGGGCGGCGACCTGTTGCAGGAGCTGATCGCCGGCCTGGTGCCCGAGGCTGTCGTTGACCCCCTTGAAGCCATCCATGTCCATCAGCAGGACGGCACACGGCTTCATCTCCCGCTCGCCGACCCGGACCGCCTCCTCGAGACGCTCGCGCAGGAATGTCCGGTTGGGGAGCCCGGTCAGGGCGTCGTGCAGGGCACGGTACTGGAGCGCCTCCGTTTCGGCCTTGCGCTCCGAGACGTCGCGGAGGCTTCCGACGAGGAGCCGCCCGGCTCCAAGCCGGCCGACATTGAACTCCATCGGAAACGTGCTGCCATCCTTCCGTTGTCCGTCGGCCTCGTGAGAGCCGAGCAAGGCCTCGCGCTTCTGCGGTTGCAGGTAACTGCGCAGCTGCGGCTTCAGCTCGGTCCGGTAAGGCTCGGCGATGAGGAGCCCGAACTCCTTGCCGATCACTTCCTCGGTCGCGTACCCGAAAAGCCGTTCGGCCGCCGGGTTGTAGGAGCGGATCATGAGACGCTCGTCGAGCGACACAATGCCGTCGGCGACGTTGTCGAGCACGGCCCGGATGCGTTCACCACTGCTGCGGAGCTCATCCTCGGCCCGTCGGCGCTCGATGAACTGGCCGATCTGGCTCCCGAGGTCGGCCATGACCCGCAGCGTCGCCCGGTCGGGGACCTGCGTCTGGCTGCTGAAGAGCGCGATCACGCCGGTCACCTTGCGACCGTTCGTGATGGCAAAGGCGAATTTCCCCCGCAGGCCGGCCCTCGCCGCTGCCGCCGATCGGGGCGAGTCGCCCTCGCTGCTGGCGTCCTGGATCGAGCTGGCCCTGCCGGTCGCCCAGACCCGGCCCAGCAGCCCGACGCCACGGGCGAACGTCACCTCGCGGCTGACCGCCTCGAACGCCTGCAGGTCCCGACCCGGCTTGTGCCAGCCGCACTCCCAACGCAGGATGTTGACCGCGCGGTCTACGGTCCAGAACTCGGCCAGGCTCCAGCCCAGGTTCTCGCAGATCCCCTGGAGCACCTGGGGCGCCGCCTCCGCCCAGGTGGCGGCGTTGGCCAGCGGCCGGGTGACCGCGAACTGCACGTTGCGCAGCCGCTCGGCCATTCGACGTTCGCTGATGTCCGTCACGAAGGCAACCAATTGCAGCTGGTTACCGACCCGCCCGGTGGCGGAGACGGAGAGCTCGATCGGAAATTCGTGCCCGTCGCGGTGCAGGCCGGTCAACTCCAGCGTCTTCCCGATGATGGGGCCCTCCCCCGTCTGCGCGTACTTTTCAAGACCGCGCTGGTGGGCCTCGCGATGTTTCTTCGGAATGACGGTCTCGGCGAGCAACCGGCCGACCGCCTGGTCATGCGACCAGCCGAAGACCTCCTCAGCCTTACTGTTCCAGCCGGTGATGAATCCGGCCTCGTCGGAGCTGATCACGGCGCTGGGGGAAGTATCGATGATGATCTGGAGCCGCTGCTGCGACTCCTTGAAGTGGCTCATAAGACGCAGGTGGATGTCGGCCTCGCGACGCGCCGTGGCGTAGAAACCGAGCACGCCCGCCAGCAGGGCCACGTCCGGCAGGAAGACCAGGGCATTGCCGAGGTACCAGAAGCCGTCGTAGCGCGCCCGCGTAAAGAGGAACGTCAGCGTCTCGATCGCGACGAGGATGATGGCCGCGATCACGCCCGATTCGATGAACCGATCGCCATGCGCGCCCCGACGATAGACCGCGGCGGCGAAACCGACCGCGAAGAACGGCAGGATCAGCAGCGCACTGTTGAACTCTGTGAATGTGCCCTCGACGATCGTCGGCGGAAGGATCCGTGCCGCGAGCACGGCCGACACGATGCAGCTGAGGCTGATGGCCAGCGCCAGCCCACAGGAGCGGGCGAGCGCGAGGCCCGGGCGCGGCAGCGGACGGCCGCGCGTCAGGAGGATCAGGCTGAGAAGGATCGGGGTGGCGAGATGCGTCGCATGGAAGATGTAGCTTGCGGTTTGCCCGGTGACGAGCGGCAGATGGAACGGGACAACGTTCGGGAACGTCACCATGTGGCCAAGCCATAGGCAAATAAGGATGACGCTGGCAGTGACGATCGGCAGGGCCCGGCTGTGCCGTCGGATCCGGACGTCGCTGGCGCCGAGAAAGAGCGCGACCGCCATCGTCATGATGCTGGCCATGTCCCGCACCGGAACGAACCAGGTGAGCGGCAACCTACTGCCCGGCAGGATGGAGCCGAGCAGGAAGATGAGCCCGAGGACGGCCGCCACGACGACGCCGATCAGGCCGCGCCGCCCGGCCGACCGCAGCCCTGAGGCAAGGCGGTTCCCGGGCACCCCCAGCAACGGCGGCATTGCCATGACGGCAATA
>JALZAV010000161.1 GCA_030948145.1 Candidatus Dormiibacterota bacterium
TCCTCCATTTCGCCTCGCCCGCCTCGCCTGTCGACTATGCCGAGCATCCGATCGCGACCCTGAAGGTCGGCACGTTGGGAACCCACAATATGCTCGGCCTGGCTCGAGCGAAAGGCTCGGTCTTCCTTTTGGCCTCAACGTCCGAGGTCTACGGCGATCCGCTGGTCCATCCGCAACCGGAAACCTACTGGGGCAATGTCAACCCGATCGGCCCGCGAAGTGTCTACGATGAGTCGAAGCGCGCGGCCGAGGCCTTTACGATGGCCTACCACCGCACCCACGGCATGCAGACCCGCATCGTCCGTATCTTCAACACCTACGGCCCGCGCATGCGGCTCAATGACGGCCGCGCGGTTCCGAACTTCCTGATGCAGGCGCTCGGCGGCGCGCCGATCACCGTGTACGGGGACGGATCGCAGACGCGCAGCCTCTGTTACGTCGATGACCTGATCGAAGGCATTCTTCGCCTGCTGCACAGCGATGTCTCCGAGCCGGTCAACATTGGGAATCCCAATGAGATCACGATGCTTCAACTGGCGGCGTTGATCCGAAAGAAGGTCTGCAGTAAGAGCGAGATCGTTTACGTGCCCCTGCCCGTCGACGACCCGAGGCAGCGCCGTCCTGATATCACCCGCGCGCGGCAACTCCTGTCATGGGAGCCGACCACCCCGCTCGAGGTCGGGCTGGACCGCACGATCGACGCCTTCAAGGCCCTACGACAAAGGCCGTAGCCAGCCGGACCGACTGTTACTTGCCGGTCACCGGTAGCGAGTTGCCTTCCTCCGTCCAGTAAGGCTTACTGGATTCGTGACCCACCCGATCGGGCGGAGCCTCGCCGTCGCTGCCATCTTCGGCGTTCTCTGTCTGGCCGCCCCGGCACAGGCGGCGGTTGCCGCGGCGCCACTCTCGATATCGGTATCCGGCAATCACCTCGTCAACGACAGCGGTCAGACGGTTCGGCTGCTCGGCGTCAACCGCTCCGGAACGGAGTATGCCTGCATCCAGGGATGGGGGATCTTCGACGGCCCCAACGATGCGGCATCCGTAGCCGCCATGGCGAGCTGGCACATCAACGCCGTCCGGGTCCCGCTCAACGAGGACTGCTGGCTCGGCATCAATGGGGTGAACCCTGCCTACGGTGGGGCCGCCTATCAGAGTGCGATCCAGTCCTACGTGACGCTGCTGCACCAGGCCGGGTTGTATGCCATCCTCGACCTGCACTGGAACGCGGCGGGGACGGCGCCGGCAACCGGCCAGCTCGAGCTGCCGGACGCGGATCATAGCCCCGCCTTTTGGTCATCCGTGGCCACGACCTTCCGCTCGGACCCGGCGGTCCTCTTCGACCTCTACAACGAACCGCACGACGTCAGCTGGGACTGCTGGCTGAACGGCTGCGCCATGCCGGGATGGCAGGCCGCCGGCATGCAGGGACTGATCAATACCGTCCGGGCGACCGGCGCCACCCAACCCATCATGCTCGGTGGCCTGGCCTGGTCCAACGACCTCACCGGCTGGTTGGCGCAGCGGCCGACCGACGCGGCGAATGCGCTGGTGGCCTCGTTTCACACCTACAACTTCAATACCTGCAACAGCGCGGCCTGCTGGAACAGCAGCGTGGCCGGTGTCGCCGCGAGCGTCCCGGTCGTGACCGGCGAGATCGGCGAGGACGACTGCGCCCACGGCTTCATCGATAGCTACATGGCCTGGGCGGATGCCGCGCATGTCTCCTATCTCGGCTGGACCTGGGACACGTGGGACTGCTCGGCCGGTCCGGCGCTGATCATCGACTACAACGGCACGCCGACCGCCTTCGGTATAGGCTTCAAGGACCACCTCGCCAGCCTCGTCACCGTCCGGCGGACCTGGTGGCAGGCCCCGACGATGGGTCAGCCGGTTCGTGTCGCCCCGCGCCCGCGGCTCTACATCGCCCCGCCGTCGACCGCCTCCCCCGCTGCGGTGCCAGGCCCGTCAACTGCGCCCGCCCAGCCGGTGCGCTCCTGGTTTCGCATCGCGCCGAATCGATAGTTCTTGCTCGGGCGCTCCTTCCCAATCTTTCAGTAACGTATGGGCGTGGATTTCGCCGAGCTGCAGAAGACCTGGGACGGCCTCGCGGCCACCGACCCCCTCTGGGCCGTTCTCACCGATCCCACAAAAAAAGGGAATCGCTGGGACCTTCGGGAGTTCATGGCGACCGGGGTCACCGAGATCGAGGCGCTCCTGGCCCGCATCCGCCAGCTCGAGTATCCACTCCGGCAGGCGCGCGCTCTCGACTTTGGTTGCGGTGTGGGGCGGCTGACCCAGGCGCTTGCCGCACACTTTGGTGAGGTCGTCGGCGTGGATATTTCCTCCAAGATGCTCGAGGTAGCCCGGGCACACAATGCGCACGGCGATAGATGCCGCTACGTGGTGAACGACACCACCGACCTCCGCCAGTTCCCTGACGGGCAGTTCGATCTCGTCTACTCCAATATCACGCTGCAGCACGTTCCGGCCCGCTACAGCAAGACCTACATCGGTGAGTTCCTCCGGGTGCTTGCACCCGGTGGAGTCGCCGTCTTCCAGATTCCCGGCAAGCGCCGCCTGACGCTCAAGGCGCTGCCGAGACTGCTCCTGCCGGAGCCGATCGTGGACCGCTATCGGCAGGCGAGGGGCACCCGGGAGATGGAGATGAATGTGGTCTCGCAAAAGGAGGTACTCGGTCTCGTGAAGGGGCACCGGGTCGTGGCCATCGACGAGGACCACAGTGTCGACCAGCGCTGGCTTTCCTACCGGTACTTCGTCGCCAAAACCTAGAACCATCCCGGTGACGTATCCTCGGCAGGATGAGGGGAATTCGCGGCGGCGCGATCGTGGCTGTCGGCTTGCTCATCACCGGTTGCGGATCGCAGCCCACGTCGGTCTCCTTCCCCAAGCACGCCCCGACGGCCTCGGGGATTGCCTCGCCCGCTGCCACGGAGTCGTCAAGTGGCGCAGGCCATGCCACCAGTCCAGTTGCGGCCGCCACCCCGCAGGCGATGAGATGCAAGCTCCCGGTGGTGCTCAGTGGCGAGGCCGGCTGGGTGACGTTCCCGGGCGGCACCTATCAGCGCGATCCGAAGGCCGACCATTTGTCCGCGGGGTCCACCTGGCCCCTGTCGAAAGCCTATGACAAGGCCTTCGAGCGCTGGGTGCCGGTGATCCGCGACCTGATCTCGCCCGACGGGCAGCACTATGCCTACTCGGACTCCAGCGGGACGACTATCCATGTCATCGACCTTCCCGGCGGCGCCGGCCATGCCTTCAATCCCGGGACCCCACCGCCCGACAGCGTGTGGATCGCGATCGACTACGAGACCGAGGGCGTCTACTTCGATGGCCAGCCCAACGGCCCGGCCGCGCCTGCCGGCTTGTGGCTGCTGACGCCCTCGAACGGGGCTGTCAAACAGATCACGGCCAACTCCGTGCAGTACGTCAGCGGGGGCGGCGCCTGGGGGACGAGTGAGCCACTGACTGGCCATGGGCCAGGTCCGGGAAGCCGGCTGCTGCGCACCGACCTGCACTCGGGGGCCGTTGTCTCCTGGTACAAGCGAAACGATATCGAGTTCACCGTGGCCGGGGCGGACGCGGCCGGCCATCCCGTGTTGCAGGTCTGGAAGGGCGGCGCCGCCGGCCTCATCGTCGTCAGCGGTCAGGATCAAGCCTCTAAGCTGCAGGTCGCACCTGGATCGGCTGTGCCGGATCTGAGCAACGTCATTCACCCGGTCAGCGACGCC
>JALZAV010000059.1 GCA_030948145.1 Candidatus Dormiibacterota bacterium
AGAAGGGACCGCCTGCCGAGGACATTCGCGAAGACATCGACGGCCTGCGCAAGGCGACCGAGCAGCCTTCGTGGCCAATGTCGCTGCTCGACGGCCATGTCAGCGGCGAGCTATATGGCACGCCCACGTTGACGCTGGACCAGATGATCGCGCAGATGGAGGCGTCAACGCCGGCCGACCATGCGGCGCTGCTGACCGAGACCTTTCCCACCCTGATCGCGGCCCTCCCTCCCGAGGTCGCCGTCCTCGACCAGCGGTTCACCGCGGTGCCGGGTTGGTCGAGCGTGGGAGTATCGGGGCGGCAGTACGAGTTGCTGATGCCGAAGAGCGCGGCGCAGAAGGCGCTGATGCGACTGACTGTTGGCGAGGAGGGCGTGTCAATGCAGCCGTCACCGGGCAACCTGGTGACGGTCCGCTACCGCGAGTGCAGCGCGGCGCTCGCCTGGGACGATGGCAGCCGGACCCTGCGGTCGTTCGACGCCTTTCGCGTCCACGTGCGGCCGGTGGACTGGAAGGACGGCGCCGGCATCAGCGCCGAGATCGATCGCCACCTGCCGCCAGATGTCGTTGTCCCGCGGGGCCCGCGGCCGAATCCGGACCCGGAGGCTTTGTCGGGAACGACCCCATTGCCGGCGTCGACCTCGGCCAAACCCGCAACGGGGTTAAAGCGATGGCAACAGGGCTGGCGCCGGGTGGTGTTCCTGAGTGCGATCGTGATCCTGGGGATTGTCGCGATCGTGATCATCGACTCGCTGGGGCATTAGCGATCCCCACTCCGAAGGGGGCCGTGCCTCAATGCGATCCGGGCACGGTCGAGCCCAGCGGATGCACGACCAGCGTGTTCGGGCACGTATTAAACGCTCCAGGGAGGCGGGCCGAATCGAAGTTATCAGGTGGCGTGATCTCGAGCGCCGCTCCCACCTGCTGCGGAATGCCGTCCGCGCAGGGGTCGATCCCTGCCCAGGAGAGGTCAAACGAGGATGCACCACCAGCCGGGATATCGACGCGATGGGGTGGCGCGTAGTCGCCGAAAAACGATTGCGTCATGCGTTTTGCGTTTTGCATGGTCCTGCCGCCGGCGTCCACCAGCGCGACTCCCGGGTAGCCGCTCAGGAAACAGGTGACTCTACCCCGGTTCTTCACCGAGATGCGGATCCGTCGATTGCCGGTTCCCGCGTCGCTGTTGCCGTAGCTGAATTGCAACTGGGTGGTGGGGCATCGCGCCTCTGCGGTTGTCTGACTCGACGGTCCGAGAGACACGGGAGGGCTGGCGCCCTGGGTGGGACCACAGCCAGCAAGGGCAACCGCCAGCGCCAGTGCCGCCAGCAATCGGCTCACGCGATCACGATAGGGAATTGCCACGCAAAAGGGTCCCGCGCGGCGGGACCCTTTGAGCAAATTGAAAGTTAGTCGTCCTCGGAGCCGGCGAAGGTGATCTTGAGGATGCGGCCGTGTGTGCCGACCAACCAGCCCACGTGCTTGTTGGCGAAGGTCACCGCCCAGAAGCCGGTCTGTCCGGGGATGCCGGTCCAGGTGCCACCCTCGTTGGATGTCCAGGCGGCGCCGCCCGGCCCGGTCGCGACTACGGTGCGGGATTGGCCGGCGTACGCGAGGCCAAATGCCGCGCCCGGAAAGCCGGGTGAGGTCGTGAGCTGCCAGGTCTTGCCCCCGTTGTTTGAGCGGGCCGCCTCGGCCGGCGTCGTCGCCACAAAGTCACCGCCACCGACAATGCCGTGGGCGCCGTCGCGGAAGGCCACGCTGAAAACGCCCGAAGTGCCACTGCCGCTGGTCAGCGGGGTGGCATACGAAGCCCAGCTGTTCCCGCCGTCAGTGGTGGCAAGGATCCGCGCCGATGTTGTGCCAATCCAGGCGCGCCTGCTGCCCTGGGTCGCGACGCAGGTGCCACTGGCCGCGAAGGCGCCCTCATTTGGTTGCGCCGGCGGCAGCTTGTTGCCGATGTCGTGCCAGGTGGTGCCGTCGGTGGTTCGAAGGACCGGGAACCGTCCGTTCACGCCATCGCCCATCGTGATGCCGCGGCGCGGATTCCAGAACGCGAAGCAATCGTAGAAGTAGTTCGGGTCGTTCGGGGCCGTGAACTGCAGCGTCCAGGTCCGGCCGCCGTTGACCGTCTTGTAGATCCGCGAATCGGTCCCCTGGCCCGACGCGAGCAGGTAGGCGGTGGTTGCCGAAACCGCCTGGACGTCGCGGAACTGAAGCTTTTCCGCGCCGGGCACAACCGCCGCGTGCCAGGTGGCGCCGCCGTCGGTGGTGACGGTGTAGGTGCCACCGACTCCGCTTGCCCACGCGATCCGCGAGTTGACGGCGCTCACGGCCTGCAGGCGGTTCGTCGTCCCGCTCACCTGCGGCGTCACGGCCGGCGCCACGCTCGACGACGCGCCGGCCGTTGCGCCTGGGCTCAGTGCCAGCGTGGCGGCAACAGGTAATGCCGAAAACAGGATCCCGGCACGCCGAGATACAGCCAATCCGAACATCACTCCCTCCTTATGGGTTTTGCGAAATACTAATACCCCCACCCCGGCCCTTCCCGGCAAGCGGGCGAGGGAGATAAAATCCGGCGACGGACACGATGGTTAGACGGGGACCGCTGGTTGCAGGTTCGCCACGGCGGGGATGACTTTTTCGCCCATGATCTCGATCTGCTTGATGTTGTAGACCTTCGGGATGTTGCCGATTACGGTCTGGATGCCCAGGCTGCTGAGCCAGTTCAGCCCGCCGATCACCTTGCCGACGTTTTCGCCGTTGTCGCCGACGTCGAAGGAGTAGAGCGAGGTCTTCTCGATCTCGTCGTAGTTGCGGCCCACCGCCTTGCAGTGCTCTTTGAGCACCTCGAGTTTGTGCGGCAGCTCGGGGGTGGGGAAGAGATTGCAGGCGTTCGCATACTGCGCGACCAGCCGGAGGGTTTTCTTCTCGCCGCCGCCACCGATGAGGATCGGCGGGTGCGGCCGGCTGATCGATTGCGGCACGTTGAGCGGACGGTCGAGCATGTAGTGAGTGCCCTTGTAGAGCTTCTCAGAGCCCCGCTTGCCCTCCCACATCTGCAGGCAGATCTGCAGCGTCTCCTCGAGGCGCTCGAATCGTTCGCCCAGCGGTGGGAACGGGATGCCGAGGCCCTTGCTTTCGGCCTCGTTCCAGGCGGCGCCGATGCCGAGCCAGGCCCGGCCACCGGAGAGGACGTCGAGCGTGGTGACGGTCTTCGCCAGCACGCCCGGGTAGCGGTAGACCGCACCGGTCACCATCGTGCCGAGGCGGACGTTTTGAGTCAGCGCCGCCATGTAGGCGAGCGCGGCATAGCCCTCCAGCATCTCGTGGTGCTCGGGGCCGTTCATACGGATTTGCCAGAAGTGGTCCATCACCCAGAGGGAGTCGAAGCCGGCCTGGTCGGCGGTGCGTGCGATCTCCGCGACCTTCTGGCCAAGCTGGGCCGGGCCGGCGGGCCAGGTGAAATCAACGATCGATAGTCCGAGTTTCATCGCGGCCTCCCGGGGTTAACCCCGCACTTGTCTGCGTCGGCTTCATCATGCGACGGCGGGCTCAGGTCGTGCATCGCCCGAATAGGCAGGGCTATGATCGACGACGCGTGAAAACGGTGCTCTGTATTCGCAATGACCCCGATGACAGCCTGGGGATCATCCCGGCGGTCTTTGCCGAGCAGAGTGTGCCACTGGTGCGATTGGACGCGTTCAGCGACGGGGTCCGCTGGCCTGATGTGGACCAGATTGGTGGGCTCATCGTGTTTGGGGGCGAGATGAATGTCGATGAGGTCGATCGCCACCCGTTCCTCCTCACCCAGCGGCAGTTGCTTCGGCGGGCGGTGGATGCCGGTTTGCCGGTGCTCGGGATTTGCCTTGGGGCCCAGATGCTCGCGCGCGCGCTCGACGCCCGCGTGTATCGAGCGGCGGTCCGTGAATTCGGGTTCCGGCCGGTGACGGTCACGGCAGCGGGCCAGGCCGACGAGCTGCTCGCGGAGTTCGCGAGCGGCGACCGGGTCTTCCAGTGGCACGAGGACACGTTCGACCTGCCGAATGGCGCCGTGTTACTGGCCACCGGCGAGGAGGTGGCCATGCAGGCGTTCCGGGTCGGACAGCATGCGTGGGGCATCCAGTTTCATTTCGAAATCGACCTCCCTGGTGTCGAAGCCTGGTTGAAAATGGCCGAGCCGACGTTGACGCCGGTGTGGGGGCGGAGTGCTGAGCACATCAGGGAAGAGTTGGCGAAGCATCTTGAGGCGCAACAACAGCGGTCGCGCCGGTTGCTCGAGGCGTTCGCCCGGACCGTTACCTGACGCCACGGATGCGGCTCACCATCAGGGTGCCGAGGATGAACCAGAGAGCGGCGCTGCCGAAGATGAAGCGAAAGCCGAGCGCGTTCCCGGTTTGCACGCCGGCGACCTGATGGCTGGGCGCGTTTAGGAAATGGAGAAACCCGGCGAGGATGGCGGGGGCGAGCACCTGGGGGAGCGTGAAGGCGATGTGCCAGAGCGCCATGTCACGGCCGGCCGCGTGTTCGGGGTCGGGGAGGACGTCGCAGGCCAGCGCCCAATCGACCGCGTAATAGGCACCGTAGCCGATGCCGAAGAGAATGCCGAGTATATAGAGGATGGTGAGCGAGCGGACCAGGCCGAAGAGCAGGACCGACACGACCGCGGCCTGCAGGCCGCTCGACACGTAGACGAAGAGCTTGCGGCGTCCCGTTCGGTCTGACAGGACACCGCCGACCACCGAGGGGATGATCGCGCCCGCGATCACGGCAAGCAGCCAGAAGGCGCTCGCGGCGCCGGCCGTGCGCGAACCAACGACGTCGCGAAAGTACAGCTCCATGAAGGGCAGGATTGAAAAGATGCCCAGCATGACCAGCGCGCGCGTGGCGAAGGTCCAGAAGAAATCATTGGAGCGAAAGGCGCCGAAG
Organism: Candidatus Dormiibacterota bacterium; assembly: GCA_030948145.1. Classification (GTDB taxonomy): domain Bacteria; phylum Chloroflexota; class Dormibacteria; order CF-121; family CF-121; genus JALYYC01. The sequence goes on from JALZAV010000059.1 coordinate 4,927, forward strand.
AATTCTTTGAGGGGTGGTAGGCGGAGGCCGGCGATCACGCTGACGAAGCCGGCGACGGCGAAGATCGCGCCGATCACCCAGACGAGCGCGCCGAGCGGGGCGAGGAGGAGCGCGAGCAGCGCGATCAGGGCAATAACGAAGGCGGCGGCGCATACGATGGCGGCCGCGTTGGGCGGATTGGAGTGTCGGGCGGCGGGCGCGCGTGGTTGGGTCGCCGGCTCCCTGATGGCGACGATACTGATCAGCAGGGTGACGGCGAGGATCACGGCGACGATTCCATAGCCGGCCAGCAGGCCGGCGCGGGTGTCGCCGAAAATGCCGAAGGCGACGCCGACCAACCCGACTCCGACCACGGTGCCCAGCTGGTTCATCAGGCCGAGCAGGCCGGAGGCGCGGCCGCGGTCCTCGGCCGGGACGACATCCGGGATGACCCCGGTGTAGGCGGCACCCGAGGCGTTGTTACTCAGCTGGACGACCAGGTAGGCGCCAATCATGGCGAGTGGCCCGCCGGCGAGCGCCAGGAGGCCGAGCCCGACGATATTGATCAGGGTGCCGGCCACCATCCAGGGGCGCCGCCGGCCCCAGCGGGACACCGTGCGGTCGCTCAGCCAGCCGACCACGATCGGCGTCAGTAGGGCGAAGACGCCGCCCGCGGCGGTGATGCGGCCGATCAGGAGGTCGGCGTTGGCCTTCGCGATCAGGCCGGCGCCGACGGGAATCAGCGAGATGTAGATCGGCTGCCAGTGGGCGCCGCCCCCGAACCAGAACGCGTTGATCGCCGCCAGGCGGCCGGTGCTGATCCGGGTGCGGGGTGCCGCTGTGGCGCTCACGGGCGTGCCGGCCATTCGATGTGTCCTAACGAGTCTGGGGAAAAGCGGCTAGCGGCGCTGGGCGGGAACCGGCTGTTGGCGCAGCCAGCGGACGAGCTCGGCGACGACTTCGTAGCGACCGAACGAGGGCATCAGGTAGACGCCCTTCACCAGGTCCTTGGTTTGCTCCAGCAGCTCGCGCGATTGCTGCAGGCCTTCTGCGATGCCGTTCTCCCCGGCCTTCCGCATCCGGTCGCGCAGAGTCTCCGGCACCACGATGCCGGGCACCTCGTTGTGCATGAACTCGGCATGGCGGGAGGACTGCAACGGCAAGATGCCGAGCAAGAAGGGGATGGGGAGGGGGCCGGTCTTCTCGAAGAATCGTTCCAGCGTCTCGCGCTCATAAAGAGGTTGGGACATGGCGACGTGCGCGCCGGCCTCGATCTTCTGCTTGAATCGCGCGATCTCCTGGTCGAGGTCCTCGGCGGTGGGGTTGACCGCGCAGGCGATCGTGAACGCCGCCGGTTTTCCGATCGAGGTCCCAAGCCAGTCATAGCCCTCGTTGAGTCGCTCGAGCACCTTGATCAGGCCGATGGAATCGACGTCCCAGACGCCGGTCGCGGACGGATAGTCGCCGATCCGCGGCGGGTCGCCGGTCAGCGCGATGATGTTACGGATGCCGAGCGCGTGGGCGCCGATCAGCTCGGCCTGCAGCGCCATCAGGTTCTTGTCGCGCGAGGTGAAGTGGATCAGGGTGTCGATGCCCACCTGCGCCTGGACCATTACCGCCAGGGAGAGCGCGCTCATCCGCACGCGCGCCATCGGGCTGTCGCCGATGTTGATGGCGTCGGCGCCGGCGTCCTTGATCAATTGCGCGCCCGCGATGCACTTGGCCGGGTTGAGACCGCGCGGCGGATCGATCTCCACGCTGACCACGAAGGAGCCGTCGCCAAGGCGCTGCGCGAAGGGGGTAGGTGGCAGCTGGTCCGTGGGCGTGAAGTCGATCGGGATCGAGGTGGTGGTCGCACGCCGCGGCACCGTGGTGGTGTGGCCGGCGGCTCCGAGCGCGGCGCGCATGGCGGCGATGTGCGCCGGCGTGGTGCCGCAGCAGCCGCCGATATAGGCGACGCCAAGGTCGGCCGCCTGGCGGGCGAAGGTGCCGAAGTATTCCGGCGTGGCGAAGTAAAAGAAGCGGCCTTCGACGCGGGCCGGCAGCCCGGCGTTCGGCTGGCCGGAGAGGGGACCGTTGGTCAACGAGCGCATGGTCTCGAGCACCTGGAGTGCGACCTGCGGCCCCACGCCGCAGTTGACGCCGATGACGTCGACGCCGGCGCGCTCCAGCGCCGAGACCACCTGCGACGGTTCCTCGGCGCTCAACGTGAGGCCGTCTTCGGCAAAGGTCATCTGGGCCACGATCGGCAGGTCGGTGCTGGCGCGCGCAGCGGCGACGGCGGCGAGCAGCTCGGCGAGGTTGGTAAAGGTCTCGAGCACGAGGAGGTCGGCGCCACCCTCGAGCAATCCCTCGATCTGTTCCCGGAAGGCGGCCTGGGCTTTCACAAGGCTGATGCGCCCGATCGGCTCGAGCTGCTGGCCGATCGGACCGACGGACCCGGCGAGGAAGGTCGGCTCACCGGAAATCTCGCGTGCCTCGCGCGCCAGCTTGACGGCGCGGAGGTTGATCTCGCGCACCTTGTGCTCGAGGCCATGCCGGGCGAGCTTGAAGCGGTTGGCCCCGAACGTGTTCGTCTCGATCAGCTCGGCGCCGGCCGCGATGTAGGCACGGTGGATCTCCTCGACGATGCGAGGCTCGGTGAGGTTGAGCTCATCGAAGGAGCGCTCGAAGCTGATACCGCGGGCGTGGAGCTGGGTGCCCATGGCGCCGTCCCCAAGCAGCGGACCGCGCCGCAGGCGCTCGAGAAAGGGATGGGCCACGGCGGTATGGTAAATCAGGTTGCCGGTCTGGCGGGTCGATCAGGCGGCGGCGGCGGTTGTTGCGGTGGCGATTGCCCCGGCACCACGAGGCTTGCGAAAGGCGGTCGCGCCCGCCGCGAGGAGGAGGGCGCACCCGGCGAGGCCGACGCCGAGCCAGATGCCGGAGCCAAGCGGCGGTGACCAGCGGCCGGCAGGGCTGAAGACGCGCGCGTAGTCGGGAAGGTCGCCGCTGAAGCCGGCCAGGTTGATGACGAGCGCGATGCCCTGGAGGACGGCGGCCACCGCTGTGGCGGCCCCCATAAGGTGGGCCGGCTTGACCCGCCGGAGGCGGTGGGCATTGACGGCGAGGACCTCGCCGGCATAGAGCGGGACGGTGACGGCGAAGGCGAGGAAATAGCGGGCCTGCAACGCTGAGCCACCGATCGGCATGATGATGACCGCGCCGACGACGAGCGCGACACCGACGGTCATCAGGACAAGGAGGCCGAGGATGAGGCGCTGGCGCCGGGTGGCGACGGCGACGGCAACGACCAGGAGCGCTACCAACGTCGCGGTCCAGAGGAAGTAGGCGCCGGCCGGCATCCAGGTATCGAGCCAGCCGAAGATGCCAATCCCCTGCTTGAGGTCGAGCGGCAGGAGCGCGACGGCGCGAGGCAGGTAATAGACGATCTCCGCGACGCTCGTGTGGTGATGGGGGTCCACCGTGAGCTCCCAGGCGAGGCCGAGGGCCGCGGCAGCGAGCAGCGCGAGGCCACCGATGCGCGGCGCCCGGCCGCCTGTGTTGATGATCCCCAGCAGGCGGCGGGGCCCGACGACGAAGAGGAGTAATCCGAGATCGAGACCGAGCCAGATGACGCCGAGCGGCCGGCTCAGGGCGAGCACCACGCCGGCGCTGGCGAAGGCGATGAAGACGGCGCGGGTCGGCGCTTGCGGTCGAGCCAGGCGGATGACGGCGGCGACGGTGCAGATGCCGGCGCAGATCTCGAAGCCGCTGGCGGAGACGACCCCAGCGAGGAAGACGACGAGTGGGGTGATGGCGAGCGTGAGCCCGGTAAGAGGGAGACCGGCACGGCCCGGCAGCCAGAGCAGCCAGGCGGCGGTGGCGATCAGGGCGAGGCAGATGAGCGCGGTAACCAGGCGCGCGAGGATGACGGCGGTGATCGGGTCCCGGGCGAGCCGGGTGGCGAGGCCGGGTAGCAGGTACATGAAGGGCTGGTAGGTGCCGACGTAGCTTGGTTGCGTGGGCGAGGTCGGGTCACCCACAGTGAAACCAAGGGGGAGAAGGCTGCCAGGCACGCGCAGCCAGCGAGTGGTTGAGTTGGCCCATTCCGCGCGCAGCGGCGGGTTGGTTGTGACGGTGACGGTCGCCTGGGCGGGCGTGGGGCCGTCCTTGACTCCGAGGAGGTCGCCCTGGCCGGCGCCGACCGCCTTGATGTAGTTCGCGGCTTCATCGGGGCCGGCGCCTGGCGGATTGGTGAAGACCCAGGCGAGCGTGAGTAGCGCAAAGCCGGCGATCAGCAGCTTCGCCACCAATTTGCAACGAGAAGCGCCGGGTTGACCTGCGCCCGGCGCAAGAGGGATCGTCGCCGGGCAGTTATTCCTCTGCGACATGGATGAAACAAGCGCCAGGGGTCGCACCGGCACCGATCATGTGGTGATCATGGGGGCCGGACCGGCGGGCCTGACCGCAGCCTACGAGCTGATGAAGCATGGCGTGCGGAGCACCGTGCTGGAGTCGGATCCGAAGTATGTCGGCGGGTTGGCCCGCACGGCCGAGGTCAACGGCTACCGCTTCGACATCGGCGGCCACCGCTTTTTTAGCAAGAGCGAGGAGATCGAGGCGCTCTGGACCGAGGTGCTCGGGGCCGAGATGCTGACCCGGAACCGGCTGTCCCGGATCTACTACAACCACAAATATTTCGATTACCCGCTGAAGGCGGGTAACGCGCTGCTGAACATGGGGCTGCTGGAGACAATCCGCTGCGTCTCGAGCTATGCCTGGGCGCGGCTGACGCCGGTGAGGGATCCGCGCACGCTGGAGGACTGGGTGCGAAACCAGTTCGGCTATCGCTTGTTCCGGATCTTCTTCAAGACCTACACCGAGAAGGTCTGGGGGATGAGCACCAGGGAACTGTCGGCGGACTGGGCCGCGCAACGAATCAAGGGACTGAGCCTGGTCGGCGCGATCAAGTCGGCGCTGCTGCCTTCGTCGCTGCGACGCGAGTCTCGCGGCGCCGTGGTGAAAACCCTGATCGATCGCTTCCGTTATCCGCGACTGGGCCCCGGACAGATGTGGGAGGCGGTGACCGTGCGATTGCGGGCTGGAGGAAATGCCGTTGAGCTCGGGCAACGCGTGGTCGGGTTGCGGCATGACGGAACGCGCGTAATCGCCGCGATGGTGCGGAGCGGGGCCGGGACCGGGGCGGCGGGCGCCACGCGGGCCGTCCTGGGTTCGCACTTCATCTCTACGGTGCCGATGCGCGAACTGGTCAACATGATGGAGCCGCCGCTGCCGGCGAACGTGCGCGAGGCGGCCGATCGCCTGAGCTACCGCGACTTCCTGACGGTGGCGGTCGTCATCGATCGCGAGCAGGTGTTTCCCGATAACTGGATCTATGTCCATGACCCGCAGGTGAAGGTCGGGCGGCTGCAGAACTTCAAGAACTGGAGCCCGGACATGGTGGCCGATCAGAAGACGACCTGCCTCGGCCTTGAATATTTCTGCTTCGAGGGCGACGGGCTGTGGAACTCATCCGACGAGGAGCTCGTCGAGCTGGCGCGCACCGAGCTGGCGCAGCTCGGAATGTGCCAGGCGAGCGAGGTGCGTTGGGGGACGGTCGTCCGGATGCCGAAGGCCTATCCAGTCTATGACGACGTCTACAAGCAGGAGGTCGCGGTGATTCGCGATTACCTGCGCGAGCATATGCCGAACCTCGACCTGGTGGGCCGCAATGGCATGCACCACTACAACAACCAGGATCACTCGATGATGACCGCCCTGCTGGTGGCGCGGAACATCGCGCTCGGCGCGCGGCTCGATCCCTGGAAGGTCAACACCGACGCCGAGTATCACGAGGAGGCGACGTTGGACGGCGAGGATCGTTCCGGGCGGCGGATGCCGGAGCGGATCGCGAGCTAGCGCCGTGATGGGACGCGGCGGTGGCGTGGGGTACCCGGAATCAGGTGAGCATGTGGTAGTCATCGGCGCGGGCGCGGCCGGGTTGACGGCGGCGTTCGAGCTGGTCGGGCAGGGAAGGGCGGTCACGGTGGTGGAGAAGGATGCCTCCCTGGTCGGCGGGAGCTCACGGACGATGGAGTTCATGGGGTGCCGGTTCGACGTCGGGCCGCAGCGGTTACTCGCGGGGCGCGGGGATGACGAGGTGGGACGGCTCGTCACCGCGGTGCTCGGTGGGGAGGGCGTCGAGCTGCTGCGGCGGCGTGCGGCGGAGCGGATGCTGTGCGCCGGGAAATTCTTCGCCGGCGCGCTGACCTGGTCGGACCTGTTTCGCCAGTTCGGGCCCCTGGAGGCGGCGCGTTGCCTGGCGAGCTACGGGCAGGCGCGCATGCAAGCTGTGACCGAGCCGCGCTCCTTTAGGGAGGCAGTATCGAGCCAGGTAGGGCGCCGGTTGTTCTCGAAGTTCTTCAAGGAGTACACCGAGAAAAACTGGGGCCGGTCGACGAGCGAGCTCGGCGCGGAAGGGGTCGGTCAGTTGCGCCTGCCGCTGATCGCGGGCGAGGGTGGGGCGGGCGATGAGGAATTGTTGGCGGATTCCTTCGCCTATCCAAGGCTGGGCACGGGGCAGCTGTGGTCGGCAGTGGCGGACCGGCTGAAGGCGGCCGGCCATCCGGTACGGATGGGCGAGGAGGTGGTCACGGTGCGGCACGCGCGCGGCCGCGTGATCGCGCTCGCGCTGCGCGATGCGGGGGGACGGATGATCGACCTGCTCGGTTCGGACTTCATCAGCACGATGCCGATCGCGGACCTGGTGGCGAAGCTATCACCGGCGCCTCCGGGGGTGGTGCGGGCGGCGGCCGCCGCGCTCCGCTACCGAGATGTGGTGACCGTGAATGTGGTGCTGGATCGGGCCGAGGTTTTCCCGGACCAGGTGATTTCGATTCACGACGCCGGGATCGGGGTTGCCCGGATTTCCAACTTCAAGAATTTGAGTCCGGCGATGGTCGCCGACCCCGGGCTGACGGGCCTGGGCATGGAGTATTTCTGTTTCGAAGGGGACGCGCTGTGGGGGATGGCGGATAGGGAGCTGCTGGACCTCGGGCGACGGGATCTGGTCGCGCTCGGTCTCTGTCAGCCAGACGAGGTCAAAGCGGGCATGGTGTACCGGCAGCGGAAGCGCCACTACCTGGGATGGGCGGGGCCGGGCCTGATTGAGGCGGAGGACGTGGGCGAGGTGCAGGGCGGGGGCGAGGTAGAGGTCGGGATGGTAGCGGAATGGGTGGGTCGCGCGCTACCTAACCTCCGGCTCGCCGGGCGCCATGGCATTGAGCACGGCTGGACGGCGGCCGACGGCGAGGCGGGGGATGAGGGTCAGATGGAGGCGGAGGGTCAGATGGAGGCGGAGGGTCAGGCGGTTGCGGTGAGGTCCGGGCTGCGGGCGGCGCGAGCCCTCATGCTCAGGGCCGGCACCGAGGGGCGCCGTCCGCTGGCGGAGCCGGTGGCGAGCTAGGTCCGGGAGCTGGGGAGGGGGTGGATATACTGGTCGAGTTTTCGCTCCGGAGTAGCTCAACGGTAGAGCGGCGCGCTGTTAACGCGATGGTTCCCGGTTCGAATCCGGGCTCCGGAGCCATCTACTCCCAAGCCGTGCCGAGCGACCTCAGCGGTGCCTCTGGGCGCTGTGACAGCGTCGTGACTGATTCCTTGCAAAGCCAATACATCGCTGCCACCTTCTGAACAGCCAGCGGTGCGACTATGGCTACATCGACTGTCGCTTCTAAAGGAGGTGAATGCAATGTTGACCAACCTGTATCTCCGTCTCCGTGAGCTGCTCAACCGTGAGGAAGGGCAGGGCATGGTCGAGTACGCCCTTATTCTCGTCTTGATCGCTGTCGTGGTCATCGTCGTGCTGATCATTCTTGGCAACCAGGTCAAGAACGTCTTCTGCAACATTTCGGGCGGCCTCAGCCAGTAACGGCTCTCGGCCAATCGATTGAGGAAGGGTCCCTTCGGGGGCCCTTCTCTCTTTCTGCTATACCTTGTGTCGATGGGTATCTTCGGACAGGAGGTTCGGCGCGAATTCATCGCGCGACCGGACACGGCGAAGAGTCAGATCCTCTTCAAGTGGCCTGATGCCAACATCCGGAAACTAACGCAGCTCACTGTCGAGCAGGATGAGCTCGCCGTCTTCTTTCGCGACGGCGTCGTCCAGGGCACGATTCAGCCGGGGCGGGTGACGCTCGACTCCTCCGAGATCCCGTTTCTGGGTCGTCTCCTCGATGCCGCGACCGGCGGGAACCTCTTCAGGACCGAGCTCTACTTCGTCTCGAC
>JALZAV010000162.1 GCA_030948145.1 Candidatus Dormiibacterota bacterium
GGGCGACGAATCGCGAGGCCGCCACCGCCCTGTTTCTCAGCCCCAAGACGATCGAGGCGCATCTGAGCCGCGTCTATAGCAAGCTAGGCGTTCGCTCCCGGACCGAGCTCGCACACTATCTCGCCCACGAGCCCGCCAAGGTGCTATCGGCCGTTCCGTCGGTCTTCTAAGCGACCGAACGGACTCGTTTGGATTTTGAACGTAGACTGTCGTGAGGAGCGCATGGATGGCGCGCTCATCACCCTAGCCTGAGGAGGCGGAATGTTATGGCAGACGCTAAGACCGCAGTCGCCAATAAGCCGACGTGGATCGATCTCGCGAGTGATGACGCCGCTGGGTCGCGGGATTTTTACTCAAAGCTGTTTGGGTGGAAAATCGAGGTCAATCCCGATCCGCAGTACGGCGGTTACGGCATGGCGGAGGTCGGCGGCAAGCGGGTGGCTGGCATCGGGCCCAAGATGTCCCCACAAGCTCCGACCGCATGGACGATCTATATCGGTGCTGACGACACCGACGAGCTGGCGAAGAAGGTGCAGGCTGCCGGCGGCAAGGTGACCGCACCGCCGTTCGACGTCGGGGACCAGGGTCGGATGGGCACGTTCCAGGATCCTGCCGGCGCGTTCATTTCCGTTTGGCAGCCCAAGGCGATGGCGGGCAGCATGCCCACCGGCGAAGCAAATACGTTCGGTTGGGCCGAGTTGAACGCCCGCGGCGTCGATAAGGCGATCCCCTTCTATCAGAAGGTCTTTGGCTGGACCCCCAAAAAGAGCGAAATGGGCCCAGACGCCCCGCCCTACACCGAGTTCCAGCTTGGCGGCGAGAGCATCGCGGGCGCCCAGGAAATGCAGCCGATGCTGCCGAAGGAGGTTCCAAGTCACTGGCTCGTCTACTTCGCTGTCGACGACGTCGACAAATCATTCAAGAAGGCGACGGGAGCCGGCGCGAAGGAAATGGTTGCCCCGATGGACTTCCCGGGCGGACGCTTTGCGATCCTCAGTGACCCGCAGGGCGCCGCTTTCGGGCTTCTAAAAATGGCGCCACGCTAGACAAAACGCGAAGGATGCGGGCCGGCACCGCTGCTGGCCCGCACCAGAATTCGAATTGGCCTGATGACAACCGAGTTCTCCGGCGCTGCTGGTCAGTTCGGTGCGGCGTACAACCGACGGGCGCCGGATTATGCGGCCGCGATCGAGCCGACCTTTCGGCCTGCCTACCGGCGGATCGTCGAGCTTGCAGGCATAACCCCCGGAATGGAGGTCCTGGATCTCGCGACCGGTACGGGTGGTGTGGCACGGGAGGCCGCCAGCGCCGGCGGGCTCGTGACCGGGATCGACGTCTCCGAGCGCATGCTCGAAATCGCCACGCGAACCTCTCCAAACGAAATCACGTTTGCGCTGGCTGACGCCGGCAAAATCCCGTTTGGGGATGCGTCATTCGATCGCGTGACCTGCGGCTTCGGCCTCTCGCACATGCCGCAGGTGGGCAACGTCCTTTCGGAAGTGCGACGTGTCCTCAAACGCACCGGAAGTCTTGTGGCGTCGTGCTGGGGCCAGGCTCGTTCCAACCTTTCCCGAGATGCTGTGCAATCCGTCTTGGAGCAATACCTTCCGGGATGGTCCGACCCCTTCAGCCAAATCATGAACGAGGAGCGCTGGGCGGAACCTGAGAACGGTCTCGGCTTACTTCGAAGCGCGGGTTTCGACTCCGTCGGCGTCGTGACTGAGCGGCTCGGCGGCGTATTCGCGACTCCTGTTGAGGCCTTGGGGCGAGCGGTCGCCGGTCCAACCCGCGGGGAGATGGTCGACGCAATTCAACCGGCGGCCGGTGCGAAGTTTCAGGCTGATGCCCTTGCGGCGATTGAGGCGGCGGGCGACCTTTCCTGGTGGGAAATAGTCAACTACTACGTCGCCAGCTGACCATGACTTTTTAACCCCTATGCGCGCGAGCGCGCAGGACGGAAGATCGGAAGCGCGCGCGCCGTCAGCAAGAGTGCAGCAGTCCACAACGCCAGGTTCAGCAGGAATCTAATCGGGGATGGGCCGAACGCGACCGTGATCGCGCCCAGCGCGGCCACCGAGCTGGCAACCTGAATCACGAGCAAGGGTGTGAGGGCCTGTTGACTCCGGCTGACGGAAGCCCATATCGCCGCGGCTGCAGTGCCGAGCATGGCCGCCAGGGCGATTAGACCGGCGATCCGGTGCCCCTGCCCCGATGGACCAATCGCGCCGAGGGTGTAGATCCCGGCAAGCACCGCCGCCATCCAGGCACCCGAGACCGGCGCCGATCCAGTCGGGGTCGGCCGGCGCAACGTGGCGGCGAGGGGCGAATCCATCGCCAACGCTGACTCGCCGATGGCGATCATCCACCACTGCCGGTTCAGGCGGGCGTCGAACATTGGCACGTCTGCCCTGGCAAAGTCGAACGACAGGCGACTCCCATCACGGAGTGCAATGTGCATCACGGCGCCGGTATTCAGGTAAGAACGCGCAATGCCTCCGCCGGTATCGATCGGCACCATCCGAACGATGTCGGCGATGTGGACCCTGAGCGACCGAGCCGGACCGTCAAAGGAAAGTTGGCCTTCGCTCAGCGTCAGCGTTCCCTGTTCCCAGCGCCGTGCAAAAACCTCCCCTCCAAAATTGCGGATCAACCACACTGATCTCGGATCGATCCGAACGGTTGTCGAGAGTCGGGTGGGCGTGGTGGGGATCTGGGTCTGGGCAACCACCTCGCGGCGAAGATCGTTCAACAAATTGGCATCCCGCATGGCACTGCAGACGAATGCCACGACAAAGATCAGCGCGATGAGGCCCAGGATGACGTAGGGCGCGACCCAGCCCCCGTTGGGTGCAATCTCGGCGAGCATGCCAAAGGAATATGTTCGGCAAGGTCGGTTACCTTCTTGGCGCCAGCGTGACGCCATACCTCTTGACAATGGCGTCAGAGTGACCCTAAAATGGCGCCATGGAACTTACCCGGTACGTCGAAGCCCTACAGGCCCAACTCGCCACGTCGGCGGCCGCGGGGGGCGAGGAGGCCATACAGATGGCCGAACGGCTGACTGCCCCGCTCGACGCCGCGGCGCGCCTCGTTCTTCAAGACGCCCTGTCTGACGCGGCCCAGGAGATCACCCGGGACCTGGCCCCCGGCTCGGTCGAACTGCGCCTACGAGGCCGGGCGCTGACATTCGTGGTGACGCCTCCGCCGGCCTTCGATTCAGCGGATGAGCGGTCCGCCGGTGATGCGCCGGTCGGTGCGGTTCGCGGCTCGGAAGCGGCCGGTGACGGGGGGACGTCACGGATCAGCTTCCGTCCGCCCGATCACCTCAAAGCCCGAATTGAGGACGCGGCAGAGCGGGAGGGTCTCTCGGTCAATGCGTTTCTCGTCAAGACGCTGGCATCCGCGCTCGACCCTGGGCGGGCCCCCTCATCCGGCACAGACCGCAAGGGCGGCACACGCGTCGACGGGTGGTTCCGCTGATGCCTACCCCCATGCAGACGTTCGAGACCCCGGAGGCCATCTCCATCGACTTCGATGTCGAGTTCGGCAACGTTCGCGTGATCGCCGGCGACCGGAAAACAACGGTCGTCGAAGTCCGTCCCGGGCGCGAAGGCAGGCGCGCCGACATCGAGGCGGCGGAACGAACCCGTGTCCAATTGGCGGACGGCCGGCTTGAGGTTCGGGCTCCCAGGTCCCGGCACCTTG
>JALZAV010000163.1 GCA_030948145.1 Candidatus Dormiibacterota bacterium
GCCGTGTTCACGATCGCACCACCGCCCTGCGAGATCATGACCGGAATCGCGTACTTGCAGCCCAGGTAGACGCCCCGTACGTTGACCGCGAACAGGCGCTCCCACTCGTCCGGTTCGCAGTCGACAATCGTCTTGCTGCTTGCGATCCCGGCGTTGTTGCAGAGCACGTCGATCCGGCCCTGCCTCACCTGGGTGTCGGCGATGAGCGCCGCGACCGAGGCTGGTTGCGTCACATCCACTATGAAGGCGTGCGCCTGCTCGAGCTCGCCGGCAGTTTGCCGCGCGGTCTTCTCGTTCACGTCTCCGCAAACGACATACGCCCCTTCCCTGGCGAAGGCCCGTGCCATCGCTTGCCCGATCCCCGATCCGGCGCCCGTGACAACGACGACCTTTTCCTCGAATCGGCGGCTCATGCGTGTACTCCTGGAAAAGATGCCACGCCGCCCTTCCCGAAGATCGTGTAATCGTGGGAGGGGAGGACATGGTCCGAGCGCTGACGCAGGATCTCCATCGATTCCATCGAATGATCGACGTCGTTGTGAAAGCCGGGCGGAATATCACGTTCCAGGTTCTCGTAGGTGAAGACGGCATCTCCGGCGATGGCGTACCGTCCCTTTTCGGTGTCGACCAGTATCGCCTGTGACCCTGGTGTGTGCCCGGGGACCGGCAGGGCGCGTATGCCCGGCCGGATCTCCTGTTCCCCGTCGATCAGATCCAGATTCGGTAGTTCCCAGGGAGGACGGGGCCAGCCGGAAAGCGGGGATAAGAAGGACTTTCTGAAGAATCGGCCTGGTGACCGGCCATATTGCACTTCTTTCTCCTGGGCCAGGACCCGCGCCTCTGGAAAAAGGTCGCAGTTACCGGCGTGGTCCCAGTGCAGGTGGGTCAGGAGCACCAGCTCGACCTCGTTCGGCTTGACCCCGGCCTCCGCCAGCGCGTTCGCGGGTTCCTGGGCGCGGCTCCGCTCGAAATCCTCGCCGATGAACTCGGCCGCCTTGCCGTGCAGCGGCACGCTGGTGTCGACCACGATGGTGGTCCTGTCGTCCTGGAGCACCCACATGACGCGCGGAATTCGGATCGTCCGGCCGCAGTCGGTCAGGTAAGTGATCACCGACTTTTCTATCACCGAGGTGCCGGTGTCGAGCGCGGTGATGCGCCAGCGGCCGGTCACACTTCCTGGCTAGTCGGTCCGAACTGCACCCCCGGCAGCTCGCCATTGATGGTGTAGCCGCCGTCGACGATGATCGCCTGGCCGGTGATGTAGCGAGCGTCATCCGAAGCAAGGAAGGCGAAGACGCTGGCGATCCACTCCGGTTCGCCAAGCTTGCCCACCGGGATCCGATCCTCGAAGGCCTTCTGGATCGGCGGGGTGAACATCGGCTCGGTCAGCGGCGTGCGGATGTGCCCCGGCAGCACGCAGTTGACGGTGATGCCGTGGCGCGCGACCTCGATCGCCAGCGAGCGGGCCAGCCCGATGACACCCGCCTTGGCCGCCGTGTAGGCGGCCTGCAGGCCGCGGGTCTGCTCCGCCAGTAATGAGGAAGTCGTCAGAATCCTGCCTCCACGCCCCTGCTTGATCATTTGCCGGGCGGCCTCGCGCGAACCGTAAAAAGGCCCGTATAGGTCCACCTTGATCATGTGGTCCCATTCCTCATCGCTCATCTCGGTGACCTGCCGTTGCAGTACCGCGGCGGCATTATTGACCAGGACGTCGAGGCCGCCGAAGGTTTTGACCGCCTCCGCCACCATCTCGCGGTTGGTCCCGGGCTTGCCCACATCCCCGACGACGACCGAGGCTTTGCCGGAGGCCCGCCCCAATTCCTCTCTGACCTGGTTGGCACCGTCCTTGTTCTGGTCGACGATCACGACGGCGGCGCCCTCGCGCACGAAGGCATGGCAGATGGCGCGGCCGATGCCCGATCCTCCGCCGGTCACGACCGCCACTTTGCCGCTGAGTTTCATGACTTTCCCCCCTTAGCTCGACTTGATCGCGCCGAATGAGAGCCCGCGGACGAGGTAGCGCTGCAAGAGGAAGGCCACGATCACCACCGGCAACGCCCCGATGGTCGCGATGGCGGCGATGTCGCCCCAGAGGATGTTGTGGGACTCCATCAGCGTCGGCAGGATGAAGGGCAGGGTCGTCACCCGGCCGCGGGAGAGCAGGACCGCGAATGTGAATTCGTTCCAGGTGAAGATCAGGGCGAAGAGGGCGGTGGCCACCAGCGCGGGCCGCACCGTCGGCAGGACCACATCCCAGAGCGCCCGCAGACGGGAGGCGCCATTGACCAGCGCGGACTCTTCGAGTTCGACCGGCAGATCTTGGAAAAAGCCCTTCATCAGCCACGTCACGAAGGGAACTGTGAAGACCAGGTACTGGACGATCAGGGCGAGGTAGGTGTCGACCAGGCCGAGATTGGACCAGAAGAGGAACATCGGGATGGCGACCGCGACCGGCGGCATGAAGAGCACGCTCAGGATGAAGAACGACAGGTTCGTGCCGCCTGTCCGAAAGCGCGCGATGCTGTAAGCGCCCAGCGTCCCGATCACCATTCCGATCGCGGTCGAACTGGCGGCCACGATGGTGCTGTCCAGCAGGCCCTTGATGCCGTTGTAGATGAAGAGGGCATCGGAAAAATTCTGGAAGTAGAGTCGGGAAGGCAGAAAGATCGGCGGGTTCGTCTGCCATTCTGGCGGAGGCTTAACTGCCGTGATCAGCATCCAGTAAACGGGAAAGAGGAAAAAGAGCAGAGCGACGGCAATGCCCGCGTAGACGAGCCATGGCCCCATGCCCTTGCGCGCGACCGGGGTCGCCGCCACCCGCCCGCGTCCGATCGCTGGCGCTGTCGATGCCATCAGGCGGCCCTCGCGGCCGGGCGGCCCACCGGGCGCTCCATGAAGCCGAGGATCAGCCGGGCCAGGATGGTGATCAGGATCAGGGTGATGAACGCCATCGCGGTGCTGTAGCCAAGGTCGAAGTAGCGGAAGCCCTGGACGTAGGTATAGAAGGCAAGGCTTTCTGTCGTGGTGCCCGGTCCGCCTGCGGTCAAGGTATAGATGATGTCGAAGATCTTGAAGGCCCCGATCAGGCGCAGGATCACGGCGATCGCGATCACCCGGCGCAACAGCGGCAGTGTCTGGAAAAGCAGAGTCTGCCAACCGCTAGAGCCGTCTACCCGGGCCGCCTCGAAGACGGACCGCGGTAGTGATTTGATTCCGGCAAACATCAGTAGGACCATGAACGGCGTCCACTCCCAGAAGTCCACGAGCACCAGCGCGGGCAAGGCTCCGCGCGCCGACGCAGTCCAACCCTGTAGCGGTAGGTGCAGGACACCCAGCGCCCAGTTGAGTACGCCGTTGTTGTAATCGAAGAGCTGCTTCCATTGGAAGGAGACGACGGAGGGCGAGAGAATGCTCGGGATCAGGAGGATGGTGGCCAGCACCTGCTGGTAGCGGGGCAGGCGGTCGAGCCCGAGCGCGATCGCCAGCCCGATCACCAGCTGGAACGTCAGGACCGAGAGCGCGAAGACGGCGGTCACGCCCAGGCTGGTCCAGAACAGTCTGTCGTGGAAGAGGTGGGTGTAGTTGGTGAACCCGATGAAGCGCGGTTTGGCGACGGAGAGGAGCGCGTCCTGCATGAAGGAGAGGCGGAGCGCCCAGGCCAGCGGGAAGATGCTGATCCCGATCAGCAGGATG
>JALZAV010000060.1 GCA_030948145.1 Candidatus Dormiibacterota bacterium
ACGCCCGGTCTGGTCGGGGCGGACCTGGCGAACCTCGTCAACGAAGCGGCGCTGCATGCGTCCCGCACCAACCGGACGACGGTGACGATGCATGATTTCGAGGATTCATTTGATCGGGTCGTGCTCGGCTCGGAACGAAAAATATATTTAAGTGAAGCCGAACGCCGGGTAATCGCGTACCACGAGTCGGGCCACGCACTGGTCGCGTGGTACCAACCGCAATCCGATCCTGTGCACAAGATCACGATCGTCCCCCGCGGAATGGCGCTTGGCGTGACGCAGTCGATCCCGACGGATGACCGGCACAACCTGTCCGAGGAATATCTCGAGAGCCGTATCGCGATGGCGCTCGGCGGCCGCGCGGCGGAGCAGATCGCCCTGGGGAGCATCACGACCGGCGCCCAGAACGACCTGGAGACCGCTACGGAGCTGGCCCGCCGGATGGTCGTCAGCTGGGGGATGAGCAAAAAAATGGGTCTCTTCTCATTTGACGACTCCCAGAGTGCCGTCTTCTTGGGCCGGGAGCTGGCTGGCAGCCCCCACGTGAGCCAGCGGACCGCCGCGATCATCGACGAAGAGGTCACGCGTCTTTTGAACGAGGGCTACCAGGCGGCCGAGTCGATTTTGACTACGAACCAAGCCAAGCTCGACATGCTGGCTGAGGCGCTTCTCAAGGAAGAGGTCCTTGATGAGGACCAGATCGCCCGCCTGATCGGGCCCCGTGCGCTCGAGGGAGGTGCCTCGGCGGCGCCCCACGCCTGGCGCCGAACCGTCGGTACCGACGCCGGCACACAGGTCTAGAACCATGCCTGAGGCGGAGCAGCCCGGCGCAGACCGGGCCGGCGCGGACCAGTCCGGGGCGCTTCGCCGGATCCCGCTGGTCCCGCTGCGTGACGATGTCGTATTCCCGCGACTGATCGTGCCGCTGTCGGTTGGCCGTCGCACGTCGATCACAGCCATTACGACCGCCATGGAAAAAGACAAGCAGGTGCTGCTCGTCGCCCAGAAGGACCCGCAGACGGACGAGACGGGTGAAGCCGATTTGTTTCAGATGGGAACGATTGCGGACATCAACGGGATGCGTCAGACGCCGGCCGGGATCCAGATGCTGGTTGCCGGATCGCAACGTGCACGCATCGTCCGGTTCGTACAGTTCACGCCCTATATCGAAGTTGAAATCGAGGTGGTTGCCGACGAGGTCGGCACGGGCCTCGAATTCGAAGCGCACATGCGGTCCGTGAAGAGCCTCTATCAAAAGTACGTCGAGTCCGGGGCCACCGTCGCCCCCGAGGTCGCGACCACCGTGGCCAAGACCGATGACCCGGTCTACCTGGCCGACCTGGTTTCAGCCGCCCCGGATCAGACGCTGGAGCAAAAGCAGCACATGCTGGAGATGCCGAACGTACTGGAGCGCCTGCGGCTGCTCTCGCTCTTTCTGACGAAACAGGTCGAGATCCTGGAGCTGAAGGCAAAGATTCAAAATGAAGTTCAAAGCACGATAGGCAAGCTACAACGTGATCAGATCCTGCGGGAGCAGCTCAAAGCTATTCGTAAAGAACTGGGCGAGGACGAGGAGGGGGCGGAACTCCAGCAGCTGAGAGAAAAAGTCGAGGCCGCCGGAATGCCGGACGCCGTTCGCGAACGTGCCCTGAAAGAAATCGATCGGATGCAGAGCATCCCGGCGGCCTCTCCTGAGGTCGGGATCATCCGGACGTATGTCGACTGGCTGGTGGCGTTGCCCTGGGGCCCGCCGCCGGCTGAGACGTGGGACATTGCAGTCGCGTCGACGGTCCTTGACGAGGACCACTACGGTGTCGAAAAGATCAAAGAGCGAATCCTGGAATATATGGCGGTTCGCCAGCGCTCGCAGACTCTACGGTCCCCGATCCTGTGCTTCGTTGGACCGCCTGGGGTCGGCAAGACAAGCCTCGGGAAGTCCATCGCCCGGGCGCTCGGTAGAAAGTTCGTGCGGCTATCGCTTGGTGGCATCCACGATGAGGCAGAGATCCGAGGGCACCGACGGACATATATTGGCGCGATGCCCGGACGCGTCTTGCAGCAGATGAAAGTCGCGGGCTCGCGAAGCCCGGTCTTCATGCTTGACGAGATCGACAAGGTTGGGGCCGACTGGCGCGGCGATCCATCGTCGGCGCTGCTGGAAGTCCTCGATCCGGAGCAGAACCGGGAGTTTTCGGATCACTATCTGGAAGTGCCGTATGACCTGTCGCAGGTTCTCTTCATTACGACGGCAAACGTCGTGGACACGATCATCCCGCCACTGCGTGACCGGATGGAGATCATCCGGCTTCCTGGCTACACGGAGGACGAGAAGACGCATATCGCCACGAGATTCTTGATTCCTCGCCAGCTGCGTGAGCACGGCTTGACGGAGGACAACCTGGAAATCAGCGGCGCCGCCCTCAAGCTGCTGATCCGCGAGTACACGCACGAAGCCGGGGTGCGGAATCTAGATCGCGAGATTGCCAATATTTGTCGCAAGATCCCGCGCCGCATTGCCGAAGGTCACCTCGAAAAAGTCACCGTCTTGCCCGAAGACCTCGTCGGCTTTCTGGGGCCGTCGCGCTTCGAGTTCGGCATCGCCGAGCTCGAGGATCAGATCGGTGCCGCCACCGGCGTCGCCGTCAGTGAATACGGTGGCGACGTGATGACGGTCGAGGCGATCGCAATGCAGGGCCGCGGCGAATTTTCTCTAACCGGGCAAATTGGCAAAGTTATGGAGGAGTCGGCCCGAGCGGCCGTCAGCTACGCCCGGGCGCATGCGCTCGAGCTCGGCATCAAGCCGGGCTTTTTCGACGATCACTTCATCCACATTCATGTGCCGGCGGGCGCGATTCCGAAGGATGGACCGTCAGCAGGGATCACGATGGCCACGGCAATCGTGTCGGTTTTGACCGACCGTCCGGTTCGTCGCGACGTGGCCATGACCGGGGAGATCACGCTGCGAGGAAGAGTCCTCCCGATCGGCGGCCTCAAGGAGAAATTGCTGGCTGCACATCGCGCCGGGATAACCGTCTTTATCCTGCCGGACAAGAATCGCAAGGATCTTCACGAGGTGCCCGACGAGGTCAAGCAATCGATGGATCTCGTGTTGGTCAGGCATGTCGGTGAAGTCTTCGACAAGGCGCTCCTGCCCGCGACGCCCCGCACCGCAGGTCATGGGCTGGGATTTCGGCGGCCGCTCAGCGACAGCCAGCCCGGAACGGTTAACTAGAGATTTCCGTGGCCCGTGCGCTGCTCCTGGGGCTCGCGCTCGTGATAGCCGGCTGCACATTACAACCTAACGTTGCGTCGGTCACGCCCAATGCGCGGGTGGGCACGGTTGCACCACCGCTGAGGGGCCCAAGGCTCGACGGCGGGACGCTGGCCGTGGATTTCCATGACCATAAGACCGTCCTCGTTTTCTGGGCTGCGTGGTGCGGCCCCTGCCGGCACGAGCAACCCGGGCTGAACGCGCTGGCCGACGAGTTCGCGCCAGCCGGCGTCCAGTTCGTCGGCGTCGACATGCTGGACCACGATCGGGCACTCGCGCGCGCCTTTACCGGCGAATTCAAAGTCCAGTACCCGAGCCTGTACGACGACTCAGGGAATTCAGCCGCCAAATATGAAGTTGATGCGCCCCCGTCGATCGTTCTGGTCGACGGCAAGGGGATCATCGTCGGCCGCTACCCGGGAGAGGCCTCGGTGGCGCAGCTCCGGGCGCTGATCAGGGACAAACTTACTCGCTAATTACTTCGTTCTGCGCTGCCAACGAGTGGCCTTCAGCATCTTCTTGTGCTTGTGCTTCCGCATCTTTTTGCGGCGTTTCTTGATAACCGAGCCCAAACTAGTCCTTTCGCGATGTGCGTGCCAACTCGTTGCCGTCTATGCCGCGGCATATTCTACGGGATAGCCGAGTTTACAATGGTAAGGGCCGCCCGTTCGCGGGTCCCAACCAAGGAGTGCAGCATGAGTGAAGCCGTCATCGTCGAAGCCGTCCGCACCGCGATCGGCCGCCGTGGCGGCAAGCTCGGTCCTGTCCGGCCCGACGATCTGCTGGCGCTGGCGCTCCGGGAGGTCGTAAATCGCGCCGGTGTCGATCCGGCCCAGGTTGACGACGTCATCGTGGGTTGCGTCACGCAAACGGGTGAGCAGGGTATGAATATCGGTCGCGCCGCCGTCTTGATCGCGGGCTTCCCGGTCGAAGTCCCTGGAACGACCATCAACAGGTTTTGTGGCTCAGGACAACAGGCGGTGAACTTCGCTGCCCAGGGTGTCCTGTCCGGCTCCCAGGACATCGTCATCGGGGCAGGTGTCGAGAACATGACCCGGGTTCCAATGGGCTCGGATGCCTTCGGGCCCGGCGAGGGGCCGGTCAGCCCCAAACTGATTGATTTGTTCGAAATCATCCCGCAAGGGAACTCCGCCGAGATGATCGCCAAAAAGTGGGGCTTCAATCGAGAGCAGCTGGACGAGTTCGCCTACCAGAGCCACCTAAAAGCCGGGCAGGCGATCCAGGAGGGCCGTTTCAAACGAGAGATCTTTCCGGTCGACGTAAAACAAAACGGCTCCAGCTACCAGTTCGACACCGACGAAGGCGTCCGGATGCCGCCGTCACGCGAGAAGATGGCGCAGCTCAAGCCCGCCTTCCAGGACGACGGCGTGGTCACCGCCGGAAACTCGAGCCAGATCAGCGACGGGGCCGCCGCTGTACTGGTCATGAGCGCCGAGAAGGCCAGGGCACTCGGGCTCAAGCCGCGGGCCCGCATTGTCGCCCAGGCGATCGTGGGGTCCGAGCCGACCATCATGCTGACCGGCCCGATCCCGGCAACTGCAAAGGTTCTGAAGAAAGCCGGGCTCCAGATCAAAGATATCGACCTGTTCGAGGTCAACGAGGCCTTCGCCCCGGTCGTCCTTGCCTGGCAGCACGAGACCGGTGCCGACATGGAAAAGGTCAACTATTCTGGCGGCGCGATCGCGCTTGGTCATCCCCTGGGCGCCAGCGGTGCGCGGCTGCTAACGACCATGTTGCACGAGCTCGAGCGCCAGGACGCCCGCTATGGCCTGAGCACCATGTGCATTGGGTACGGCATGGGGATCGCGACGATCATCGAGCGCCTGAAGAACTAGGTCCGGTCGCGGCGGTCGGGAAAGTCGATCGGCTGGATCTGATGCCGCCGCTCGACGATGCTGGAGAGCACGAACAGGAAGATCACCTGGATGAGGAAGTAGAGCGCGACCAGCAGATCGATTACCGCGGTCGTGCCGCCGCCCGATTGCCTGACGTCAGCGACGGCCAGGCCAAAGAACAGGAACGAGCACAGATAGCTCAGCAAGGCGATCGAATAGATCGCGCGCTTCCAGACCCTGCGGTTGGCCATCAGGCTATCGAGGCCACCGCGGCCGGGCTCCGGGTTGATAGTTAGTTGTCCTGGCCGTTGCACTTGTACTTATGCCCTCTCAAGATGGCCGGCGTTCCGTTCGGACAGACGGGGCTACCTACGATCGTCGTGTCGGTCAGGTGATTGAATTCGTACGTCACGTCATTGAACGTGCTTTTGAGCTGGTTTCCTGCCAGGATGATGACGGCGACGCCGATGGTCGCCAGCAACACCATTAGGAATGAGTATTCGACCAGGGCCTGGCCTGATTGACGTCGTGTTCGGCGGCGTGATGATTGCATCGCTATGAGTGACGGTAGCACCGCTTCGGGCTGGGCTCATCCGTCCTTCGGCCTATTAGAGCGCCGGTTATGTTGCGCCGGCCGTTACGGTACCCGCTCGAAGCCCTGGCGAATCGCCTCGTAACTGGCATCGAGATGCTCATTCATGACCTTGACGTCGCTGAGGACCGGCATGAAGTTCGTGTCGCCACTCCAGCGCGGGACGATGTGCTGGTGGACGTGGTCGGCGACCCCGGCACCCGCCACCTTGCCCTGGTTGATCCCCAGGTTGAAGCCCTCGGGTTTGAGCGTCGCCGCAAGCGCCCGGAGTGCACGCTGCGACAGCAGCGTCAGGTCGATCGCGGTCTCCCCCGGAAGATCCTGAAGTCTCGCCAGGTGCGCTCGTGGCGCGACCAGAAGGTGCCCGTTGTTGTACGGATACCGGTTCAGAATGGCCAGCGAGGACGCGGTCCGGGCCAGGACATGTAATTCAGCATCGCGAACGGGGGACGCCGTGGCGGCCTCGCACAGGAAACAACTCGAGGGTTTCGGCCCGGTGATGAACTCACCGCGCCAGGGCGCCCAGATCTGCCGCATGCCCCGCCCATCATAGGGCCGAACGTCCGGATTTTTGCCGGGACAGTGATACAAAACCGTGTATACTCTTGCACTGATGGGTCGACCGGAATGTCCTGCGGCAGTTGCTAGACTTGACGCTCGACCCGCGCATGTGGGGCCGTGGCGCAGCTGGGAGCGCGATTGCATGGCATGCAATAGGTCACGAGTTCGAATCTCGTCGGCTCCACCATTCCATTACTGACATGGCCAGAACTGTTGCCCCCGTCTACGATCCGCAGTTAATCGAGCCCAAGTGGCGTGCCGCGTGGAAGCAGGCCGGTCTCTTCCGCGTCGCCGAGGACGCGGGCAAGCCGAAGTTCTACAACCTCGTCATGTTTCCCTATCCGTCCGGTCCGCTACACATGGGCCATTTCAGGAACTACGTCATTGGCGATGCCGTCGCGCGCTACAAATTGATGCGTGGCTTCAATGTGCTGAATCCATTCGGCTGGGATGCGTTCGGCCTGCCGGCCGAGAATGCCGCGATCAGAAGCGGCATCCACCCACGAGTGTCGATCGAGGCCAACATCGCGATCTCGAAGCATGAGCTCGACATCATGGGCGTGATGTACGCCTGGGACCGCGAGGTCACGACCTGCAATGACGACTACTATCGCTGGACCCAGTGGCTTTTCCTCAAGCTCTATGACATGGGCCTCGCCTACAAGCGCAAAGCCGCCGTGAACTGGTGCCCCAAGGACAATACGGTGCTGGCCAACGAGCAGATCGTCAACGGCGTCTGCTGGCGCTGCGGGACCAAGCCCACCAAGAAAGAGCTCGAGCAATGGTTCTTCAAGATCACGGCGTATGCCCAACGTTTGCTCGACGACCTCGCGAAGCTCGACCGCTGGCCGGACCGCGTTCGCGTCATGCAGGCGAACTGGATCGGCCGGAGCGAGGGCGCGGACCTGGATTTCACGGTAGAGGGCCAGGAGCCGCTTCGCGTATTCACCACCCGGCCGGATACGGTCTACGGCGTCACCTTCATGGTGATCGCACCTGAACACCCACTGGTCGACCGCATCGTGACTGGCGAGCAGCGACCGCAGGTCGAGTCCTACCTGGAACGCACCAAGACGGAGACCGAGATCGAGCGCCTCTCGACCGAGCACGAAAAGACCGGTGTCTTCACAGGCGCCTTCGCGGTCAACCCCTTCAATGGCGATCGGGTGCCGATCTGGATCGCCGACTATGTCCTTGCCACCTACGGCACCGGCGCCATCATGGGCGTGCCTGGGAACGACAGCCGGGATTTCGAATTCGCGCGGAAATTCGGGATCCCGATCCGAGAGGTCGTCAGCCCGACGCCCGAGCCGCAGGGCCATCCCACGAGTCCGATGGAGCTCGGCCTGGCCGACGGCTACATGGTCGACTCCGGTCCGTACAGCGGCCGGAAGAGCAGCGAGGCGATCGTCGCGATCATCGCCGAAGCCGAGCGCCGCCAGATCGGCAAGAAGACCATCATCTTTCGGTTGCGGGACTGGTTGATTTCAAGGCAGCGCTACTGGGGTGTGCCGATTCCAATCATTTATTGCCCGGATGATGGCCTCGTTCCAGTCTTGCGCGAGCAGCTCCCGGTCATGCTCCCCGCGAGCGTAGCGTTCCGCTCGGATGGCCAGAACCCGCTGCTGCACACCAGCGAGTTCGTCAACGCGACCTGTCCACGCTGTGGCAAGCCGGCGCGCCGCGAGACTGACACCATGGATACGTTCGTGGACTCGTCCTGGTATTTCCTTCGCTACACGAGTCCGCACGACGAAACACAACCGTTCGACAAGGCGAAAGCCGACTTCTGGATGCCGGTCGATCAGTACATCGGCGGCATCGAGCACGCCATCCTGCACCTCCTCTACTCGCGATTTTTTATGAAGGTCCTGTTTGACGCCGGCATGGTCTCGGTCGACGAGCCGTTCGATGCTCTCTTCTCCCAGGGCATGATCCAGCGCAGTGGCGCGGTCATGGCGAAGTCGAAAGGCAACGGCATCGCTCCCGACGACATGGTGGCGCGCTACGGTGCCGACACCGCCCGGGTCTACGAGCTGTTCATCGGCCCGCCCGAGCTCGACGCGGAATGGAATGACCGCGGCGTGGACGGGGTGGCGCGCTTTCTCAACCGGGTGTGGCGCCTGGTTGTGGGGGAAGAGGACGATGGCAGCGCGACGGTCGGCGCGGGGGTCGCCCGGGCAGCGCTGACCCGGAAATTGCACGAAACGATCGACAAGGTCACCCGTGACGTCGACGGATTCCGGTTCAACACCGCGGTCTCGGCGCTGATGGAGCTGGCTAACCTGATGCAGGACTACATCCAGGGCGGCGGCCCGCGCGACCAGGCCTGGGAGGAGGTCTGCCGTGGCCTGACGCGGCTGCTGGCCCCCTTTGCGCCCCACCTTTCCGAGGAGCTGTGGGCGCGGCTGGACTGCGAGGGGCTCTGCGCCTTCAGTGCCTGGCCGGTGCCCGACCCCGCGCAGCTGCAGCGCTCGATGGTCACGGTGGTCGTGCAGGTAGATGGCCGGCTGCGGGACCGCATCGAGCTCCCCGCCGGCTCGGCCGAGGGCGACGCCCGGGCCCGCGCGCTCCAGAGCGCCAACGTGGCGCGTGCCCTGGAAGGGCGCGCCGTCCGCCGCGCCGTCTTCGTCGCCGATCGCCTGATCAACCTGGTCACCGCCTAGGCGCCCGGCCGGACGAACCATCCAGATGCGGTCGCGCCCACCACTTAAGTGATCGCGAAATGACTGCCTTGTGGTGGCGCGCCCTGGGCGCGCTGCGAGCCGGGCTCTACCGCCACAGCTGGATGCTGGCCCTGCTGCTCGCCGGGGGCATCTTGCTGACGGGCGCCTACCTGCTCTGGCCACGGGGCGCGACCGCGGCCCCGATCGTGCCGGCGGCGATCTCAGCGGGCGACCTCGAAACGGCGCAGGACCGCAACGTCATCGTCTACGTCAACGGTGCGGTCCTGAATCCCGGCCTTTACACGCTCGCATCGGGACTTCGCGTCGTGGACGCGATCGTCGCTGCCGGTGGGATATCGGGAAACGCCGACCCAGGTTGCCTGCCAAACCTGGCCGCGCACCTCAAGGACGCCAAGCAGATCACGGTGCCCTTCGCCGGCCACTGCGCGAAGGCCGCCAGGAAGGCCAAGCTCGACATCAACAGCGCGACCCGCGAGCAGTTGCTCGCCGTTCCCGGCATCCTCCCCGGCCTCGCGGACGCGATCATCGCCTTTCGGGAGGCCAACGGTGGCTTCCAGTCCTTGACCGAGCTGAAGAGTGGGCTCGACCTGGACAATGCACTGTACAAGCGGCTCTCCAGGTACCTGACCGTGCCGTGAGCCGGCTTCCCTGGTGGACGTTCGGACTGCTCCTGCTTGCCTGGAGCGGCGGCGTCATGGCCATCATGGCGCTGAGGCCGGTGATGGCCGCGGCCGCGATCCTGCTGCTCGGGTCTGCGATAACCCTGTCGCTAGCACGACCAGGGCTGACCCCGGTCGTGCTGTTGACGTCGATGGCGTTCGCGCTCGGCGCCGGCCGCGCGCAGCTGGCACCCACGGTCGCCCTGCCTCCCGGGCTTCCGAGCGATCACCTATCGGTGTCTGGCTGGGTGGACGACGATCCGCAGCCGCGGCACAACGGGACCCGGATGAGTGTTCGGGTGGATCACATCCTCGGGATGCCGCTGGCGGCGGTCCGGAATCTAAGAGTTCAGGCCGTTGTCTATGGTGGGGTGTCGGTCCACTACGGGGACCTGGTCCTGCTGGCAGGCCCGCTGCAGCCGCCTCCTACGTTCGACCAGTTCGATTACCGGGCGTACCTGGCCGAACAGGGGATCGCGGGCATCATGCCCTCCGCTCGCCTGGTTCGGACCACCGCGCATCCGGGCGACCCGATCCACACGGCCCTTTTCAGTGCCCGGCACACCCTGGTCGGCTCGGTCGACGCGGCCTTGCCGGAACCACAGGCTGCGCTGCTGCTCGGGATAGTCTTCGGCTACCGGGCCGCGCTTCCGCCAGCGCTCGAGCAGGCGATGATCACCAGCGGGCTGATCCACATCGTCGTGATTTCCGGACTAAAAGTCTCGTTATTGGCCCGCATCATCACGGGTTCCGTCGGGCGCTTCCTCCCCCGAGCAGCTCCCGCGATCGCCCTTACCGTGATCGTGATCTACGCGCTGCTCGCCGGTGCCTCGGCCGCCGCGCTGCGGGCCGCGGCGATGGGCGCCCTGGTCGTCATCGCCGGCCGGTTCCGGCGCGACACGCATGTCTACCTGTCGCTGGCGCTCACCGCCGCGATCATGCTCGGGCTAAAGCCTGATCTGGCGAGGGACGTCAGTTTCCTGTTGTCCTT
Source organism: Candidatus Dormiibacterota bacterium (assembly GCA_030948145.1). GTDB lineage: Bacteria > Chloroflexota > Dormibacteria > CF-121 > CF-121 > JALYYC01. Next base: position 10,618 of record JALZAV010000060.1, read on the forward strand.
CAGCGGGACAGTCGGCATCGCCACCTTCACCGACGGGATCGCGGCGCGGCTGGGCTGGATCCCCGCGGTGTTGCGAGACCCGTTTGCCGCGACGCTGGCGGCTGAGGCGGCAACCTGGCCGTTGATGCTCGCAAACTTCCACCAGCTATCGATCGTGGCCCCGCTGGCCAACGCGCTGGTCCTTCCACTGCTGCCGCTGATGATGGTGATCGGTGGGGGAGGGGCGATCGTCGGCGCCGTCGTTGGTCCGGCCGGCTGGCCGGCGCTGCAGCTCGCGGGCGGCGTCGCGGCCTGGTTTGTTCGGGTCATCCAGGTCTGCGGCACGCTTCCGGCCGCCGCGATCGCGATGCCATATTTCCCGGCGCGCTGGCTGGCAGCCGCCGGCATCGTTAATGGCGGCGCCCTGGCGGGCGTCAAGTGGCGGCGGTTCTTCTGGCAGCGGAAGGTCTGGGCGCTGCTGGGCATCACCGCCCTGCTGGCTGCGGCGCTGGTGCTGATCAGCCCGGACGGCCGCGTGCACGTCTATGCGCTCGACGTGGGAACCGGATCCGCCGTCCTGGTGCGGACCGGAGCCGGCGAGCAGGTCCTGATCGATGGGGGGCCGGACGGGGACAAGTTCGCTCAATCGATCGGCCGTGCCCTGCCGCCGACGGCGCGCGAGTTGCGTGCCTGGATCATCACCGGTGGCCGGCGCCTCCACCTCGGGGCGTCCGCGGCCGTGCTGGCCCGCTTCCACGTCGCGCAGATCATCGTCGCCGACCCGGACCCCTGGACGCCGACACTGCGCAATCTGGTCCAGCAAGCGGCTGCCGCCGGCATTCCGATCGTGATTGGGGCGCGAACACTCGACCTGGCGGACGTCCGGCTGAGCCCGCTCGGTGACGGGCGCGCCTGGGTGGTTCAGGCCGCGAATGCCAGGCTGGCTGTGATCCCTCCGGACAGTGCCTGGCACGCGTTTTCTCCCATGTTGCCCGACGCGATCTTCACGGGCGGTGGGCCGGCGGATTGGGACCCGAGCCCGGGGCCCTGCCTGGCCATCATCCAGGTCGCGAGCCCCAGTCGAGCTGGGCTTCCGGCGCGTGCACTGCTGAACAGCCTGAAGACCTGCCAGGTGTTGAGGGCTGACATCCGTGGGATCGTGGAGTTGGTTCCCGGACCCACGGCCTTTTCGCCCGCCGGCACGAGGTGAACGCGGCGACCGGACCTATGCCCGGCCGCCGCAGCTGTCGGTAGGTTCTCGTTACCGGCTGATCAGTCGTTCTGGTTGTTGTCGCCGCCGTCGCCGCCGCCGCCGTCACCGTGTTCGTCGCCGTCATGCGCCAGCGCCAACTTCCAGACGGTTCCACCCTTGGGGCAGAAGTCGGCAACGCCGCCGGCCGGGCAGACGCTGTCGGCGCTGAAATACAGGTTGCCGTCAGGCCCAATCGTGTCCATGTTGGGGAAGTTGAGCCCGGCAGCAATCACCGAGGAGGTGTGGTTCTCGGCGTCGAATTTCACGATGTTGCCCGTGAACGGGTTCGGGAAGCCCGGCGTGCTCCACATGTTCACGAAGTAGACGTTTTCACCGTCGGACGTACAACCGGTCACGTGCGCGAGCATCGGGTTGGCGACCTGGGTGGCCGAGCGCCCATGGATCCTGAAGAGGTTACCCGCGAGGGTGGCGACCCAGAGGCTGTCCCCCGCCCTGGCGATGCAGGTCGGGACTTCGTCGCTCGGAAAAGCCTCGTACCGTCCCGGGAAGTAATGGAGGACGGTGATACGTCCACCGTTGCTAACGAAGTCGAGCGTGTTCGACCCCGCGTCTGCGACATACGATCCGCCGTTGATTGCGAGCACGCCATAAGGATTGGCGTCGCGTTCCTGCCCGGGGATATTCGCGGTGTAGTTGAAGTCATAGGCGCCGACCCCGGCGACCTTGCGCCAGGAGCCGTTGCCTTTCACGGACAGCAGCGCGCCGGCCTGCTGCCGCGCTGCCGCGACATCGGCCTGGCAGGCCGAATCGTTCTCGGCACACGGGTAGTTCGCGAACGCCTGCGGATATACGCCCATGATTGCCATCAGCGTGCCGCCTCGTGCGGAGAGCCCGCTCACGCCCAGGGTGTCGGGCGGCTGATTGGGCGCGTGAAATTCGGCGACCGAGAACAGATGATCGACGAGCGGGGTGTGCGTCCCCGTTTTGGTGTTGACCCACGAGATCCGGCCGGTACGGCCGAAACAGGTGAGCGGGTTCGACGCCGACGCCGGAATACACCGAGGCCCACCGCTGCCGGCTTCGCCGACCACCAACTTGCCGTGGAAGAACGCGACGCCGCGCGGGCTGTCGAAGCCGGATGCTACCGGCACGGGGCCCGGCTGCGCCAGCGCCGGGCTGGGCAACAGCACCCCCACCGCCAGCGCGA
>JALZAV010000164.1 GCA_030948145.1 Candidatus Dormiibacterota bacterium
GTCAGGCGGGCCTTGCATCGCGATCCGCAGGCCATGGCCATGAGCGAGTTTCTCGACCCGGTCGACGCCGGGGAGCTTGGCGAACCCCTCGGCCGGCACGTCGGCCGCGAACGTGATGGTGACCTCGTAGCGCTTGATGTCCTTGACCTCGGCCACGTCGCCGACCCGGACCAGCCGCCCTTCGCGAATGATGGCCACCCCGGTGCAAAGCTGCTCGACCTCGCTGAGAATGTGGGAGGAGAGGAAGACCGTACTCCCGGCCTCGCGCACCTCCTTCACCAAGCGCGCGAACTCCTGCTGGTTGAGCGGGTCGAGCCCATTGGTGGGCTCGTCGAGGATGAGCACCTTCGGGCGATGCATGAAGGCCTGGATCAGTACCAGCTTCCGTTTGTTGCCGGTGGAGTACTGGTGGAATTTCCGGCTGGTATCGAGGTCGAGCCGCTCGATCAACTGCTTTAGATAGGCGTGATCGACGCCGCCACGCAGGTGGGCAAAGTACTCCAGGATCTGGCCGCCCGTCAGATTGGGATCGAGCGCCGGCTCCCCCGGCGCATAGCCGGTGATGCGTTTGATCGCCAGCGACTGCGCCCAGCAGTCATGGCCGGCGATCCGCGCCGTGCCGGTATCGGCGCGAAGGAGAGCCATGAGGACACGGATGGTCGTCGTCTTGCCGGCGCCGTTGGGCCCGAGAAAGCCGAACACCTCGCCCTCCGGGACCCCGAAGCTGACATCGGTGACGCCGCGCTTGCCACCGTAGCTCTTGGTCAGTCCTTGCGCCTCGATCATTGCGGTCACGGCGTCTGGTAGCCGTGCAGCTTGGCCACCCTCGCCATCGCGCGCCGACTATAACAGGCGGGTCGCCTGGTTGGATCACCGGCCTGATCTATGGCCGCGTCGCATCCGGGGCTGCCAGCTAGCCCGACTCCTTCCGCGGCGAACGAACGCGTGTCCCCTGTGTAGCAGCTTCGTCATAGCTCAACCTCATCCGAAACGGACCTAGCGTGGCACGCGTTGTGTGCGCAGAGTGCAAATGCCACCGAGAGTCCCGGCCGCCGCGGGCACGCTCGCGCTCGCCCTTTCGGCCCTACTGATCCTGGGTCCCGGGGCTCCGACCGGCCAGGGGCCGGCACCCACTCCGCCGGTCACGGCCGTGGTCAGCCCGTCACCCGGGAGCGAATTCACACCGGCGCCGACGACTCAACCGGTCCTCGTCATCGGGGTCGATGCGACGCCGCCTCCCTGCACCAACGCCAGCGTCCTCACAAGCTGGAGCGTCGCACGCCTGGCCGAGCAGACTATCGTGATCCCGGTCGACGAAACCGACGTCCTCTCCGTGCGCGCCCAGGTGGCAGCCGGCGCGGGCGGGGTGATCCTCTTCGGGTCGTCAGCGCCGGCCAACCTTGGCGCCATCCTTCAGGCGCTCAACGCCAGCGCCCCGGATGGCATCAGCCCGTTCATCATGACCGACGAGGAAGGCGGCGCCGTCCAACGGATGTCGAACCTCGTCGGCTTTGTCCCGTCCCCCAGACAGATGGGCGCCACCATGACGCCGGCCCAGATCCAGCAGCTCGCCCTGGGCCTTGGCCAGCGAATGCGCGCCAACGGCATCACGATGGACCTCGCCCCGGTGCTCGATGTCGACGGCGGCGTCGGACCCAACAACGTCAACGCGGACGGAACTCGATCGTTCAGCGCCAATGCGGCGATCGCCTCGAGCGACGGCGTGGCGTTTGCCCAGGGCCTTACGGCCGGCGGCGTGATGCCGGTGGTCAAGCACTTCCCGGGCCTCGGCGGCACCGTGGGCAATACCGATGTCACCGCCGCGTCGACGCCCTCCTGGGCCGCCCTGCAGGGGAACGGTCTCCTGCCCTTCCAGGCCGCGGTCGCGGCACACCTCCCCGCCGTCATGATTGCGAACGCGACCGTCCCGGGCCTGAGCACGCTGCCGGCCAGCATCTCGCCGGCGGTGATCACGGGCGTGCTGCGGCAGCAGATGGGCTTTAAGGGACTGGTGATCACCGACTCCCTCTCCGCCGTCTCGCTGTCGAGCATCGGCTACTCCGTGCCGCGGGCGACCGTCGCCGCCCTGGAGGCTGGTGCCGACATGATCCTCTTCAACGCCGACCCCGGCAGCGTGCCGGCGCTCACCGATGCCATCGTGACAGGCATCGTGGCTACGGTCAGCAGCGGCGCCCTCAGCCGTCCCGTGCTGGAAGCCGCTGTGGGCCGAATCCTCGCTGCCAAATCTGTCAATCTCTGCGCCTAGTACGCGATCGTCCTGTATATCGTCCTCGCCCTCAGTAAAGATGCGGTAAGAGCTGTGGCATGCTCCTCCTCGTGACCGAGCGGCACATCCTTCTCGTCGAGGACGACGGCCCGCTCCGTGAGGCGATCGCGAGCGCGCTGGGCGCCGCCGGGTTCGCAGTCAGGGAGGTACGCGATGGTGCCGCGGCCGTCGTGGCGCTGCAATCGGAGCACCCGGACGTGGTCCTGCTCGACATCGGCCTGCCCTTCGTGGACGGGTGGAAAGTGCTGGGGAGCATGCACGCGGGGCGGCAACCCCCCGTGATCATCATCAGCGCCCGAGGTGACGAGGAGGACAAGGTCCGAGCCCTCGACATGGGCGCGGACGACTACCTGGCGAAACCATTCGGGACGGAGGAACTGCTGGCCCGGATTCGTGCCGTGCTTCGCCGGGCGCAGCCGCCGGAGCACACGCCCCTGGTGATCCGTGCCGGCTCGGTCGTCATCGACCTCGGGGCTCGATCCGTCACCCGAGACGGCGTCGAGGTCCGCCTGTCACCGACCGAGTACCTCCTCCTCGCCGAGCTCGCCCGGCACGCGCACGACGTCATGGACTTCCGCACGCTGTTGCAGCGGATTTGGGGCCCGACCTACGCCGACGAGCGGCACTATCTGCGGGTCTTCATCCAGCGGCTGCGCGGGAAGCTCGAGCAGGACCCGGCTCGTCCGATCTTGATTCTGACCGTGCCGGGCCGAGGCTATCGCTTTGGACGAGTCCCCGAGCGCTGACTCGGGCGTTTTAAGGGAACGGCCACCACCGGGACGTCGGAGAGGCGCAGGACGCGTGGCGCGACGCTGCCCATGAGCCATGCACCGGGCCAGGTGCGACGGTGCGATCCGATGATGATCTGGTCCGCCTCATGCCGGTGGGCCGTTAACACGATTTCGTCGGCGACTCGCCCGGAGCGCGCCGTCCGGATGATGCCGTGCGCCTCGACGCCGGCCCGCTGCAGCTGATAGATCGCGCCGCTAAGGACCTCGCCCAGCTCCGCGGGCGGCCGCACGTCCCAGGCGACGCCGCGCGCGACCGCACGCTCGCGAACGGAGAGGACGATGACCTCGGCGCCGCTGCGCGCCGCCATCTGGACCGCCGCCGCGATAACCACGGTGGCCTCCGGCACGGCCTCGACCGCCACCAGCATCCGGCCGGTCGCAGTAATCGCTTTGACCCTGGTATCAGCCATGGCCTAACCGTATCGCCATGCCGATCAACGGCCCATAAACAACATCGGGGCAGCCGACCGGCTCCCGGAGCCCGCAGGTTACCGGTTGCGCACTTTCTCCTGTGAGGCCTGGTAGGCGCGCAGTTTCCTGACTTTGGGCTGGGCGTTGAAGACGATGTACGGGTTCAGCGGGTTTCGAGCCGCGTAATCCTG
>JALZAV010000165.1 GCA_030948145.1 Candidatus Dormiibacterota bacterium
AGACCTTCAAGCCGCAGCTCCGGGACGCCAGGTGCATCGAACAGCAACCGCTCACCAGTCCGTGCCGCGAAGAGCAGGACCACCCGGTCGGCGTGCAGTCGCCGGGCCGCGAACAGTAAGGCGTCACACGAGGAGGCATCGAGCCAGTGGGCGTCATCGATCACGGCCAGCACGGGAGTGCGCTCGGCCGCGCTGGCAATCAGGCTCAGCGTTGCGGCGTAGATCGTGAAGGGATCAGCCACGACCGGCGGACCAACCGCGAGGGCGCCACCGAGAGCGGCAGCTTGCGGCGCCGGTATCTCGTCCAGTTGATCCAGGATCGGATGGAAGAGTTCGGCGAGGCCGGAGAAGGGCAGTTCCGACTCGGTCTCGATCCCGGTTGCCCAGAGGACTTTCCACTGGGTTGCTTGCTCAATGGCGTGCCGAAGGAGGGAGCTTTTGCCGATTCCTGGCTCGCCCCGCAACACGAGGGCTCCGCTCCGGCCCGAGTTGGCGCCCGCCAGTAATTGGTCAATACGCTCGCGCTCCCGGCCCCTCCCGACGAGCATTACTCCATGTTAGGGGCGCGCACAATTTGTGCAAGGGGGGTGGCTCGAGAAATATAGGGGTTTCCCTGATTCACGCCCCGGACGGTCGCCCTAACGTGGCGACCAGTGAGTACCAGGATCGGATCCGGTTGGCGAAGGTTGGCCAACCTGACACTCGTCCTGTTCGTGCCGCTCGTGGCCACCTTGCTGGTGGGCTGCCAGCAGGCTCGGGCGCTGGCGCCAGCCAGCGCTGGACCGCCGAGCGCGGCTCAGATCCTGACCCGTGTTTCTCACACTGGGCTGGCTGACGCGCACTTCAAGGTTCACGCCGCCTACACCATCGGCCAGGTGGCACTCGATCTACAGGGGGATGGCGTGCTCGTGCTGCGGCCGACGGCCGCTGTCCGGCTCACGTTTCAGGGCCGCGTCGCCGGCCGGCCGACAGCCATTGAGGCCATTTCGGTTGGCGGCAAGACCTACCAGCGGGTGGGCGGCGAGGCCTGGAAGGTCCAATCCGGCGCGGCCTCGATGACCATCCCGTGGGCGGGCGCTCATTCCCCGACGCTCGTTGGCGAAGAACTGCTGGTGGGCGGCAAAGCCTGGCACCTCCATGCAGCGGGCGCCGACAGCAAGCCGCTCGAGCTCTGGGTACGCGAAAAGGATGGCTATCCGCTTCGTGTGTCGACTACTCCGGGCCAGGGTCAGGCCGTAACGATGGAATTCGATCAATTCGACACCGGGGCAACGGTCGCCGCGCCCTGAGCAGGCAAGGAGAGAAGGGATGAAACGGTGGGGTTTGGCGCTCGCTATCATTGTTGGGCTAAGCACGGTCGCGTCGGCTCGTCCCGTCCAGGCCGCCGTTGCGGCGAGTGCTCCCACCCAAACGCTATCGTTTCCGCTCGCATTTCAGACCAGCGGCCAGAGCCTATGGCACGCGGGCGCCGCAAATGACCTGAATTTCAGCCAGCGCCTGATCGGCACCAACTGGAACGTGTCGGGCAGCCTCGACGCCATTGCCCATCCCGCCATCGGCGACTTTGGCGCCAGCGTCACGGCCAGTTCAAGCGGCGCGGTCGGACTTACGGCCAGCCTCAATATCCATGCGGGGTCGGTCAGCATGAGGTACCCCGTCACCGTCGACTTAACCGTACCGGCGCCACGATCGTTTCGTCCGGGCGATACGGTGACGATCGGCTCCCATTGGACTCCGCCTGCCGCCAACGATCCAAACTTCAGTTTCAACACCACGACGCCAACCGCCAATTTGAGCATGCTTGGCAACTTCAGTTTCAATGCCTCTGCGACGGCGACCATCTGTGTGTTCGTCTGCGTGAAGAACCTGAGTCTGATCCCCGGGGGCGACATCAGCCTCCTCCCGAACAACGGCAACGACATAAGCCTGGCCAGCTTCACGCTGGGCAACGCCTCCTATCCGATCCCCACGACACAATACGGAGTTACCGGAACAGTCGGTGGACCATTCGTAACTACCGATCAGGTCACCGTCGATGCCGGGACCGGCGTCGTCAACGCGACTGGTACCAGCCGCCTGATCGACCTGACCATTTTTCCGTTGAAGATGTTGAATCATTTTGGCTGGATCCCGCCCCTCTCGTTCCGAACGTCGGTAGGTGGCGCGTCAGTCGACGCCACACTGGCCGAGTCGCAGGCAAATCTTGGCGTTTCCTCGACGCACAGCTTTAACATGACGCCGGCCGTCCAGGTCTCGCTTCAACTGCCTAACGGGGTAAGCGTTCCCTTTGTCGTCCATGACAGCGGCGGAGCCCAAGTTAGTGGAGGTACCGGCAACGTCATTACATTCGACGCCAACAACAGCGTCGACTTCACCTTTCCGGCCGCGCTCGGATCGACGCTCTTGATTGCACCGAACTTCAGCCTGAATAACACCTTCGCTCCCAGCTCGAGCACGATCTTGTCGGTCGGTCCCTTGACGGCGACGGCGGCCCGGTTCGGCATGAACATCCCCGAGACTTGCATCCTGGTCATCACAAAGATTTGCTTCGGTCCGGTCGACGTCGGCACCCTCGGACCGCTCTACAGCTACACGAGCCCGCAATTCAGCACGAACTTTGGCGGCGCCTTCGACCCGCAGCTCGGCACCTGGCAGCTCAGCGGGTTCAACACGGTGACACCGGCGACGCCGATCCAACTCGAACCCAAACATCCCCTCACGGTCACGGCGAACAATGCCTCGCGCCTCTACGGCGGTGCCAACCCCCCATTCACCGGGACGGTGACCGGATTCGACCCCGGCGACGCAGGCTGGATCACCGCGAACTTCTCGAGCACGGCCGGCGCCGGGGCGCCGGTGGGCACCTATCCGATCACGCTTGCCGGCCTAAATGATCCGCTGGGAAAGCTGCCGGGTTACTACATCATCGAGCACGACGGCACGCTGACGGTCAACCCGGCGCCACTGACGGTAACGGCTGATGACCAGACGCGGCAGTACGGCACTCCGAATCCGGCCTTAACGGCGACACTCGCTGGATTCGTCAACGGTGAAACGTCAGCAACGTCCGACGTAACCGGCCAGGCAAGCTGCGCTACGAGCGCCGTCCAAACGTCGGGCGTTGTCGGCAGCCCCTATGCGATTTCCTGCTCGCAAGGTACCTTGACGTCGCGGAACTATTACCTCGCGGCGTTCCGAAGTGGCGCTCTCCACGTCATCCGAGCGGGAACGCGCACCACGCTGACCACGTCGCTCAATCCCAGCGTCGCCGGCCAGCCGGTCGACTTCCAGGCGACCGCGCAAACGACCGCTCCGGGTGGGATCGACCCGCTCGGCACCGGAACCGTCAGCCTGTACGACGGCAGCTCGCTGATCGGCACAGCCCCACTGGATAGCGCGGGGCATGCCCGGTTCACAATTTCGTCGCTAACTGCCGGACACCGCACCATCACAGCCGCATTCTCCGGTGATGCGAATTACGCGCCCAGCACGTCGAACCCGATCACTCAGGCGGTTCGGCACAACCGGATCGCCTTCGCCAGCACGCGCGATTGGGCGTCTGAAATCTACCTTATGCAAGCAGACGGGTCCGGCCAGACGCGCCTGACGCGCGACTACGGCCTCGACACCCAGCCGGCGCTCTCACCCGACGGCACCCGCATTGCCTTCGTAACGGCGCA
>JALZAV010000166.1 GCA_030948145.1 Candidatus Dormiibacterota bacterium
TCAAAGCCGCTCCGCCACCGATGGGCTGACCGCAGCCACGATCGGGATCACATCAGACTCGAAGCGATGCAGCGCTTCATGGTCGTAGGCGACGCCCGGGATGTAGGTGATGATGTAATCGATGCCGACCTCGAGCAACGGTTCGATCTTGTCCCGGACCGCGGCGGGGTCGCCGACGGTCGCCTGCTTCGCGAAGTCGGCAAATGACGTCTTGCCGCGCACCCGAGCGGTCGCGCGCTCCGGGTCGGCGCCCTTTGCGATGGGAAAGACGTTCAGGCTGGTGGACTTGACGATGTCGTCGTACTTGCGTCCGACGTCCTCGCAGTGCTGGCGCAGGACATTGAGCTTGTGGCGGATCTCGTCGGGCTGGCCGCCGATGTTGCAGGCATCGCCCCATTTCGCCACCAGTTTCAGGGTGACGCGCTCGCCGGAACCGCCGATCCAGAGTGGCGGATGCGGCTTCTGCACCCCCTTCGGCTCGTTGATCGGGCGGTCGATCGTGTAGTAGGCGCCCTTGAAGGTTGGATGATCCTCCGACCACATCCTGTGGATGATCTCGCACGCCTCGCGAAACATCGCCATCCGCTCTTTGAGCTCGGGAAAGCCGTAGCCGTAGGCCCGCCATTCGTGCTCGTACCAGCCGGCGCCGATACCGGCATAGAGCCGGCCGTGGCTGGCGACGTCGACGGTCGAGGCGATCTTCGCGTACAGGGCCGGATTGCGGTAGCCGTTACATCCGACCATCTGCCCGATCTTGATTCGTTTCGTGTCCCGGGCCAGGGTCGAGGTGATCGTCCAGCACTCGAAGGTCGCCTCCATCTCCGGTGTGGGCGTCGTGTGGAAGTGATCGAAAACCCAGATCGAATCCCAGGGGCCCCTGTCAGCCGCCTGGGCGACCCGGGTCATCGCCTCGAACTTTTCGACCGGGTCCTTGATGTCGACAAGGTCCATCCGCCAGCCCTGGGGCACGAAGACACCGAATCGAATTGGCATAAGCAAGTTCTACCACGGCAACCTCACGGCATGCCGGAACCGAATCGGTGCACAATGGAAACGCCGGGAGGTGTCATGGGAAAGATCGATCCGAAAAAGCAGGAAGGCAAGGACTGGACGGTTCGCTCGGGGTCGTTGGGAACGGGTGCTGGGCGCAAGAAGTTCGCCGGTCAGCGGGAGGCCTTGACGTACAACAATCCGTTCAAGCAATCGGTGGAGCGGGTCTGGTTCGACGGTAAGCTCGTCTACGCGGTCGATTGCGGTGAGGTCGAGGTCGATCCGAAAGAGGTCAAGATCGCCGAAGAGTACCAGGTGGTCTACAGCCTCGATGCCAGAGGCAACCCGAAGGAACAGGTCAAGGGCCAGTACAACATCTATGACTCGGTGCCGGGAATGACGAAATACAGCCCGATCTGGCGCTTCAACTACGTCATGGTTCCGCGCGACTACGAGCCCAACAGCCTGCGCTCCGAGGCGGACGTCCTTAAGAGTGGCTACAAGGTCCGGAAGAGCAACAACTTCGAGAATTGACCCGTGATCTAGGCCGCCGTGCGCGGCCATTGAGCCAGGCAAAATTCTCCCGCAAGTGGATTGACAAAGGCCGGGGGCTCGGGTACGTTGCAGCCAAGCTCATCGCGATGAGGCGCGCCATGATCCTGGGGAGAGGAGGGAGCGGAAGCGAACGTTGGTGTTATCCACGGCCGTTCGCTCCCTGGATTCGCTGAAGTCAGCTAGCCGGCCCGCGAATGCGACCCATGCCGTCGAGGTGCGCCTCGAAGGGGTGCGCAAGAGCTTCGGCGATGTCGTCGCCGTCGCCGGTGTCGATCTCGATGTGCACACCGGGGAGTTCTTCTCACTGCTCGGTCCGTCGGGCTGCGGCAAGACGACCTGCCTGCGCATGATTGCCGGGTTCGAAGAGCAGACCGCCGGTCGCATCCTTCTCCGCGACCGCGATGTCTCCCACGTCCCAGCCTACGACCGTGACGTCAACACCGTCTTCCAGGATTACGCGCTGTTTCCCCACATGACGGTGGCCGCGAACGTCGAGTACGGCCTGATGGTCAAGCGGATCCGCCACGGCGAGCGGCGCACCCGCGTCGCGGACGCCTTACGCATGATGCGGTTGGAGCGGCTGGACAACCGAAAACCCGCCGAGCTGTCCGGCGGCCAGCGCCAACGGGTCGCGCTGGCCCGGGCAATCGTCAACCAGCCGCGCGTCCTCCTCCTCGATGAACCGCTTGGCGCCCTCGACCTCAAGCTCCGGCAGGCGATGCAGCTCGAGCTGAAATCGATTCAGCAGCGCCTGGGTATGACGTTCATCTACGTCACTCATGACCAGGAGGAGGCGCTGACGATGAGCGACCGGCTGGCGGTGATGAACCGGGGTCGCATCGAGCAGGTTGGCAGCCCCGCCGAGGTTTACGAGCGGCCCGCGACCGGCTTTGTAGCGGGGTTTGTCGGCGCTTCCAATGTACTCAGCGGTGACACTGCGTTTGCCGTGACGGGGCAACGCTCGGCCCTCACGGTTCGCCCGGAGAAGATCCGGCTGGGTGGACGCGATGAGCGGCCCAACCCGGACGAGGTCTCGGCCCCTGGCACGGTGCGCGACGTCGTCTACGTCGGAGCCTTCACCCGCTACGTTGTGGATCTCGACGCAGGCGCGGAGCTCGTCGTCATGCAGCAGAACCTGACGATGTCATCAATGGACGTACTCCAGGCCAGGGGTCGCGCGGTGCGCCTGTTCTGGAAGCGCCAACACAGTCGCGTTATCGCCCAAAGTGGAACGGATCGCCAGGAAGAAGAGGAGGTCGCACGATGAGATTTCGCGGGAACCTGGGGGTGATCGCCGGGGCGATGATGCTGCTGGCTGCGTGTGGCAGCCAGTCATCGAACCAGCCGGCGTCGAACCTGAAGCAGAGCATTGGTCCCGGCGAAGGAGCCCTGAATTTGGTGGCGTGGACTGGCTACGTCGAGAGTGGCAGGACCGATCCCAAGGTCGACTGGGTCACGCCCTTTACGACCGCCACAGGATGCAAGGTAAACGTGAAGTTCGCCGACACGTCAGATGAGATGGTGACACTGATGCGCCAGGGTGGCGGCACACTCTGGGACGGTGTATCGGCCAGCGGTGATGCGACCAACCGGCTAATCGCGCACGGTGATGTGGCCGAGATCAATACCAGCCTCATCCCTGATTTCAAGGACGTCATCCAGTCGCTGCAATCGCCTCGGCACAACACGATCAACGGGCGCCATTACGGCCTGCCCTACATGTACGGGCCGAACGTGCTCATGTACAACACCGACGTCGTCACGCCGGCGCCGACCAGTTGGAAGCCAACCTGGGACGCGAACTCCCCCTACAAGGGAAAGATCACCGCCTACGACAGCCCGATCTTCATTGCGGACGCGGCGCTCTACCTCAAGGCCCATAACAAGGATCTCGGGATCAACGACGTCTACGAGCTGACCCAGAAGCAGCTGGACGCCGCCATCAACCTGCTCAAGCAGCAGGCACCCAACATCAAGAAGTACTGGTCCGCCACGACGGACGAAACGGATCCGTTCGCAAGCGGTGATGTCGTCATCGGGACGGCGTGGCCCTACCAGGTGAGCTTCCTCAAGACCGAGAAGAAGCCGGTGG
>JALZAV010000061.1 GCA_030948145.1 Candidatus Dormiibacterota bacterium
CTTAACCCCTTGTGAGTGTTGCCCTTTTCGTTTTCCCCGCCCTGATCGACGCGATGATCAGAGCGCGGCTCGGCGCTCATTAATCCCGACCATAGCATGAATGAAGCGTTTGTGCATACAGCCGGAGTATTTTTTCGCGAAGGGCGGGGCGAGAGGCGCACCATCAGGACATCAAAGAGAAAAGTCAGAGGGCGCTCCCACGGCTCCGAAATTTTCTTCGACCCAATCCGTGGCTCCGCCGCATGGACAGTCCGGACCCTGGTGACTCCACTGGAAATGCATCTCGTGCACACCGTGCCGGAAGGAAGGATGAGGCGCGGCTTGGCCGAGGCGCAGCTGAGGCTCAGATCGACCGACAGCGCCGTCAAGGGAAGGAACCGGCAGGGTTCCTTCCCCTTATTTATTTATGAACAGCCGCTCGTGCTGCCGCAGTTCAGGCACTTGTAGCAGGTGCCGTTGCGAACCATGATGGACCCGCAGTCGGAGCAGGAAGGCGAGTCCTCCTGGCCCTGGAACGTGATCTTCGTCTGGCTGATCTCGATCGATGGCGCGGGCTTCGCCGGCACTGACGGCGCTTGCGGAGCGCTGTCGGCGGGTGCCACGGACGGCTCGACCTCGACCGGCGGATCGCGGCGGACGATCCCGATGATCTCCTGCTGGGTCCCGCTCAAGAACTTCGAGGCGAGCCAGCGGAAGATGTAGTCGGTGATCGACTTGGCGATCGGGATCTCGGGATTCTTCGTGAAACCCGAGGGCTCGAAGCGGGTGTGGGCAAATTTCTTCACCAGGACCTCGAGCGGGACCCCGTATTGCAGGGCCAGGGAGATGCTGGTGGCGAAGGCATCCATCAATCCGGAGATCGTGCTGCCTTCCTTGGACATCACGAGGAAGATCTCGCCGGGGCGCCCGTCATCGTAGATGCCGACCGTGATGTAGCCCTCGTGGCCCTGGATATCGAACTTATGCGTGATGGCACGACGCTCGTCGGGCAGCTTGCGGCGGACGGCGTGTGGCCCGCTGGATTCCGCCGACGTGACCGGCGCGTCTGGCAGGCCGGCTGCCGCAGGAGTGGCTTTCTTGACATCGAGGGCCGTGTTCAATGGCTGCGACCGCTTCGATCCATCCCGGTAGATCGCGATCGCCTTGAGGCCCATCCGCCAACCCTCGAGATAGACCTCCATGATGTCCTCGCTGGTCGCGTTTTCCGGCATGTTCACCGTCTTGGAGATGGCGCCGGAGATGAACGGTTGGGCGGCTGCCATCATCTTGACGTGGCCCATGTAGTGGATCGTCCGCGCGCCTTTGGCCGGCTTGAAGGCGCAATCGAAGACCGCCAGATCGTCCGCGCGCAGGTGCGGCGCACCCTCGATCGTGTCCGTGTCGTCGATGTACTGAAGGATCTCGGACACCTGGGTCTCCGGGTAGCCGAGCCGGCGCAGCGCGATCGGCACCGTCTGGTTGACCAGTTTGAGCATGCCGCCCCCGACGAGCTTCTTGTACTTGACGAGGGCGATGTCCGGCTCGATCCCGGTCGTGTCGCAATCCATCATGAAGCCGATCGTCCCCGTCGGCGCGATCACCGTGGCCTGTGAATTGCGATAGCCATAGGCGGCTCCGAGCTCGCAGGCGTTGCCCCAGGCGTCGCGCGCCGCCGTCAGCAGCGGCAGCGGCACATGGGCCGGGTTGATGTGCTCGACCGAGGCGCGGTGCTGGTCCATGACCCGCAGCATCGGCTCGCGGTTGATCGCGAAGCCGTTGAACGGACCCTTCTTCTGGGCGATCCGCGCCGACTGCGCGTATGCCTCTCCAGTCATGACCGCGGTCAGCGCCGCCGCGACGTCGCGCCCGGCATCACTGTCATAGGGGAGACCCGACGCCATCAGCAGCGCCCCAAGGTTCGCATAGCCCAGGCCGAGAGGGCGGAAGTCCTGACTGTTGCGCGTGATCGCCTCGGTGGGATAGCTGGCGTTGTCGACCAGGATCTCCTGGGCCGTGATCAGAATGCGGCAGGCCTCCCGATACGCCTCGACATCGAACTCGCCGCGCTCGTCGAGGAACTTCATCAGGTTGATCGAGGCGAGGTTGCAGGAGGTGTTATCCAGGAACATGTATTCCGAGCAGGGGTTGGAGGCGTTGATCCGGTCCGTGTTGGGACAGGTGTGCCAGCGATTGATGGTGGTGTCGTATTGCAGACCGGGATCCCCGCTGACCCAGGCGGCGTCGGCCATCATCCGGGCCAGATCGCGGGCGCGGTACGTGTCCATGATCTGTCCGGTCACGACCCCGATCGTGTGCCATTCGCCGTCGTCCTCGACCGCCTTCATGAAGTCGTCCTTCACCCGGACACTGTTGTTCGAGTTCTGGAAGAAGACCGAGCTGTAGGCCGGGCCGTTGAAGGACGGATCGTAGCCGGCCTCGATCAGGGTCCAGGCCTTCCGCTCTTCCTCGACCTTGCAGTTGATGAACTCGACGATATCGGGATGATCGACATTGAGAATGACCATCTTGGCCGCGCGCCGCGTCTTCCCGCCGGACTTGATGACGCCGGCAAAGGCGTCGTAGCCCTTCATGAAGGAGACCGGGCCGGAGGCGGTGCCGCCACCGGCGAGCAGTTCGCGGGAGGAACGGATCGGCGACAGGTTCGTGCCGGTGCCCGACCCGTACTTGAAGAGCATGCCTTCCGTTTTCGCCAGGGTCAGGATCGACTCCATCGTGTCGTCCACCTTGTTGATGAAGCAGGCCGACATCTGGGGACGCGGCTCAATCCCGACGTTGAACCAGACCGGGCTGTTGAAGGCCGCCTTCTGGTGGACCAGGAGATGGCTCAACTCCTCGCGGAAGGTCTCGGCCGCTTCCGGCGTGGCGAAGTAGCCCTGCTTGACCGCCCAGCCGTGGATGGTGCGCGTCACCCGCCCGATCAACTGCTTCACGCTCCGCTCCCGTTCCGGGGTCCCGATCACGCCGCGGAAGTACTTGGAGACGACGACGTTGGTGGCAACCTGCGACCAACCCGTGGGCACCTCGACGTCATGCTGCTCGAAGACCACCTCACCCTTCTCGTTGATGATGCTCGCCGAGCGGGTTTCCCACTCCACCTCATCAAAGGATGGGACGCCCGAACGGCTGAAGTACCGCTTCCAGGTGAGACCGTTTCGGTTCCGCTTCTGGCCATTGGCCACCGGCGTGCTGGCGGTCGCGTTGGGTCGTTCGGCTGACGTCTTCTGGGTGGATCGGGGCATGAATAAGACCTCCGTGGGTGGGGTGAAGCGCCCCACATCGTATGACTTAGGATTAGGCCTGTCAACTAGTTTACAACAAAATGTATGGGGTCCGGCCCCCTCTGACCCCAATATATGGAGTGTAGCGCCCCCTGCTGATCTTCGCGATCGTGCTCCTCGGCAGTGGCATCTGGCTGCTTTCGCTGGCATGGAGCGCGGCCCGGCGCTATGGCCTGACGAGCCGGAGTTTCTGGGCAACCTTTGGCCGCTACCGGCGCTACCGCATCCGGCGGATCTGGCCCGCCGCTGTCGGCCTGGCCGGCCTGATCCTGGTGATCGCCGGCGCCGTCACCGGCTTTATCTGGGTGCTCGCCTACTACGCCGCCCGGCTGGGCCATCCGGTCATCCCGGCATCGCCGTGAGGAAGTCGAGGACCAGGCGGTTGAACCGCTCCGGCTCCTCCATCTGCGGCGTGTGGCCGCTGCGCTCGAAAATCTCGGTGCGGGCCCCTGGAATCTTGCGTCCGGCCGCTTCCGCCTGCTCCGCCGGGAAGAGATGGTCGTGTCGGCCCCATACCAGGAGCGTCGGCATGGCCAGCTCGGCCAGCCGGCTTTCCACCACGACGCCGTCGCGCAACCGGCGCGTCCCCGCAATCGAGCGCAGCGCCGAGAGATACGCGGCGCGATAGGCCGGCGTCGAGAGCAACCGGCTGTGGCTGCTGATGTGATTGTCACTCAGGATCGTGTCGATCGGGCCCGGACGCCGCAGGTACCACCCCCAGAAACGCCGGATCGTTTTTGGGTTCATGCCGCGAAGCGCGCGCGCCGTCCCGCTCAGCGTCAGCTCGCCGACCCCCCTGGTCAGCAGCAACCGGTAGGCGAGCACGCGGCGCGGCTGGCCGACGCCGAGCGCATCGACGAGGATCAGGCGGTCGACACACTCCGGCGCATCGAGCGCGAGGCCGAGCGCGACGCGGCCGCCCATCGAGACCCCGATGACGGCCGTTCGGGTGAGCCCGATCGACGCCATGAAGTCACGCACGACCCGCACGAAGAGGTCGATTGTGTACGCGAGCGTGGGTTTGTCCGACTGGCCGAAGCCGGGAAGATCAACCGCGATCACCCGGTGCCGCGCCGCCAGGGCCTCGAGGTTATAGAAGAATTCGACGCCGGCCGAGCTGCCAAGCCCGTGCACGAGCAGCACCGGAGATCCGGTTCCGCCGCAGAGGTAATGGATGGTGACGCCATCTAGCGTGGCGGTCCGGCTCTGAAACGAGGGAAACCCGGTCACGAAATGCAGTCTACGGATAGGAAAAAGCCCCCGGCGCGGACCGGGGGCCTTTGGGAGGAGTGGACGCTTACGCGGTGGCGCGCCGCGGCGAGGTCGATGCGGCAAAGCCGAAGTAGGCGAGGATCGCGCCAGTGGCGAGGTGCAGGAAGATATCGGGGCCGCCGATGTTGAGCAGGCCGAGGGGCTGCGCAACGAAGATCCCGACGACGCCGAGCGCGAGCAGAACCACGCCGACGACCTGCTCGTAGGTCCGGGAGCTGGCCAGAGTGGCCGCCGCGGCGATGCCGGCGACGCCGATGATCACGTGAACGAGGTTGTGCAGCAGGTTGATCGAGAAGATCCCGAGCAGGTTGCTGCTGGTCTGGGTGTACGACCCGCCCAGGAAGGGCAGGAATCCAACGATCCCAACCGCGAGATAGACGACGCCGAAGACGAGCGCAACTGTTTGTACCATCGAACGATTTCCCATAACAAGTACCTCCGAAAAATTTCTTTCCCTTCCGCGCGGGGTTTTACTAGTAATGAGTACGGACTCCGGCCGTTTTGGATCACCGGGGCCCGGACAGGCTGTGGAAGGGTCAGGCGGACGTGCCGCTGAGAGCGCCGAGCAGGATCGGCTGGGTTGTCGGGCTGGGGCGCTCACCCGGCTCGATCGTGATCGCGAATTGCCTGAATTTGGAGAGGTCGGCGCTCATCTGGGCTGTGATCCGCCCATCCGGAGCGGCCGCCACCCCTTCCGGGATGGGCACCCCACTCCGGTCGATCAGCCACATCTCGTAGACCTGGCCGGGCGCGAGCGGAGGGAGCCCGTCGACCGCCAGCACGGCCTGATGCCGGTCGCGCAGGTAGACCAGGTTCGCCCTGGCCGTCGGTGCCAACAGGCTTCCCGAGAACCGGTACGCCATCGCCGCACTACTATCCTGGCCGAATCGGTACCCGCCGTAGGTGCCGACACCGATCGCCAGCAGGGCCGCCGCCGCCATGGCGGCGAATGCCGGTCGTGGTGCCCACCGCGGCAGGCGGGGGGCTCGCCGGATGGGCACCACCACAGGCACGGGTTCCGGCACGCCGGCCGGTTCCGTCGCGGCCGATTTGATCGACGCCATGATCCGTCCGCGGAGCTCGTAAGAGGGCTCCTGCTCCTCGACCACCAGGGCCAGGAGCGAGACCGTGTCCTGAAGCTCTTTGGCGGTCTTCCGATGCTCAGCACAGGTAGCAAGGTGGTTCTGGACGTCGAGCGCTTCCGATGCGGAGACCGCCTGGAGCGCGTAGGCGCCAAGCAGTTCCTCCACCTGGTCGCAGCGCAGCGCGGTCACGCCGTCACGCCCCGAGCCACAAGGAAGGAGCGCATCTTCTCCAGGCCCATTCGCATGCGACCCTTGACCGTCCCGAGCGGGACACCCATCTGGTCCGCAATCTCGACGTGAGTGTAGCCACCCAGGTAAGCAAGCTCGAGCGTCCTCCGCTGCGCATCCGGTAGTTGCCCGAAGCCTTCCCGAATCTGGCGCTGCTCCAGGTGTGTTGCCACCGTTTCCCAGGCGTCCGGTGCCTGGACAAGACCTTCGACAGCTTCAATTTGGCTCTCCTTGCGCATTCTCGTCGTTCCTCGGAGTCGATCGATTGCCCGGTTGCGAACGATGGACAGCAGCCAGCCGCGGACGTTACCTCGGCTGGTATCGAACGATCGCGCGTTTCGCCATAGTCCGAGAAAGGCCTCCTGCACGACGTCCTCCGCCGCGGTCCGGTCGTTCAAGATCCGGTACGCCAGCCCATAGGCGAGGCGGCCGTACTTGTCATAAAGCGCCTCAACGCCGACAGCCTCACCACGCTGGAGCTGCGCCGCCATTTCACCGTCCTGATCAGGAGTGTTTCCCCCGCTCATCTCCCTGCCCTTCTTGATACGTCAGTGTTCGCCAGACGGATCAGCCGGGCCCGGGTGTTTCGCCTGCAGCGCGCGATAGGCGGCCTCGAGACCTGTCCGGGTGGCGCCGTCGAGATCGGGCAGGTTGACGGCCACGTTGGCCAGGGCGGCGCGGAGCCCGACCGCGAGCAAGGCACCGCCTGCGTTCAGGTCCGAGCGCGTCACCTCCCAGGCGGTGGGACTCACGTCGGAAAAGATCGACAGGGCACGATCGCAGGCCCTGGCCGTCTCCAACGGGACCTCGGCCGCCCGAGCCGAGGCCCGATTGAGCACCTCTGGCGGAGCCTTTCGCTTGCGGGCATCGAGGACCGCGCGGTACGCGTCGATGTCATCCTGGCTGAGCTGGAGCAGCCGGCCCCGTAGCTGCTCGAGCTCCGGCGCGAGCGCCGAAAGCCGCTCCCGCTCGGCGGGGTCCGCCCCCTTCCGGGCGCTGAGCGCGGCCACCATGCCGAGCAGCGCGACGCCCATCGCGCCGGCCAGGGCGGCCGCGCTGCCGCCTCCCGGAACCGCCGAGGTGCTGCCCAGCTGGCCGAGGTATTCCTCAACCGGGGTCGACGCGACCGTCATTCCGCCGCCCAGACTCGCTTTTCGAGGATCTGGTCCATCTTGAAGGTGGGTTCGAGCAGGGCTTCCTTGATCGTTCGCGTCGCGGCATCCAGCGGGACGGTACCGACGATCTCGGATTCCTCCACCTCGACTCCTCGCCGCGCCGCCTCGTCCCGAATCGCGCCGAAGACCTTCCACATGTTCGTGACCCGATAGTCGGTCAGGTTCATCGACACCTGTACCAGGCCGCGCTCGGCCAGGTTGAAGCCAAGCGCCTTGACGTTGGGTAGCCCGCCGGAGGAGGCGCGGATCGTCTTCGCGATCTCCTTGGCAACCGCCAGATCGCTGGTCCGCAGGTTGACGTTGTAGGCGATCAATGGAATGCGGGCCCCCACCGCGGTCGCGCCGGCACTCGGATGGATCGCCGCGTCCCCCTCGTCGGGCCGGCGCTCCGGGTCCTTGATGGCGGTCACGAGCTCTTCGAACCCTCCGCGCCTCACCTTCTCGAGCTCGCGGCGTTCCGGCTGTCGGGCAGCCTCCCCGTAGTAATAGACCGGCACGCGCAGCTCGCTCCAGAGCCGCGCCCCGAAACGGTGCGCAAGATCGGTGCACAGCGCCATCGGCAGATCGGCAAAGGGCACGAAGGGGACGACGTCGGTGGCGCCCATCCGCGGATGCTCGCCCTGGTGCCGGCGCAGGTCGATGCGGTCTGTCGCCACCCGCGCGCCGGCCAGCGCGGCATCGACCGCGAGCGCCGGCTCGCTCACGAAGGTGACCACCATCCGGTTATGGGCGGCGTCGGCCTGGACGTCGATGATCCGGGCCTCGGCATCCCGGATCGCCGTCACGATCGCGTCGATGACATCGCGACGGCGGCCCTCGGAAAAATTCGGCACGCACTCTACGAGTTGGCCCACACCCTCCCTCGAACAACGGTGGCGCGGACCCGATTCACTCCGACATAGTAGGGAATGGCTTCGGGCCGTTCGACATCGAAAACGGCGCAATCGGCGAGGCTCCCTCTGCGCAGGACGCCGGCTCGTTCCAGCCGCAGTGAGCGGGCCGCCTGGCGGGTCGCTCCCTGCAGCACCTCGGTCGGGGTCATGCCCCAGTCGGCGCAGGCGACGCTCATGGCGAACGTCAGGCTCTCCGAATTGGCGGTGCCGGGATTCAGGTCACTGGCGATCGCCAGCGGCAACCCGGCCTCCCGCATCGCCTCGATGGGCGGCCGCCGGCTCTGGGGGACGGTGAAGTTTGCGGCCGGGCAGAGGACTCCGACCGTTCCCGCCCGCACGAGCGCGTCGATCTGCGGCCGGGTCACGTACTCGAGGTGGTCGGCACTGGCGGCGCCCAGTTCCGCCGCGATCTCAGGGCCCTCGCCTTCCGCAAGTTGTGCCGCGTGCACGCGGAGTTGATATCCGAGCGCTCGCGCCCGCGTCAGCACCTGCCTCACCTCTTCGGCGGTGAAGGCCGGCGCCTCGCACCAGGCGTCGCAGAAACTGGCGAGGCCGGCGAAGTT
The DNA here is from genome assembly GCA_030948145.1 of Candidatus Dormiibacterota bacterium. Lineage (GTDB taxonomy): Bacteria > Chloroflexota > Dormibacteria > CF-121 > CF-121 > JALYYC01. Next base: position 8,495 of record JALZAV010000061.1, read on the forward strand.
CGGCAGCATGTCATCGAGCAAGGAGCGGAGGTAGGCCTCGCGCTCGATCCCATCCGGAACCACGTGGGCGCCGAGAAAGGTCGGGACGACCCGCAGGGAGGTGCGCGCCGCGAGCTGACGCAGCACCAGCAACGACGTCCGTTCTCGCTCCGGATTCAGACCGTAGCCCGATTTCGCCTCGATGGTGGTGGTGCCATGCGCGAGAAAGCGGTCGGCGCGCGCCATCGCCAGCTCGAGTAGCGTGGCCTCGTCGGCGCCGCGCGTCGCTCGAACGGTCCGCTGGATCCCGCGACCCTCGGACTGCTGGCTCGCGTAGGGCACGCCCGCCACCCGCTCGGCGAATTCGTCGGCGCGGTCGCCGGCAAAGACCGGGTGCGTGTGCGCGTCCACGAGTCCGGGGATGACGCAGGCGCCCTGCGCGTCCAGCAGGTCACCATCCAGTCGAACCGCCGCTTCGAGGTCCCGATCCTTTCCCAACCAGACGATCAGTCCGTCGCGCGCGGCCAGCGCCGCATCCGTCAGGCGCCCCAGGGGGTCGTCAGGTTCCGGCACCATGGTGGCGAGTTGCCCGGCATGGCGGAGCACGAAGTCCGCCCGGATCACGTGGCTCGGTCGATCCCCCGTGCCCTCGCCATTTCGATGGCGCTCTCGTAGCCGGCATCCGCATGGCGGATCACGCCCATGCCCGGGTCGGTCGTCAACACCCGCTGCAGCCGGTCGGCCATGGCCGCAGTGCCATCGGCCACGACCACCATCCCGGCGTGGATCGAGTTCCCCATGCCGACGCCGCCGCCGTGATGCACGGAAACCCAGCTGGCGCCCGCGGCGGTGTTCACCAGCGCGTTCAAGATCGGCCAGTCGGCGACCGCGTCGCTGCCATCCTTCATCGCCTCCGTTTCGCGGTACGGCGAGGCGACCGAGCCGGCGTCGAGATGATCGCGGCCGATCACGATCGGCGCCTTGACCTCGCCCGCCGAGACCATTTCATTGAAGCGAAGGCCGACCTGGCTGCGCTCCCCGTAGCCCAGCCAGCAGATGCGAGCCGGCAGGCCCTGGAACTGGACCCGCGCGCGGGCGAGGCGCAACCAGCGGTGCAGCGGCTCGTTGTCGGGTAGGACCTCCATCACGGCGCGGTCGGTTCGGTAGATGTCTTCGGCCTCGCCGCTCAGGGCCACCCAGCGGAACGGGCCCTTGCCCTGACAGAAGAGCGGCCGGATATAGGCCGGAACGAAACCCGGGATCTCGAAGGCGTCTCGGACGCCGGCCTCCAGCGCCTGGCCGCGGAGATTGTTGCCGTAGTCGAAGACCTCCACGCCCTGCCGCTGAAAGGCGAGCATCGCCTGCACGTGGGCGGCGATCGACTGCTTCACCATTTCCAGGTATTCCTGCGGATCGCGAGCCCGAAGGTCGATCGCCTCGGCCAGCGTCAGCGGCGCCGGGATGTATCCGCGCAGCGGATCGTGGGCCGATGTCTGGTCGGTGATCACGTCCGGCTGGAATCCCGCGCGCAGCAACTGCGGGTAGACCTCCGCCGCATTCCCAACCACGCCGATCGAGGTCGGCGTCCCGGTCCGGCGCGCCTCCTCGGCCCACGCCACCGCCTCCTCGAGCCGGGCGCTGACGCGGTCGAGGTATCCGCTCTGCAGCCGACGCTGGATCCGGGTTTCGTCCACTTCGACGCAAAGCGCGATCCCTTCGTTGAGGACGATCGCGAGCGGTTGGGCACCGCCCATGCCGCCGAGGCCGCTCGTCAGGACGATCTTCCCCCGCAGGCTGCCGCCAAAGCGCTTCTGGGCGACCGCCCCGAACGTTTCGTAGGTGCCCTGCAAGATGCCCTGGCTGCCGATGTAGATCCAGCTCCCGGCGGTCATCTGCCCGTACATCATCAGTCCGAGCCGTTCGAGCTCCCAGAAGTGCGCCCAGGTGGCCCAGCGCGGCACCAGCAGGCTGTTGGCGATCAAGACGCGCGGCGCGTACTCGTGCGTTGTGAAGATCCCGACCGGCTTGCCCGATTGCACCAGCAGCGTCTGGTCATCCTCGAGCCGCTCCAGGGCCGCCACGATGGCGTGAAAGGACGGCCAGTCCCGAGCGGCCTTCCCGGTTCCGCCGTAGACGACGAGGTCCTCCGGCCGTTCGGCCACCGCCGGATCGAGGTTGTTGCAGAGCATCCGCAGCGCCGCCTCCTGCTGCCAGCCCTTGCAGGCAAGCTGCCGGCCACGTGCCGCGCGGATCGGGGCGGTCATCGTCATGCCGTCGTCCCGGAGCGCGCCTTCGCCGCGATCGCGGCCAGGCGGCCGCTCTGGACCAGGCCGACGGCCGTCTCGATCTCCCGGTACAGCGTTCGGTCGTGGTCAAGCGTTGGCACCCCTTCGCGGATCGCCCGGTATGCCTCGCCGGTCATCTGGGCCGGTTGCAGAGGCGCCAGCAGGTCGATCCCTTGCGCCGCCCCCAGCGCCTCCAGGGCGAGAATCGTCTCGACATTGATCGAGACCTGGCGGGCGCGCTGGGCACTGTGCCATCCCATGCTGTTGTGGTCCTCCTGGTCGGCAGAGGTTGGGAGCGAATGCACGCTGGCCGGCGTGGCCAGCAGCTGGTTGTCGGTCGCCAGCGCGGCGGCGGTGTACTGCAGCAGCATGTACCCGGAGTCGAGGCCCGAGTGGGGCGTTAGAAACGGCGGGAGGTCGGAAAGGAACCCGGTCAGCATCCGGAAGAGCCGGCGCTCGGAGATGCTTCCCAGCTCGCTGAGCGCGATCGCCGCCGTGTCGAGCGCGATCGCGAGCGGCTCACCGTGGAAATTCCCGCCCGACACGACTGCCTCGTCGTCGGCCAGCACCAGTGGATTATCCGTGCCCGCGTTCAGTTCGACCTCCAGCACCCGGCGAAGGTAATCGATCGCGTCGGCACAGGCGCCGTGCACCTGCGCGGCGCAACGCAGCGAATAGGCGTCCTGCACGCGGTTGTCGATGCGGTGGGACTCGGCGATGCCGCTTCCCTGCGTCAGGGCGAAGATGCGGGCGGCGGAGGCGAGCTGGCCCGGATGCGGCCGCAGCGCATGGATGCGCGGGTCGAAGGCCGTCCTCGAGCCGCGCAGGGCTTCGACGCTGAGCGCGGCGACCATGTCCGCGGTCAACAGAAGGCGCAGCGAATCCTCCAGCAGCAGGCTGGCCGCCCCGGCCATGAAGTGGGTGCCGTTGAGGATGCTGAGCGCGTCCTTGGCGCGCAGCTCGACCGGCTCGAGGCCGGCCGAGCGTAAGGCCTCGGCGCCCTCCCGTCGCTCGCCCTTCAACAGGATCTCGCCCTCGCCCATCAAGACCAGGCCGACATGGGCCGACGGCGCGAGGTCACCGCTCGCCCCGAGCGACCCCTTCTCCGGCACGTAGGGACAGATGTCGTGGTTGAGGAGGTCCACCAACCGGTCGGCGACGACCGGGCTGACACCGGAGCTCCCCTGGCAGAACTGGTTGACCCGGACGAGCATGCCGGCGCGGACCAGCTCGGCCGGCATGGCCGGGCCAACGCCGACCGCATGGCTCATCAAGAGGTTGCGCTGCAACTGGCGGGTGTCTTTCAGCGCGATCCGGGTGTTCTTCAGCGCGCCGACGCCGGTGGTCAGGCCGTAGACCGCCTGGTCTTCGCTGACCAGCCGATCCACGATCTCCCGGGCGCGCGTAAGCCGGGATCGGGCGGCTGGGGCCAGGCCGACGCGCTCGCCCTGGCGCGCGACCGCCGCCACATCGGAGGAGCGCAGCGAGCGGCCGTCGAGGGAGATCAAGCTCTCTCATGTTAGCGACGGCCACGGGACGTAGAATGATGTCGCTGTTTTGGCAAAGACCATAACCCCGCCGGGGCGAGTGGCGGGGCGGCATGACGGCCAAATCAGGGGGGTGCTGGCTGCCGGCGCGATCCTCGCCGTCGCGCTCACAGCTTGCACGGCCCCCGGGCCACCGGCTCACGCGGTCGTCTCGGCGACCCCATTTGCGGCCGCCAGCCCGACGCCGACGCCGATCGTCCCGCCGACGACGCTCGTCCATCCGGGGACGCTCACCTTTCTCTCCGATACGACCTACCCGCCCCAGGAGTCGATCGACCCGGCTACCCAGAAGGCGGTCGGATTCGATATCGACATCGCGACCGCCCTGGCGGGCAAGATGGGGCTCAACGTTACGATCGTGAAGACCGACTCGCCCCAGATCATCGGCGCGCTGCTGGCGAAAAAGGGTGACGCGGTCATCTCGGCGCTGTCGATCACCCCGGACGTGCAGCGCATGGTGGCCCTGGTGCCCTACTTTCAGGCCGGCCAGGCCATCCTCGTTCGCAAAGGCAACGGCGGGGCGGTGAGC
>JALZAV010000167.1 GCA_030948145.1 Candidatus Dormiibacterota bacterium
GCCATCCGGGCGGTCGAAACGTACGGCGGTACGGTCAACAACTTGATGGGCGATGGGCTGCTGGCGCTCTTCGGGGCGCCGGTCGCGCACGAGGATGACCCGGAGCGCGCCGTGCGGGCGGGACTGGAGATCGTCGCCGCAGCCCGTGACTATGCCGATGAGGTCCGGCGCGGCTGGGGTGTCGAGGACTTTGCCATGCGCGTCGGGATCCATACCGGCGAGGTGGTGACCGGCCAGGTCGGTGCCGGAGGCCGGGTCGAGTACGGTGTCGTCGGCGATACCGTCAATACCGCGGCGCGACTGGAAGCGGCTGCCGACCGCAACGGCGTGCTCGTTTCCGAGCCGGCCCAGCGCCAGGTCCGTGCCCGCTTCAACTGGGGCGAGGTGCGATCGCTGGAGCTGAAGGGAAAGGCCGGCCCCGTCGCCGCCTATCCAGCTCTCTCCCTGCGCGAGTCTTCCGGGCGAGCAACGGCCCAGGCGCCCACGTCGCAGATGGTCGGCCGGGATGCCGAGATGTCAGCGGCGATGCAGTTGCTGGATCGGCTTACCTCGGGCCGCGGCGGAGTCCTCTTCATCGTGGGCGAGCCGGGCATTGGCAAGAGCAGGCTGGCGGCGGAGCTGCGCCAGCAGGCAATCAGCAAGCAGTGCCTCTGGCTGGAGGGGCGCTGCGTCTCCTACGGCGAGTCCCTCCCCTACTGGCCTTATCGGGACCTGCTGCGCAACTGGCTCGAGGTCAGTCCGACCGAGAACGACCTGCGAGTCCGGGTCAAGCTCCGCCGCAAGACCGATGAGGCCTTCGGCGGTCAGGGCGCCGAAGCCTATCCCTACCTGGCGACCGTGATGGGCCTGAACCTGGAGCCGGAGGTCGCCGCCCAGATGCGCACGCTCTCGCCAGAGTCCATGCAATACCGGACCTTCGAGGTCGTGCAGGAACTGCTGCAGCGGGTGACCACCACCCATCCACTGGTCGTCTCGCTCGACGACCTGCACTGGGCAGATGCGACCTCGCTGGCGCTGACCGAGCGCCTGCTGGCCCTTACCGAAACTGCGCCGATCATGCTGGTGATCAGCCAGCGACCCGAGACCGAGCACGCGTCCTGGTTGCTGAAGGAAAAGGCCGCCCGCGAGTACCGACACCTGGTCCGCGAAGTGGCGTTGCAGCCGCTCGGCCACGACTCGGAAACCAGGCTGCTGACCTCGCTGGCCGAGGGCCGGGCGCTTCCCGCGCCGGTCTCCGAACGCCTGCTCGCCTACGCCGAAGGCAACCCCTTCTACCTGGAACAGATCCTGCGCTCCTTGATCGACGGCGGGACGCTCATCCCCGAGAACGGGCACTGGACCTTGAAGGCGAGCGAGACGCTCGAAATTCCCCAGACGCTGGAGGGCGTCATCATCGCCCGGATCGATCGCCTCGAGCCGCAATGGCGCGAGGTATTGACGTCGGCGTCAGTGCTGGGGCGGACCTTCGGCCTTGGACTTCTCCAGGCCGCCGCCGAACTACCTGCGGCAACGCTGCGCCAAGCCGTGCACCACCTCCTCCGCCTTGACCTTTTCCGGGAAGAGGGCGCGGCGGCGCAACCGGTCTACCGCTTCAAGCATGCCCTGATCCAGGAGGCGGCCTATCACACGCTGGTCGGGCCACGCCGCGTTGCCCTGCACCGCCGCGCCGCTGAATGGTTCGAGTCGTATTACAAAGACCGGCCGGAGCGCGTCTACGGGCTGATCGCGCACCACTGGCTCGGGACCGACGACCACGAGAAGGCGGCGCACTTCCTCAAGCTAGCCGGCGATCGCGCCCTGGCCGAATGGGCCGTCGACGAGGCGGCCGGTCACTTCCGGGCGCTGGTGCCACTTCTCGAAAAGGCCGGGCGCAGCCAGGAGGCCGCCGAAACGTTGTTTCAGCTGGCCAGCACGCTGCACCTCGCGATGCGTTTCCGCGAGGCGAATGAGACCTGGCAACGAGCCTTCGACCGCTGGAATCCCCCGGATCTGCCCGCAACCGTGCCGACCGCAGCGCTCAAGATCTCGGCGACGGTCGTCCCCTGGCATACCGATCCCGCCCAGGCCCTTCACACGCCAACTCTGAGCCTGCATCTCCAGCTCTACCAGACCTTGCTTAAGGGCCGACCTGGACCCTATGTGCTGCCAGGACTCGCCGCCAGGTGGGAAGTCAGCGACGACGGCCGTCGATACCGGATGGACCTGGACCCGCGGGCGGAATGGAATGAGGGCGGCGCGATCCGCGCCCAGGATCTGATGGAGGGCTACCGGACGCTGCTCAACCCCAAGGTTCGCTCAACCGAGGCCGCGCACCTGGCGCCACTCGAGAATGCTGACGCCTATGTGGCCGGAGAGGTCGACGACTTCGACCGGGTCGGCGTGCACGCCCTGGACGATCGCACGCTCGAATTCCGCTTGCACTCGCCCACGCCCTCCTGGATTTTCAGCCTTGTGGTCACCGGACACAGCGGAGCCGTCGATGGCCGGCTCAGCGGCCCATTCAGGCTCGCTCGCTTCCTCGAGGACGGGGCTGTGATCGAGCGTGATCCACGGCATAAAAACCAGCGAGGCAATCTGGCGACCGTTGAATGGGTCCGCCAAACGCGCGACGAGCAGCTGGATAGCATCCTCCGGAAGGAGGTGGACATCGTCACGCCCATCAACCTCACCCCGGACGCGAACGCCGCGGTGGCCGACGGGCGGTTGACTGCGTTTGTGACCCCGCCTCTTATGACGAGCTATCTCGCCTTCAGTGGCACCACCGCGACCGCTCCGGACATTCATCTCCGCCGAGCCTTTGCTCACGCGACCGACCGAGCTGCCATCGCCGGTTTCCTCGCGGCCAACCAACTGGCCGCACATGGAGGCCTCGTCCCGCCAGGAGTCCCGGGACACACGCCGGATTGCGTCCTGCCTTTCGATCCGCAGCTGGCGCGTGTCTGCCTGCAGCGGTCTTCTCATCGCGGCCCCTTCCGCATCACGATGCCGAATAGCTGGGCGATGCCGTACATCGAATCGGTGATCGATATCTGGCGGACCAATCTCGACCTGGAGATCGAGCGCGTCAACATTCCCGTCCAGGATCTCTTTGCGCAGGCCGTTGCCCGCCACGCCCATCTCGGAGTCTGGATAGCCGGTTACCCCGACCCGGGGTACTACCTACACATGCTCCTGCACAGTCGAAGCTCGAGCAACATAAGCCGCTGGTCATCGCCCGCCTTTGATGCCCTGATCGACCGGGCCAACTCCCAGGAGAGCGGGGCGGCACGGCTGGCACTCTTCCACGAGGCCGACCGGATGGCCGTCCAGCAGGAGTGTTCGGTGGTTCCCCTCGTCTACACCCGCGTCGGCGTCTTGCTGCAGCCCTGGGTCCACGGCTGGTGGCAATGGGGCGTCCCATGGCAAACTTTCGACGAACTGACAATCGACGAGCGATCCCCGCGCTACCGCCGGTTGGACGTCAAGGCCGACAGCGAGCGAAGCTAAACGATTCCCGGAACCAGCCGGTACGGGGTCCGTCGACGGTAATCCGCGTACTGGGCGGAAAAATGCTCCGCCAGGATCCGTTCTTCGATCGCGATCCTGACCGGGAGTGGCAGGATGAC
>JALZAV010000062.1 GCA_030948145.1 Candidatus Dormiibacterota bacterium
GCCTGGTTGCGTGCCTACTTTCAGGCGACGGTCGTGGTGGAGCCGCCGGCACCGGGCGGTCCGACCGTCACGGTTGTCCTTGGCTCCGACTTTACCCAGCGGGCCTTTCAGGCACCGGGCAGCCGCCTCAACTGAGCGCGGCGTGCCGTCCGTCCGGGTCAGGCACTAGGATTGACCGCAGGATGAGTCTCGCCGGCGCCGTGCGATCCGGCGACGTTCGGGCGCTGGCCCGGGCCATCAGCCTGGCCGAGGATCGCGACCCGCAGGCGACCGCACTGGTCGCTGAGCTGCAACCGAATACCGGCAACGCCCACCTGGTCGGCGTCACCGGCTCCCCCGGAACCGGCAAGAGCACGCTGGTGGACGGCCTGGTCAAGGTGATCCGGGATGCCGGCCAGACCGTGGGGGTGATCGCCGTCGATCCCAGCAGTCCCTTCACTGGGGGCGCGGTCCTCGGTGACCGAATCCGGATGTCCCGGCACACCCTGGACAAGGGGGTGTTCATCCGCAGCATGGGGGCTCGGGGTCACCTCGGTGGGCTCGCCGCCGCCACCCGCGAGGCGATCCATCTCCTCGACGCCTTTGGTCGCGAGGTGGTGATCGTGGAGACGGTGGGGGTCGGGCAGTCGGAGCTCGAGATCTCGAGCATTTGCGACACCGTGGTCCTCGTGATGATGCCCGAGTCCGGTGATGCGGTGCAGAGCATCAAGGCGGGAATCCTGGAGATCGCGGATATCTTCGTCGTCAACAAGGCGGATCTCGGCGGCGCCGAAAAGACGCGCCGCATGATTCAGGACGCGATGGCGATGGGTCCGAAGCAGGCCTGGCAGCCTCCGATCGTGCTCGCCTCGGCCGTCAAGGAGGAAGGCATCGAGCTGGTCTGGCAGGCGATTGGCCGTCACCAGGCCTTCCTGCGCGAGAGCGGGACCTTCGAGCTAAGGCGGCTGCAGCGGGTCAAGCAGGAGGTGATCGCCCTGGTGGCCGAGCAGGCACGCGAGGACGCCCGGCGGACGCTGGAAGGGGACACCGAGGTCGGCCGCCGCCTGCGGGACAACCGGAATGGGAAACTGAATCCATACGCCCTGGCGGCAGCCGTTATGGCGCAGCGGAACCCGAAAGAAGGTGGTGGCGATGGCCCTACGCAGTAAGACGGCGCGGGAGGAGTGGGCGACGCGCTACAAGGGCGGAAAGCGCTCGCCGCGCGAAACGGTGACGACGCTCTCGGGCGTTCCCGTGGAGCCGCTCTATACCCCGGACGACCTCCAGGGCTGGGACTACGACGAGAAGCTGGGCTACCCGGGCGAGTTCCCCTACACGCGCGGCGTCTATCCCTCGATGTACCGAGGACAGCTGTGGACGATCCGTCAGTTTGCCGGCTACGGCACCGCGGAGGAGACGAACCAGCGCTACAAGTTCCTGCTCTCGCAAGGGCAGGCAGGCCTCTCGGTGGCCTTTGACATGCCGACGCTGATGGGCTACGACTCCGACGATCCCCTCAGCCGCGGCGAGGTCGGCCATTGCGGCGTGGCGATCGACTCGCTGGCCGACATGGAGACGCTGTTTGCGGGCATCAACCTGGACGGCATCACGACCTCGATGACGATCAACTCGCCGGCGGCCATCCTCTACGCGATGTACATCGCTGTGGGCGAGAAGGAGGGGGTGCGCCTCGACCGGCTTGGCGGCACGCTCCAGAACGACATCCTGAAGGAGTACATCGCGCAGAAGGAGTACATCTTCCCGCCCGAGCCATCGATGCGGCTCGTGGTCGACACGATCGTCTTTGCGGCGCAACACATGCCGCGCTGGAACGCGGTCTCGATCTCCGGGTATCACATCCGCGAGGCCGGCTCGACCGCCATCCAGGAGCTCGCCTTCACGCTCGCCGACGGCATGGCCTACGTCGAGGCGACGATCCGTGCCGGCCTCGATATCGATACCTTCGCGCCTCGGCTCTCCTTCTTCTTCGATTCGCACGTCGACTTCTTCGAGGAGATCGCGAAGTTCCGGGCTGCCCGCCGCCTCTGGGCGCGCCTGATGCGCGACAAGTACGGCGCCAAGGATCCCCGCTCCTGGATGCTGCGCTTCCACACCCAGACCGCGGGCGTGTCGCTGACCCGGCAACAGGTCGAGAACAACGTCAGCCGGACTGCCTACGAGGCGATGGCCGCGGTCCTCGGTGGCACGAACTCGCTGCACACGAACTCCATGGACGAGGTGCTCGCCCTTCCCACCGAGCGGGCTGCGCAGATCGCCCTTCGCACCCAGCAGGTGCTGGCCCACGAGACCGGCGTGGCGAACACGATCGACCCCCTGGGCGGCTCCTATTTCATCGAAAGCCTGACCGACGAGATGGAACGGGGGGCACAGCGCTACTTCGACCGGATCGATGAGCAGGGTGGCGTCCTGCGCTGCATCGAGAATGGCTTCTTTCAGCGGGAGATCGCCGACGCGGCCTTCGAATTCGAGCGGCAGCTGGAAGCGAACGAACGGATCATCGTCGGCGTCAACGCCTATACCGAGGGAGAAAGTGGCACGCTCCCGACGCTCAAGATCGGCGCCGAGACGGAGCGGGGCCAGGTCGCGCGCCTCAAGGCCGTCCGGGAACGCCGCGATCACACCAGCGTACGCAACCGGCTGGAGGAGCTGAAGGGGCGCGCCCGCGGCTCGGACAACCTGATGCCGCCGCTGCTGGATTGCGTCAGGGCCTACGCCACCGAGGGCGAGATCATGGCCGCCCTGAAGGAGGTTTTCGGTGTCTACCGCGAACCGATCCTCTTCTAGATGATCCGGATGCGTCTTTCCCTGATCGGTCGGATTGTCGCCGCGATCCTGGCTATCGTCATCGTTCTCTTCTACGTCGTGAGGCGCTGAGGTGGCCCCCGTCAAAACCTGGCGCGTGCTGACCGCCAAGGTCGGACTCGACGGTCACGATCGGGGCGTGAAGGTCGTCTCGCGGGCGCTCCGCGATGCCGGGGTCGAGGTGATCTACGCCGGCTTGCGCCAGACGCCCGAGATGGTGATCGAGGCTGCCATCCAGGAGGATGTCGACGCGATCGGGATCAGCCTGCACAGCGGCGCGCACATGACCCTGATCCCGCGGGTGCTCGAGTTGCTCAAGGAGCGGGAGGCGACCGACATCGTCGTCTTCGGTGGTGGGATCATCCCCGACGACGATGCGGCCGAGCTGAAGAAGATGGGGGTGGCGGAAATCTTTGGCCCGGGGACCTCGCTCCAAACCATCGTCGACTTCGTCAACCGGGGGTTCAAAGCAGCCGCGTGATCGGCACGGCGCCGCGCAAGCTCGGGCGGTTCAGCCTGCATTGCCTGAGCGATGGTCACTGGCGTATGGACGGCGGATCGGTCTTCGGGGTCGTGCCCAGGGTGATGTGGGAGAAGCTCAAGCCACCGGACGCCCGGAACCGGATCACGATGGCGACGAATTGCCTGCTGGTTCGGACGCCGGAGGCGAACGTCCTGATCGAGGCGGGGATCGGCCCCAAGCTATCGGAAAAGGACCGCGACATCTACGCCTACGACCGGGTGCCCGGCATCCCCGACGCGCTTGCCGAGGCTGGGCTCCAGGTGGCGGACATCGACCTCGTCGTCCTCAGCCACCTGCATTTCGATCATGTCGGCGCGCTCGTGACGCCCGGGCGGGATGGGGAGCTGTCCCCGCTGTTTCCGCGTGCCCGGCACGTTGTCCAGGCGCGCGAGCTCGAGGCGTGGCGGCGGCCCGATCCGCGAAGTAAGCCCTCCTACAGGCGGGAAAACCTCTCGCTGCTGGAGGACGAGGGCCGGTTGCTCGTCGTCGATGGGGACGCGGACGTCGCGCCCGGCGTCCGGGTTCGGGTCACGGGCGGGCACACCGCCGCGCACCAGGCGGTCTACGTTCAGGACCAGGAGGAGACGGTCGTCTTCACCGGAGATTTCCTCTTCATGCGGGCCTTCCTCAAGCTGAACTGGGTGAGCGGGCTGGACCTTTTTCCCCTCGAGGCGATGGAGCGCAAGGCGGCCTTTCTCCGTGAAGCGGCGCGCGAGCACCAGTTGATCTGGTTCTACCACGAGACCGAGCACATGCTCGGCTACTGGACGGGCGACGGCTTCGAGCCGGTCAGCTGACGATCAGGACGACTTCGTTCGCGCAGACGTCGCAGGCGCCGCTGACCACGTAATTGCCGGTCTGCAGGCTGATCGCGGCAGGGTTGAGGATGCCGACGGGTTGGCGGCATACCCGGCAGTAGGCCCTCATCGGCGCGACCGATACGGCCGGCGGCTGGAACGTCCAGGTATGCGGGGCGACCTGCTGCATGGTGGGATGAGCGATGGCCATTGGAAGTCTCCTACCAGATCTAACGGCGAACGGCGCCTGCCGGCTATGGACCGTTCGGGCCTGTTCGCTACGGTCGATCCCGTAGGGACCGGGTTTAGTAAACGATGACCGGTGTGCCGATCGGGGTCCAGTTCCAGAGCCAGACCTCGGAGCTGTAGGGGACGTTGACGCAGCCGTGCGTGCCGGTGTTCTCGCCGAACGGATCGTAATGCTGGTACTGGGTCCCGGGGCCGTAGTAGGCCCGCCAGTAGGCATCATGGATGCCGTCGCCCCCGTTGAACCACATCACCATCTTGACCTTGCTGTCCGGATACCAGTAGGGGGATCCCTTCGGCCAGGGTGAGTGCATGGTCCACGGGGAATTCTTCGCATACACCTTAAAGCTGCCCGGGTCGGTCTCGAGCCCGGGCCGGCCCGTGGTCGCGAGCGTGTGGAAGACGACCGTGCCGTGCTCGTAGGCGCGAACGACCTGCTCCTTGAGGGAGATCGTGATCGCCTTGTCCGGGAGGTTCGTTTGCATCGCCTGCACCAGTACTTTGTCCGAGACCTGGAGGCCGCCCGCCACCTGCTCGAGCTCGGTGACCGCGGTGGCGGCTGAGAGCTGTGTGGCGAGTTTCTGGACACGACTGTCGATGACGGAAACGTCCATCGAGAAAATGCGCGCCGTGCCGAGGTCCGCCTGGACCGCGCTCAGGGCGCTATTGGCGCTGTTTCGGGCGAGGGTCGCGTCGCCGTGGTCCTGGGCGGCGACCTGGGCGGCGTACTGGCCGATGAGGGCGTTGGTGGCTTCCTGCTGGGCGATCTCAAGGGAAAGCTTGGTCAGCGGGGCCTTGAGCTGCTGGGCGATGCCACGGTAGGCCCGGGCATTGCTCGCGGCGCCGAGCTGCTCCTGCGCCCTTGAGGGGAGGGCCTGGAACTCGGTCAGGAGCTGATCCTCGACGCCGTCCTTTTTCGCCGTGGCGAGGTCAGTGGCAAGCTTAGCGATTGCGGCTTCCGCCGACGCCTTGGCCTGGCTGACGATCTGCTGCTCGCGGCTCTGCAGCAGGTCCTTGATCTGGACTTCCTGGCTGGCGGCGTTGCTGAAGAAGTCGATCCGGCTCTCGTTGAAGGGGGCGGTCGCCGTCGGTGGGGCCTCGGCGGCGGTGGTCAGCTCCTGCCGCTGGAGGTCGGAAAGCTCGGAGGGCTCGAGGCCCAGCGTCTGGGCGTGTGCTTGCTCGGCGAGCACCTGCTGGCGGGCGGCTTCGTATCCCTGGATCGCGTTGACCTCCCGGACCTGCTGAAGCACGATCACGGCCCCCACCGCCGCGAACGTCGCGATCACGATCGCAATTCGCATGGCGTTATGGCGGACCAGTCTCAGGGAAGCGGTCAGCATCGGTGTAACGTGCATTTTAGGGTCATGCCGCATATGAAGTAACGGCCAAACGGCGGAAAGGTTCCGGTTAATGGCCCTTTAGCAAGCCGGAAAGCCTGTGCTATCATGAGCGGCGCCCAATTCGGGTTTAGAGAGAGGAAATTTGGCTATAAACACGCCCGTCAGCCTGAAGCTGGAGCCACGCGCCGAGATCGGCGATCACCTGCGTGCCATGCGCCGGCAGGGCCGGCTGCCAGGCATCGTCTACGGCCACAACGTCGACGCCGTCACGGTCGTGGTGGATGGACGCGAGTTCCTCAAAGCCTTCCAGAAGGTCGGCAAAAACCAGCTGGTCGACCTACAGATCGGGGGAGAGCCGGTTCGCAAGGCGCTGATCCGCGAAGTCCAGCGGAACCCACGCGACGGGGACCTGCTGCACGTCGACTTCTACCAGGTGAACCTCAAGGAGAAGATCGAGTCCGACGTGCCGCTCGAGTTCGAGGGCGAGGTCGAGATCGTCGTCAAGGGCGAGGCCGATCTCCAGCACGGGCTGCACGCGATCAGGGTCGAGTGCCTGCCGACCGATCTCCCGCCGGTCATCACGATCGACATCTCCGGACTCAAAGAGATCGACGACGAGATCCGGGTCAAGGACATCAAGCTCCCGGCCGGCGTCGAGGTTCTCGACGAGCCCGAGGACCTGATCATCAAGATCGCCGCGCACCGCGAAGAGGTCGAGGAAGAGCCCGCGGCTCCGGCAGCGGCCGAGGTGCCGGTGGTGGGTGAGGGCGAAGCCGGCGCCGAGCCTGCCGCCGAGGGCGGCACGGAAACCGAGAGCTAGTCCTGGGGGCGCCCGTAGAATGGGCGCCATGCTGGCGGCCGACCAAACAAGTGCGTGGGATAGGCTCCGCAGTTACCTCCCCTCCGACCACGACCTCTTCAAGCTTGCGGCCGCCATCCTCGTCCTTGTTCTCTGTTGGTTCCTCGCAAGGGTCGCGCGCCGGCTCGTCATTCGAGAAATGCGCCGGGTCAAGGCCGATCCCCAGGTTGTGCTCCTCGTCAGCCGCCTCTCATTTCTGGCCGCAGTGGTCATCGGCATCGTCGCGGCATTCACGATTCTCTTCGGCAGTCCGGCGCTTGTCTTCGGCGGCTTTGGCTTCCTCGCGCTCGCCTTCAGCCTGGCCTTCCAGGACATCCTCAAGAATTTCATCGCCGGCATCTTCCTGCTGCTCGAACGCCCATTTCGCCTGGGTGATGAGATCACCGTCGATACCCACACCGGGGCTGTCGAAGACATCGAGATGCGGACCACGACGCTTCGGACCAGCAATGGGGAGCAGGTTCTCATTCCGAACTCTCTCCTCTACACCGGGACGATTACGAACCGGTCTCGGTACCCGACGCGGCTCTTCACGCTGACGGCGAAGATTCCCTCCGGGGCGTCGGTCGACGGAGTCGCCGAGCGTGTCCGCGAACAGCTGCAAAAAAGTCCAGACGTCGCGAAGGATCCGGCCCCGCAGGTCGGTGTCCAGCCGAATATCGACGGGGGTCTCACGCTCGAGGTCCGGTACTGGCTCGACTACCGGAAGCACGACCCCCTGACCGTGCAGGCCGCCATCGGCCAACAGCTCTACCGGGCGATCCAGCCACCGATCGGCAACGGTGGCGCAGCCGCGGCTACCACCGTTACGAGCTAAAGAGCCGGACGTCCCTGGCCGCGCTCAGCCGGCCCAGCCCGGTGCCGAACTCGCGGTCGGCGAGAGCGAAGGCGGCGGCGACCCGAGGGGCGATCGACGGGCCGGCCGGGACCTGCGCGGGGTCCGGCGAGAATCGGAGGAAGCCGCCGACGCTGGACGGCCCGATCATCAGCGATCCCGACGGCGCCTCGCCCGGCCGAGGGAGCCGATACGCACCGTCGTCCCAGGTGATCGGATGCTCCTCCGTTCCCGCGTGCGCCTGCTTGATGACGGTCCAGCCGCCGCCGCCTCGATGGGAGTCGGCCCCGTCGACCAGCAGCCGTTCCAGGTCGGCAGGCCGGTAGTCGAGCTTTTCGCCTTCTTGCAGCGCTTGCGTCAACAGTCCTATGGGGAGCTCTTTCAGGGCGCGTGCCATGACGTTGAGGCCTGCGCCGAATCGCGGGTTGAGCTCGGTTGGCAGGAAGCCCTCTGAAGTCATTACCCCATCGATCGTGAACGTGCCAGGCCCGACCACGCTGCGGAACGCCTCACCGACGCGTCGCGCGGTCTCTCGCATGTAGTCGCGATCGGCGTCGGGCGGATCCCAATAGGTTGCCGCCCCGGCGTAGAGGAACCCCATGGCGTCTACCGGCCGAAGCGTCACCAACTCGACAGGCCGCACCGCGGCGACGTGATGGGCAAAGACAATCCCGTGGATGCTGCAAGGGATGCCCTCAAGGAACGGCATGATGCGAATTCGGTCGCAACGGGACGTAAAGAAATCGATCGCTGCCGTCATGCCCGCCTGATCACGGACATGACGGAGGAGGTGCGCACCACCGTGGATCCCCCCGCGGGCGTCTCCCGCCCAGACCGTGCCATTGCCACGGTCCAAACGTTCTGACGCAGCCCTGGCGGCGTCAATCACGACCGGGCAGACCATCGAGGGGGCTCGCTTCACTCCGACGCTGTCCCAGAACGCGTCGATCTTGACCTTGTCCTCGAGCGGGAGCGAGGCCGGATGACGCCGACCCCAGACTCGCCGTCCGGCCATGAACGCCGGCAGCGCGCCGAGTGTCACCCCGGGAGCGAGCACCAGGGCTTCCGCAGTCGAATCGAACCGATCCAGCGCCGTGGTGACCGCCGCCGGCGGATCCGCCATCAGGAGCTCGGCCGAATGCAATTCGGCGACAGCATCCGTGAATCGCTCCTCACGAACGATCCAGTCGGCATCAGCAGGGCTGGGAAAGGTGCCGGTTCCGGCGCCGACCGCGACCACGAAGCATCGATCGGCTCCGAGGGACCGAAGCCGCTGGACCGCCTCGTTTGCGCTCGCGAGATGGATGCCCACCAGGATCACTTTCCGGCCGGCAAAGAGGGGTCGAAGGAGATCCTGGTAGTAGCCGGCGTCAACCATCGCCAGAGCGTACAGACTTCTATAGTCAGCGCATGGCGCAGGAGACGCTCTTCCCGACGGCCGCCGAGCCCAGCGCGAAGGACCAGCCGCTCGCGGCCCGGATGCGGCCCGTGACACTTGACGAGTTCGTCGGCCAGGAGCACCTGGTCGGGCCGGATCACGAACTTCGCCGGGCGATCGAGGAGGACCGCGTCGGCTCGATGATCCTCTGGGGGCCGCCGGGCAGTGGCAAGACGACGCTTGCCCGGCTGATCGCCCGCGTCACGTCATCGCACTTCGTGCCGCTGAGCGCGGTCAGCGCCGGCGTCGCGGATCTCCGCCGTCACACCGAAGAGGCCAGGCTACGACGAGCCCAGGGTGGGAAGCGGACGATCCTCTTCATCGACGAGATCCACCGATTCAACAAGGGCCAGCAGGATGCTGTCCTCCCCTTCGTCGAGGAGGGCGTGATCACCTTGATCGGCGCAACCACGGAGAACCCTTCGTTCGAGGTCAACGCCGCCCTGCTGTCGCGAACTCGCGTCTTTGTCCTCCAGGCGCTCGACGACGACAACATCGGCGCAATCGTCGACCGGGCAGTGATCGAACCGGGTCGAGGTCTGGGCGACAGGGTGATCGACCTGGATCCGCAGGCGCGTGCCGCGCTCGTCCGCGTCGCCAACGGTGACGCGCGCGTCGCCCTCAACGGTCTGGAGGCGGCTGCGTCGCTCGCCAGGCCGGTGAAGGGTCGGCGGCACGTCACGGAGGCCATCGTCGAGGAAGCGGTGCAGCGGAAGAACCTGCTCTACGATCGCGCCGGCGAGGAGCACTACAACATCATCTCGGCGCTGCACAAGAGCCTGCGCGACAGCGATCCGGACGCCAGCCTCTACTGGCTGGCGCGAATGCTGGAGGCTGGAGAAGACCCGCTCTATGTCGTCCGGCGCCTGATCCGCTTCGCTTCGGAAGACATCGGTATGGCGGACCCGCAGGCGCTGAGCCAGGCGGTCGCCGCCCAGCAGGCCGCCCATTTCATCGGAATGCCCGAGGCGAACCTGGCGCTGGCGCAGGCGGTCATCTACCTGGCGACGGCGCCGAAGAGCAACGCGCTCTATGCCGCGTACGGGCAGGTGCAGGAGGACGTGGCGAGGACCCGTGCCGACCCGGTGCCGCTTCACCTGCGGAATGCGCCCACCCCACTGATGAGAAAGATCGGCTACGGAAAGGGGTATCGCTATGCCCACGATTACGACGAAGCCCAGGTCAACCAGCAGCATCTGCCAGACGCGATCAAGGATCGCACCTACTACCATCCCTCGGACCGTGGCTATGAGAAGACGGTGAAGGAACGGCTGGATGCCTTCGCGGAAGCCCGCCGGAAGGGTGGGGAGCGGGCGGAGAGTTAGGTCTCGATCAGGGCCCGAAGCGCCCGGTAACCGTTCGCCATCACCTGATCGTGGTTCTTCGTCAAGAGGGGGCGCGCAAACAGCGCGACCAGGTTGAGTATCGGACTGGTGGTGGCCACGTCCCAGAAGTAGGTCGCCCGGCACACCCGCGATGCCGCCTCGGCGAATTCCCACCGTCCCGTTCCAACGAGGTCGCCTGAGGAGCGAAGGTTGATAGAGCGGTGGCGGTCGACTGCCATGACCTCCATCGTGTACCGCAGGCTGTAAGGCAGCGACCCCCGCACGACGCACTCAAAACGCGAGCCAACGGATTGCCCGTCACCCTGGAGCAGCCGGACGCGCCGGAAGTTCCGCCAGCGGGCGGGGTACTGCTGGAGGTCGAGGACGACCGACCAGGCTCGGGGCAGGTCCGCGTTGAATTCCCATTCCGTCTTGAAGTGATACTCGGCCGGCACGGGGTATATTCTTGCTCCTCGATGGCGACGTGAAAATCAGCCGGGGGAACATCATCTCGTTGTTCATCACCGCCCTGGTCGGGGCGATTTTACTCATGCTGGCGTTCGAAACCTGGGCGCTGTTCACGGGGAATAAGCCGATCACGGTATACGTCCGGGAGGCTGTCCATGGCTTTCCCGGTTGGGCCTTCGCGATCGCGATCGCGATCGGTATTGCGGCCGGCCATTTTCTCTGGGGGCCTGCCCGGGGCATTTTGGCGCCTCAGCCGCGACGGTTCGGCGAGCCAAAGATGCAATCGCATGCAGGTTAGCCCCGGCGCCGTTCTCTCGCTGATTGCGACCATCCTCACCGGGATCGTGTTCCTGCTGATGGTGCTGGAGACGGTCGAACTTGGGGAAGGCCGTGACCCGATCACAAATCGCGTTCGAGCCGCGGTGCGCGCCTACCCGGGGATCAGCTACGTCCTGGCCGTGATCCTGGGCCTCGTGCTCGGCCACCTGTTCTGGCCGTAGTTCCCAAGCCTTGCCGCTGACGATTCTGCCCCTGCTCCTGCTGGCGGCGGTCTGCCACGCGGCCTGGAACGCGCTGCTGAAGGAGGCGGCGAATCCCCTGGTGCTTGCAGCCCGCGCGATCGCCTGGGGAACAGGCCTGTCTTTCCCCTTGGTGCTGGCGGCCTGGCTGCTGTACGGTCGGCCCGGCCTTCCGCCTGCTGCCTGGGCGTTGGCGGCGCTTTCGGCGGCGATGGAGCTGCTCTATTTCATCTTCCTCTCGGCCGCCTATCAGCGCGGCGAGCTATCGGTCGTCTACGCCCTCGCCCGCGGCACCGCCCCGCTGCTGGCGGTCGCCGTCGGGGTCGCGTTGCTGGGGGAGCGTCTGCATCCAGTTGGGGCCGGAGGCGTCCTGCTGGTGCTGGCCGGCATCTGGTTCGTCCGCCGGCCGTCGGCTGCCACCGGCGTGCTGCTTCCGGCGCTGGCGACCGGCGTCATGATCGCCGCCTATACCTCGCTGGACCGCGTCGGGGTCCGGCTGGCGCCGCCGTGGCTCTACGGCTGGGTGCTATGGCTGTTCGCCGCGATCCTGTTGGGCGGGTATACCCGGGGGCGGGGGCTGACACGGCGGGCCCCGGGCGAGCTGCCGACGCCATCGACCACCGTGCTGGTCGGCGCACTGATGACGGCGGCGTACTTTATGGTGCTTGTGGCGTTGAGCCTTGCCCCACTGGCGGTCATCGCGCCGGTACGAGAGTCCGCCATCGTGCTGGTCACCGCCTGGGGAATCTGGCGGCTGGGCGAGCGTGAGGGAGCCTGGCTCCGCATGGGAGGGGCCGTCGCGATCGTCATCGGGATCGCGCTGCTGACCTTCGCCTGAGAAATCGGGGCGAGAAGATTTGAACTTCCGACCTCTCGGTCCCGAACCGAGCACTCTAACCTGGCTGAGCTACGCCCCGATCGGCAATTGCCAATGATACCCTCTCCAGTAGTTCGCGCCCGCGCCCTCGTAGCTCAGGGGACCAGAGCGCTTCCGTCCTAAGGAAGGCGTCGCAGGTTCGAGTCCTGCCGAGGGCACTTACCCTCCAAATCCGGCGAGCTACCGCACCCGCTCCTGCGCCCGGCGAACCATCCGGGTCACGACCGATCGCGGGGCCAGCCTGACGGCAACCGAGACCACCTTATTGCCAAGCCCGGGGACGACGACGCCCTTCCGTGTCATCACCGCCCGATACCCGGCCAGGGCGACCGACGCCGCGTCCGCCATCTCGCCCTGCACCAGCCGCGAGTCCTCCATCGCCCCGCGTGCCTGGAAGCCGGTGCGCGTGATGCCGGGGCATAACGTCGTAACACTCACACCCGTCCCCTCGACCTCGTTCGCCAGCGCCTCGGAGAATGACAGCACGTAGGCCTTGCTCGCGTAGTACACGGCCATCAGTGGCCCCGGCTCGAAGGCGGCAATCGAGGCGACATTCAGGATGCGTCCGTCCCCTCGGGCAATCATTCCTGGGAGAAACAACTTCGTCAGATGCGTGAGCGCGACGACATTGACCTGCAGCTCATCGAGATCGGTCTTCGGATCCAGCT
>JALZAV010000168.1:0-1160 GCA_030948145.1 Candidatus Dormiibacterota bacterium
GTAGCCGACCCGATCTCGCAGGCGGGTGTCGACCGGCTTCGCCTGCACGCGGAGGTCGACGTCCACCTGAAGCAGACGCCGGCCGAGCTGCGTGATCGGATCGGAGCCTATGAGGCGCTGGTGGTGCGTAGTGAGACGCGCGTCAGCGCGGACATCATCGACGCCGGCACCCATCTGAAGGTCATCGGTCGGGCGGGCGCCGGGGTGGACAACATCGACGTGCCGAGCGCGACCCGGGCCGGGATCCTGGTCGTCAATGCGCCGTCGGGCAACACGATCGCCGCCACCGAGCACACGATGGCCATGATGCTCGCGTTGGCCCGGCATCTCCCGCAGGCAGACCAGGCGGTGAAGGCCGGTCGTTGGGAGCGGTCCCAGTTCCTCGGCACCGAGTTGCGGGACAAGGTCCTCGGGGTCGTCGGATTGGGCAACATCGGCGTCGAGGTCGCACGCCGCGCGCAAACGTTTGGGATGCATGTGATCGCGGCGGACCCGGTGGTTTCGCGTGACCGGGCCGACCAGCTGAACGTCCGGCTGGTGAGCTTTGACGAGTTGATGGCCGAAGCGGATGTCGTGACGTTGCACGTACCGCTGACCGCGGCCACCCGTCACCTCGTCAATGCGAAAGCGCTTGCCTCCGCCAAGCGCGGCCTCCGATTGCTCAACGTCGCGCGCGGCGGCATCGTCGACGAAGCCGCGCTACTGGACGCGCTTGAGGCCGGTCGGGTGGCCGGTGCCGCGCTCGACGTCTTCGAAAAGGAGCCGCCTGGTGAAAACCCCCTTTTCGCACTGCCCCAGGTGATCACCACGCCGCACCTGGGCGCTTCCACCGAGGAGGCGCAGATCAGCGTCGCGATCGAGATTGCCGACCAGATCGTTGCCGTGCTCGAGGGCGGTCAGCCCCGTTTCGCGCTCAACGCCCCTGTCGTGCTTCCAGAGGAGATGGCGTCACTCCGGCCCTTTCTGCCGGTTGCCGAAGGGATCGGGCGCTTTTATGCGCAGGTCGCCCGTCAGCCGGCCCGCCGCCTCCAGCTCGATTACGTCGGGGAGATCGCGACCCACGACTGCTCGGTGCTGACCGCGGCGATGTTGACCGCGTTCCTCAGCCGTTTCAGCGCCGAGCGGGTCAATCCGGTGAACGCGCGCGCGGTTGCCAGCGC
>JALZAV010000168.1:1260-3596 GCA_030948145.1 Candidatus Dormiibacterota bacterium
TATGAAGAACGGTTCATCGACCCGATCCAGGGAGAGGCGCGCCGGCGCGTCGGGATCCTCGCCGTCGTCGAGCTCGAGCCATTCGGCAGCGGCATCCTGGCACACGAACGCACGCACGCGCGTGCGAAAGCCGATCGCCTGTCCTTGACAAGGGCGGTCGCCGCAAACCTGAGTCCGGTGTTCGCGCTCTTCCAGGATCCCGCGCACGCGGTCGCGCGCCTGGTCGAACCGGTGGTGCAGGAACCGCCACGGCTCAACATCACGCTCGAAGGCAGCGAGGAGCACCGGGTCTGGGCTCTACCGGTACCACGGCTCCGAGAGATCGCCGGCGTGCTGCGAAGCTCAACGCTCTTCATGGCGGATGGCCATCACCGCTACGAAACGGCCCTGAACTACCGCAACCGCCAACGCAGTGAGCACTCGGAAGCCCCGGCTGATGCCGCCTTCAATTTTGTCCTGATGTTGCTCGTCGATGCCGATGATCCGGGTCTGATGATTCTTCCCACCCATCGACTGCTCCGCGATCTGGAAGGCTTTGACGGCAATCGCCTCCTGCGAGAACTTGCCGAGTCGCGGCCGGTCAACCGCTACGGCGATCGCGCCGCCCTGCTCCAGGCGATGCAGGATGGCGCGCACCACCGAGTCGGGATCGCCCTGCCGGATGGCACGTGGGCGAGCACCGACCTGCCGGATCCGGCCGACCCGGGGGACCCGGTGGCACGTCTCGACGTTTCGTTGCTCCACCGCGAGATCCTCGAGAAGCGCCTCGGCCTCGAGGAACGGGTCCTCGACGAGGAGCGCTACCTGACCTACTCCCGGGACCCGGACTTCGTGCTGGATGAGGTCGCGGCCGGCCACGCCCAGGCGGCGTTCCTCTTGCGTCCGCCCAAGGTTTCGGACGTAATCGCCGTCGCCCGGGCCGGCCGGGTGATGCCCCAGAAATCGACCTACTTTTACCCGAAACCGCTCTCCGGGATCGTGTTCAATCCGCTCGATCCGTCGGTCCGGATTCTGCCGGCTTGACCGGTTAGGGCCGCCCCGGGGGATGCATTTGATCCGTTGGCTTGTTTCATTTTCGTGAGCCGAATTGGCTTGCTCCCCGAATACGGCTTCGTTAGTATGCTGGGACCAAATGAGCGGCAAGCGCGTCGTCATCTACATGCCCGAGGACCTCGTGGATGCCCTGAACCGGGTCACCGCGGCCTCCCCCAGGAGTCGCAGCGAGATCATCAGCGAGGCTGTCCAGCGGTTCCTCGGCGAGAGCCGCCAGGACCCGCTTGCCGAGTCGACGGTCGCCCCCGACGAGGCCTTCTTCGACCGGGTCGCCGAGATGATGCAGAGCGGATTGTTACAGCCTGGCGACTTCAGCGAAGCCGCCTCCGAGGAGCCGCGTCCCAAGAGCAAGCTCTGGATCAATTAGCGGCCAATAGCCGTCCGGGTTTCTCCGATTCGGAAATCCGGGTATAACTTAACTGCCATGCCGACCTACGGATATCGCTGCACCCGCGGTCATCACTGGGAAATCGTCCAGCGGATCACCGAAGCCCCCTTGACCCAGTGTCCGGAGTGTGGCACAGCTGCGACCCGCGTCTTCTACCCGGTCGGCATCGTCTTCAAGGGCCAGGGGTTCTACAAGACGGACTCGCGAGGCTCTGGCGGAGTCGCGCCCGGAAAAACCGGCGAGGCCGACGGCGGCAAGGACGGCCAGACGGGCAAGGAGGCGGCGAAAACTGACACCAAGGCCAAGGTGGCCTCCGACTCCAGCAGCAACGATGGAGGGGGAAAGGCCGATGGTGCCAAGGCCGATGGGGGAAAGGCCGATGCGGGAAAGGCCGATAAGCCGTCCCCTGCTAAAACAGAAGAGAAGTCAGCGAGCTGAGCGAGGAGGAAACGGTGATCGGAAAGGACGTCGTCCAGGTGACGGACCAGAACTTCGAGACAACGGTCGGCGCGTCGCAGCAGCCGGTGCTCGTCGATTTCTGGGCTACCTGGTGCGCGCCCTGCAAGATGCTGAAGCCGGTGATCGAGGAGCTCGCGGCGGAGTACAAGGGGCGAGTCACCCTGGCGGAGCTCGACGTCGACGCGAATCCGAACACCGCCTCGAAGTTCGGGGTCCTCAGCATCCCGACGCTGATCCTGTTTCGCGGCGGCAAGCCGGCGCAGCGAATCGTCGGATACCAGCAAAAGTCCACGCTGCGCCAGAAGATCGACGCCGTTCTGTAAGCTCAGCCGGCACGGGGGTGCATGGGCTCAGGTGGGCTCCGCGGTCTTCAAAACCGACGTTCGGCATCCTTGGCGATGTCGAAGGACGGATCGTTCCCGTCGCGCCCCCGCCA
>JALZAV010000169.1 GCA_030948145.1 Candidatus Dormiibacterota bacterium
GAGGCCAGCAGCGAGGCCAACCCGCGTCCTCGCCGTCCACCACGCGCAGCAGGTGGTCGGCCGGCTGCGCGCCCAGGTTGTCCTGGCCGTTGATCGTCACGAACGCGTCGCCGCTCGCCTTGCGCAGCGCGAGGCCATACGGGTTCCGGGCGCCCCGCACGACGACGCCGGCGTAGCTCCAGTCCGAGTGGAATCGCAGCACGCTGGCACTGCGTGGATCCGCCTCGTTGCAGACATCACAGGTGGAGCCGACCCCCAGCAGGAAATCGCCGTTCGGCATCAGCAGCGGATTGTCGTTCTGGTGCCGGCCGGTCGGCAGTCCGGAAACCACCGTCCCCCCGCCGGTGAGGACCGTGCCGGCCAGGGTGAAAGCGCGCACGGCGCCGCGAACCGAGACGAACAGGTCGTTGCCGCGCCAGACGAGCCCGAGGGTGGTGGGGAGGCCGGAGACGAGCGTTTGTGGCGCCGCCCCCGGTGAGGCAACGACCGCGACACTGCCCGCCGCGTTCGTCACGTACAATCGCTCGTCCGGTCCGAAGGCCATGGCGGTACTCGTCCCGAGCCCGGCCGCGTACCGGTAGGCAACGAATCCGGCGGGCACGGCGATGCCGCCGGCCCGCGCCAGGTTGGGCGGCGGTGTCGGCGTGGGCGTTGGGCTCGGCGATGGCGAGGCGGTGGCCGAATGCCGCGGCGACGGACTCGGCGTCTGTGCGGTCGGCTGGCCGCACGCCACCAGCGCGAGAACGAGCGCGATGCCCGGCGCCAGGCGCTTCACGCCAGTGGTGGAATGGTCAGCACCAGCTTTCCGAACTGCTCGGACTTCGCCATCATCTCTTGGGCTACCGCGGTCTGCTCCAGCGGGAACGTGCGATCCACGACGGGCCGCAGCTCGCCCTTTGACAGATGGGCGTTGAGCGCGTCCCAGTCCTGGCGGCTGCCCATGGTCGAGCCATAGATCGTGATCTGCTTGGCGAAGATGCGGCGCAGGTCCTCGTCCGGCTTCGCACCCGAGGTCGCGCCGCAGGTGACCAGCCGCCCGCCCCTGGCCAGCGCCCGGATGCTCTTGTCCCAGGTCGCCGCCCCGACGTCGTCGATCACCACTTCGACCCCCCGCTTCCCGGTGATCGACCACACCTCCCGGGAGAAGTCCGTCTGGCGGTGGTTGATCAGGACATCCGCCCCCAGCTCTTTAGCCCGGGCCAGCTTGGCGTCGTGGCCGGAGGTGACGAAGACGCGCCCCCCGAGCAGCTTCGCAATCTGCAGGCAGGCGATCGCCACGCCACCGCCGATCCCCAGGATCAAAACCGTCTCACCGCGCTGCAGCCGGGCCTTGGTGACCACCATCCGCCAGGCGGTCAAAAAGACCAGGGGGAAGGCGGCAGCCTGCTCGAAATCCAGGTGCTCCGGGATCGGCCGCAGGTTGATCTCGGGCACGACGACCGCCTGGGCGAAGGTACCGTCGCGGTGCTCCCCGAGGATCTGCCAGCGGTCGCAGAGGCTGTTCTCCCCCCGCAGGCAGTAGGCACAGGTTCCGTCGCTGATGCCGGGGTCGAAAAACACGCGCGTCCCAGCTGGGTAGCGGGTGGCGCCGGCGCCGTTGGCCGCCACCACGCCGGCTCCGTCCGCTCCCCCGATGTGCGGCAGGCTGACTCCAGGAATCCCCTCCCGCACGAAGAGGTCCAGGTGGTTCAGGGCCGCCGCCCGTAGTGCGATCAGCACCTCGCCCGGCCCCGGCGCCGGGGTGGGCGCCTCCTCGTAGCGGAGCAGCTGCGGCCCGCCGTGCTGATGGAAGCGAATGGCCTTGATCTCTGAATTATCCCTGTCGTCCCGGTCGCGGCTGACCGGCCCGGGACGCCAGACCCGCAGGGAAGTTACAGAGAGTGACGTTATAGTCGCGAAACCTGTTAGCCGGAACGACGGGTGCGTCAAAAAATATGACCTATAATCCTGCCCACGTGTCAGCCGACCCCGAAATTCAACTGCTCAATCGGCTCGGGGGGCTCTTTTCCGCATCGCTGTCCCTCAACGAAAACATCGAGGCGATGCTCCGGGCGACGTCGCAAATGGTCCAGTTCGACAATGCCACGGTCTTCCTGCTCAACGAGGGCAGCAAGGAGCTGACCGCCTGCGCGACGTTCCCGCACAAAGACGAGGTGCCGCATATCGCTCGCTTCGTGATGGGGGAGGGGATCCTCGGCTACGCCGTCGAGCAGCTGGAAACCCTGAACATCAACGACGCCACGCTCGACCCGCGCTTCAAGAGCCTGGACCAGAGCCGCTCGCCACGTTCCCTGATGGTCCAGCCGCTCGCAACGCCGCAGCGGGTTGTGGGCGCCATGACCATCTCCCGCGAGCGGGTCGATCCCTTCACCGAGCTCGACGCCGCCATCCTCAAGGTGATTACGAACCAGGCCTCGATCGCGATCGAGAACGGCCGCCTCTACGAACAGCTCCAGGACCATCTGGGCGAGCTCGAGGTCGCCAACGCCCAGATCGCGGAGGTGAGCCGGCTCAAATCCGAATTCCTCGCCAATATGTCGCACGAGCTGCGTACGCCGCTGAACGCCATCCTGGGATTCTCGGAGTTGCTCAGGGACGACCTCGCGGGCAAGATCACCGACAAGCAGCGCCACGACTGCCTCGACAACATTCATAACAGCGGGCGCCACCTCCTCTCCTTGATCAACGACATCCTGGACCTGACCAAGATCGAGGCTGGCCGGATGGACCTGGTCTACGAGGAGTTTGGCGTCGAATCGGCCGTGCGTGAGGTGCTGAACGTGGTGCGCTCCCTCGGCATGAAGAAGGACATCGAGATTTCGTCGCTGGTCGAGCCCAAGGGGGCGCTGCTGAGCGCGGACAAGAACAAGTTCAAGCAGATCCTCTACAACTTGCTTTCCAACGCCATCAAGTTCACGCCGCTGGACGGCACCGTCGAGGTCAAAGCCACGGCCGCCGACGGCACGCTGGTCATGACCGTCCGCGATAGCGGCATTGGCATTCCCAAGGAGCTCCAGCACAAGATCTTCGGCGCCTTCTACCAGGTCCAGAGTGCCAGCAACCGGGAGTACCCGGGGACCGGTCTCGGCCTCGCCCTGACCAAGAAGCTGGTCGAACTCCACCAGGGGACGATCGAGTTCGATAGCCGCCCGAGCCAGGGGACCACGTTCACCGTGGTCCTGCCGCTCCGGCCCGGCCCGAGCCGGCGAAACCGGGTCCTGCTGGTCGAGGACAACCCGTCCAATCTCGACCTCGCCCGAATGGTCCTGGAAGGGAACGGCTTCGCCGTGGACACTGCGTCCAATGGGGCGGAGGGCCTGGAGAAGGCCCGCCATCTCCAACCTGACTTAATACTGATGGATATTCAGCTCCCCGGCGTTGATGGGTTAGAGGTCACACGGCAGCTCAAGGCGGACCCGGCCACCGCGAAGATCAGGGTGGTCGCCCTCACAGCGAATGCGCTGAAAGGAAGCGAAGAGCTGGCGCTGGCCGCGGGCTGTAGTGGGTACATCGCGAAGCCGATCGAACTGAAGAAATTCATGCTGCAAGTGACGAACTTTTTGGAGAAGGAGTAGACCCGTCAAAATGCCGTT
>JALZAV010000170.1 GCA_030948145.1 Candidatus Dormiibacterota bacterium
AGCCCGGCGATGGCGAACCTCGAGCGCCTCGACTGGCTCAATGGACAGTTCATCCGCCGGCTCCCAGCCGACGACCTCGCTCGGCGGATCGCTGAGCGGATGCCTGGCATCTCCGTCGAGCAGCTGGTCCCGCTCGTGCCGCTGGTCCAGGAGCGCCTGCGCACGCTCAACGAGGCGAGCGAGATGCTGCAATTCTTCTTCGAGGAGCCGGCGGAGAGCGCGCCCAGGGCGCTCGTGCCCAAAGGGCGCGATGTGGCCCAGACCGTGGAGGCGCTGGCCCGCGTGCGCGCGGCGCTCCAACCACTCGGTGATTGGACGGTCGAAGCTGTCGAGCCGCCGCTCCGCTCGAGCGCCGATCAGATCGGCTGGCCCGCGCGGGACCTGTTCATGACACTTCGCGTCGCGATCACCGGCCGCACCGTGACCCCTCCCCTGATCGAGTCGATGGTCCGGCTGGGCAAGAATACGGTGCTCAGTCGGCTCCAACGGGCGGGCGCGGCGGTCGGCGGGACAGGCGCCTGATTGGCAGCGGCCAGTAGCGCCAGCGGGCGCGCGCCAGGATCAGGTCTCGAGCGATCGGACCGAAGCCCCACGAGTCCGTGCTGGCCGCGCTGTTGTCGCCATCGAGGAAGACCTTGCCATCCGCGTCGATCGCCAGGATCCGCTTCACGATGGTGATCTCGGGGCGATCCGGATGGCGAGCGACGACCACCTCGCCGACGAAAAGCCGGGTGCCGGCATCGACCGGGGTCGCGGCGATCAACGCGCCGTCGCGCAAGAGCGGTCGCATGCTCTCGCCTTTCACGCGCAGCGGGTAGACTGATTTCAGGAGCAGTCGGCTACACCCTTTCAGGAGGATTTGACAGCATGATTTTGATGGAATGGATTCGTCCATCGCGCGCCGTCGAGGCGCATTGCGACCTTCCCTGCGGGATATACGATCCGGAGCAGGCGCGCATCGAAGCCGAGTCGTGCTTCAAGATCGCCGAGAAGTACGCGGACTCAAAGGATGAGGTCTTTCGCCAGCGGGCCGTCCAGATCAAGGAGCAGCGCGCGGACCTGGCCAAGCATCACCTCGATGTGCTCTGGAGCGACTGGTACAAGCCCGAGAAGCACGACCAGAAGTTCCCTCAGCTCAAGGACACGCTGAAGCAGGCGGTCAGCCAGGGCTCCAAGGTGAAGGCGTCGATGGACAAGGCTGAGGCGCAGAAGTGGCTCGAGCTGATCGACCAGGTGGCCAAGGTCTGGCAGCAGGCCGGCGGCCCCCAGGAAACCCGCGTCGCGCGCGCGACCGCGGCCCCAACCCGAGCCTAAGACCTCATTGCTGCGGGCGCCCCACGGGGCGCCCGTGTCACGGTCCGCTCAGGGACTCCACGCCAGCCGCGAGTCGGCATCGAAGTAGCTCCCTCTGGTAATCGCGATCGGTGGCCCGGTCGCCCGGATCGATCCCTCGGTACTGATCGGAAGCAGGTAGAGATCAAAGCTTCCGTTGACGAGCATCAAGAACGCGAGGGCTCTCCCGTCCGGGGCCCAGACTGGCTGGGCCACGGTGCCGGCCTGGACGAGCGTCGCCGTGTCTGTCGGGTACGGGTGCGGCTCGGCGGCGTAGGCAGCGCTGAGCGGCGCCACGTACAGGTCATCCCCTTCAGGCCCGCCGCGGACGAAGGTGAGGTATTTCCCATCCGGCGAAAAGGACGGTTCGAGGTTGCGCGCCAGGGACGGAGACAAAAAAACCGAGCGCCCGGTCTGCGTCGACATCCACGTCAGCCGAGCGACAGGCTGGAGCGGAACGCCGTCATAAAGGTAGGTCGTGTAGACGAGCTGCTCGGTGGCGCTCGGCCTGAAGGCCGGATCGCTATCACCGCCGGTGTAGCCGGCCGGGATGACCAGCTGCGTCGACCGGTGCGCGGCCACATCGTATTGCCAGATGCCGAGGTCATTTGGCTGCAGGTTCTGAGGGCTCGACGGTCGCTTGCCGCGGTCCGTCAAATAGGCCAGGCGGCGGCCGTCGGTCGAAAACGCCGGGGCGAAAGCCCACAGGGCTCCCTCTGGCGCAGACGGCGGCGTGATCGCAGCCGCACCTGATCCGTCGCTGCCGCCCACCACGATGGTCGAGCTCGAACCCTGGAGCTGCGCATAGGCGAGGCGAGCACCGTCGAGCGTCACGGCGGGATCCTTGACCTGCGCGCCAGCCAACAGCCGGGTCACGTTGTAGCCGGAAAACCGGTACAAGGCCCGACCCCGGGTCGCGTAAAGCCGTCCGGGGACTGCAAAGCGCTTTACCGGCACCACCTTCCCCGGATCCTTCGCCACCGGTGCGCCGCTCGACGTACACGCCGATACGCAGATCGTCAGTGCGACCCCGGCGCCAAGCCATCGACGGGGCATCACGGCAGCAAATTCCCGCCGAAGATCTCACGCATGTAGCGATTGACCGCCGGCCAGTCCGCGAGCAGGATGGCCTCGCCGCCGGGTGAGGTGGCGTCATGGACGTACGGCGTGATGTAGGCCTGGTGGACGTCGCCGGTGTGAAGCCCACGCAAAAACAGGGCGAGCTGGCTGAGGCGCACCAGGTCGAGGTCTGTCTTGACGTGGCCATTGAGGTCCCGCGCAAAATCCGGCAGCGAGGCAATCAGGTTCATGCCCGCCGTCCGACGCTGCAATGCGACGAGGACCTGTTGCTGGCGCACCGAGCGCCCGAAGTCACTGAGGAGATCGCCATGCCGCGATCGGACATATTGGAGCGCGTGGCGACCGTCGAGGTGTTGCGGGCCAGCCGCAAGGTGGACGCGCTCGGTGCCATAGCCGTTGCCGTTGAAGTCATTCGGATAGTTATCGTCGAGCACGGGATGCAGCACGTCGACGTCCACCCCGCCGACGCGATCGATGACGTGGACGAGCCCGCCGAGTCCGATCCAGGCGTAGTAGTGGATCGGGATCTTGAAGCGCTGCTCGACCGTTGCCCGGGCGAGCCCGGCGCCGCCGAGTTTGTAGGCGAGATCGATCTTCGCCTCGGCGTGACCAGGAATCGCCACCCAGAGGTCCCGGGGAAGTGACAGCAGCGTGACCTGATGGTGGGTGGGGTCGATCGACGCCACGATCATCGTCTGCGAGAGCAGGGCATCCGGCTGGAACTTCTGATCGTTGTCACTGCCGAGGAGCAAGATGTTGATTGGTTGCTGCGATTGGAGCGGCGGTGGTGTCGCGGCGGGCGTTGGGATCCCGACAGCGCTCGCCGGGTGGGGTGGCTCCAGCAGGGCCAGCACCGGCGCGAGGTAGATGACGACCGCGCCGATCACCGCCAGGATCAGGACCAGGGCGCCAAGCAGGAACCAGCGCCGGCGCCGGGCGCCAGGCCGGACAGGAGTCGCCTGGGCACCGGATGGGTTCATAAGTCGTCCACGGCGGGGCTACATGCCGCCCACGCCAGCCTCCCTGCTAATTAAGGGCGGGCGGTGCGGTCCCGTCAAGTCGCCGCATCCGCAAGGCTGACCGCAAGACAGAGAAAGCGTTACTCGATCGTCGCGCCCTGGCCCGAACAGGGGAGGCGGAGGGTGACGTTACGGAGAGTAGAG
>JALZAV010000171.1 GCA_030948145.1 Candidatus Dormiibacterota bacterium
CTCACGCTCGACCGGGTTGCGGCGCTGGAAAAAGTCGACGGCGTCGCCGCGGCATTTCCCGATGTGAGCGTTAGCGCCAAGCCGGGCAGCACCAACACCGTGTCCTTCGGGATCCCGGACTATATCTCGAACTCCGATCCGCGAGCCAACACCTACAGTGCCTTTAAGATCCACACTGCGCAGGGTCGCGACGTCAACGCCAACGGCGAAGTGGTGTTGGGCTCTGACTTCGCCACCGAGTTCAAAGAAAACGTGGGCGACTCCATCGACCTTCCCATTCGGGCGAAGGACGCACCACCGGATTTCGTCAACCATACGTTCACCGTGGTCGGGATCCTGGCGAAGACGCAGACCGCTCCGGATACCGGGGCCTACGTCAGCCTCACCGATGCCCAGATGCTGCTGAAGGAAACGCTGCCCGCGAGCATCCGCAATAGCATCGACACGACCAAGCTCGTCAACGGCGCGACCGTGTACGGCACGCCGGGCCAGAACCTCGACAAGCTCGCGGACAAAATCAACGCTGAGGTTCCCGGCGTCAAGGCGACCAAGCCGAGCGTGCTCGTCGCGAGCTTCAACGCAGGCGGCGCGATTTTCACTGCGATCACCACCGGCGCCGCTCTCATCGCCCTCGTCGTCGGAGGCCTCTCCGTGATCAACACCATGTTGATGGCGGTCACCGAGCGGGTCCGTGAGATCGGCTTGAAGAAGGCGGTCGGCGCGAAGGTCGGACATATCCTCCGCGAATATTTGTTGGAAGCCGTAACGATCGGCGCGATCGGCGGCGGCATCGGGCTGCTCCTCGGTTGGGGCCTGACTAGCCTGATCAACGCCGCCACGGCGTCCGCGAACCTCACCCTGTTCCTGCTCAGCTGGCGACTGGTGATCGTGGCGATCCTGTTCTCAGTTGGACTGGGCGCCGTCGCCGGCATTATTCCCGCCCTGCGTGCCTCCCGGATGGATCCGGTTCGGGCTCTGCGGGCAGCGTAGGAGGCAACCAATGGGAACCATCGAACTTCGCGAGCTGACCAAGCACTACAAGCAAGCTTCAACGACGGTCAAGGCGGTCGACGGGATTAGTTTGACAATCGAATCCGGGGAGTTCATCTCCATCGTCGGCCGGTCGGGCAGCGGCAAAACGACGACCCTGGATTTGCTCGGTCTGCTGCTCCGACCCACCAGCGGCCAAGTCCTCCTCGACGGCGTCGATACCGGCAAGCTCCGCGATGGAGCCCGGGCCGACCTTCGCGGCAAGAAACTGGGGTTCATCTTCCAGGAGTTCAACCTGCTGCCAAGCCTGAACGCCATCCAGAATGTGATGCTGCCGCTGCGGTACCACAAGAACGGCAAGGACGGGAAGGCGCGGGCGGCGACGCTGCTGGAGGAGGTCGGGCTCAAGGACCGCATGCATCACCGGCCCGATCAGCTGTCAGGCGGCGAACAGCAGCGGGTCGCAATCGCTCGAGCGCTGATCAGCCGGCCGGAAATCGTTCTCGGCGACGAGCCCACCGGCGAGCTGGATAGTGAGACCAGCCAACAGCTCGTCACCCTGATGCGGCGGATGAACCGGGAGCTCGGGTCGACCTTTATCCTCGTCACCCACGATATGGATATCGCCGCCCAGACCGATCGCGTCGTCCGCCTCAAGGATGGCAAGGTACTGTCTGACGTGAAAGCGAACCCGGAGCAGCGGTTTCTGGGGACGGTCGACCTGCAGGGAGTAATCGCATAGGCTAGGACGAGATGGGACTGAACGCCCGTGTGATCAAGCTGGGCCGCCTCTTCATGGTGGCCTGGCTTGCCTTTTACCTCTATCCGGTCGCCGTGATCCTCAGCGGGCCATTCAGTCCGGACGGCAAGACGCTCGCGCTTGGGCTTCTCCTGGCAAGCGCAGCCGTCTGGGCATGGTTCTGGACGCGCATCCTGGCAGGCCCCGATCAACGCTATCGTGCCTTCGCGGTGGCGCTCAACGCTCTCCTGATCGGCAGCTTCACGCTAATGACGCCGCCGAAGTACGGCACGCTGGTGGTCTGCGCAGCCGTAATGGCCGGGGCCGCCTTCCGCTGGCGCCTGGCGGTACCGCTGATCGTTGTTGTCGCGCTGAGCGCGGGGATTCTCGACGTGATTCGCGGCGTTTCCCCATTGCAGGCCAGCGGGGAAGTTCTCAACGACATCATCGTCGGGCTCGCCGCCGTGGCCGGCCACCTATTGCTGGAGGCCAACCGGCAACTTTCGCTCGCCCGCGAACAGATCGCCAGGCTGGCAGTGGGCGAGGAGCGCCTTCGGTTCGCAAGAGACCTGCACGACCTACTCGGCCATAGCCTGTCCGTGATTGCGCTGAAGAGCGAGTTGGCGGGCCGTTTGATCAAGAACACGCCGGGTCTGGCAGCGCACGAAGTCGAAGACATCGAGAAGGTGGCGCGCGAAGCGCTGCGCGAAGTTCGCGAGGCAGTCGCCGGGTATCGTCAGCCCACCCTTGCCGCGGAACTCGCGGGCGCTCACGAGGCCCTCACCGCCGCTGGCATTGAATATCACGTCGACCAGGACCATGCCCCGCTGCCGCCCGCCGTGGAGGCTGTCCTCGCCTGGACGGTGCGCGAAGGGGTGACGAACGTGATGCGGCACAGCCAGGCGAAGCGTTGCTCGATCCGTATCACAAACCAGGATGGCCGGGCCACCGTCGAGGTGGTCGACGACGGTCGCGGCGGCACACTCGAGGCAGGCACTGGACTGCGTGGACTGCGGGAGCGAGTGCTGGAGCGCGGCGGAACTCTTACCGCCGAACCGCTGCCCCATGAGGGCTTTCGCCTCACAGTCGGGCTGCCTCTGCGCGACGTCGCTCTGCCGGCCGACCGCGTAACGGCGTGATCCGAGTGCTGATCGCCGAAGATCAGGGGATGATTCGCGGCGCCCTCAAGGCGTTGCTTGCGATGGAGGGCGATATCGAGATCGTGGCCGAGACGGACCGGGGCGACGACGTCCTGGCACTCGCGCTGCAAACGAAGCCCGACGTTGCCCTGCTCGACATCGAGATGCCGGGCGGCGACGGCATCTCGGCGGCGGCCCAACTGCGCAATGAACTCCCTTCCTGCCGGCCGCTGATCCTCACCACCTTCGGGCGCCCCGGGTTCCTGCGGCGCGCGATGGAGAGCGGCGCATCGGGATTCATGCTCAAGGACGCGCCGGCACACGAGCTGGCGTTGGCGATCCGACGGACGATGGCCGGTGAGCGCGTGATCGACCCCGGATTGGCCGCCGCCGCGCTGAGCTCAGGAATCAGCCCGTTGTCTGAGCGCGAGCGGGAGGTGCTGGTCGCGGGTCGGAACGGCGCCGGCATCTCGGAGATCGCGAAGGCACTCTTCCTTTCGGAGGGAACCGTGCGCAACTACCTGTCATCGGCGATTCAGAAGTTGGAAGTCAGCAATCGCACCGAGGCCGCGCGCGTCGCCGAGGACCAAGGATGGCTATAGCCACTGATAGGGCTCAACAAAGTTGCACCAACAATTAGTGCGGTTCGGGGCACCTCATCCGACAAAGTTTGCGCCACTTCGGTCG
>JALZAV010000063.1 GCA_030948145.1 Candidatus Dormiibacterota bacterium
TCGGTTGCCGCTCGAGAATCGTCTCCTGCTCGGTGATCAGGAGCACCGCCTCGGCGGTACGTTCGAACTCCGCCTCGATGTCCCCGAAAATCCGGCGGCGCTCTGCCTCATCCGTGACCAGACCCGCATAGTGGCGGGCGATCCGCATGTCCGCCTTGACCAGCACCATCTGAAGGTTGTCGACGAGTGAGCTGAAAAAGCGCCAGCCCGCGTACATGGCGCGCAGGCATTCGAGACCGCTCGGCCGGCGGCTGAAGTCCCGGAAAGCGGACCCGACGCCGTACCACGCCGGTAACAGGTGACGGTTCTGCATCCAGGCGAAGACCCAGGGGATGGCCCGCAGATCCGAGACCCGCATCGTTCCTCCCCGGCTGACCGGTCGCGAGCCGGTGTTCAGCTGGGCGATCTCTTCGATCGGCGAGGCCTGCTGGAAATAGCGCTGGAATCCCGGGTCGTCGACGACCAGCGCCCGGTAGCGCGACCGGCTCACGTCGGCCATCTCGTCCAGAGCCGCCCGCCAGGCCGCGTCCGGGGCCTGGCCTGTCCCCGATGCGAGCGCGTGCTCGAGCGTCGCTCCGAGCACCAGGGCGAGGTTTTCACGGGCGGTTTCCGGCCGCGCGTATTTCCGGTGGATCACCTCGCCCTGCTCCGTGATCTTGATCCTCGGATCCCGCGCATTCGGTGGTTGCGCCAGGATCGCTTCGTGGGTCGGGCCGCCCCCTCGGCCAACCGTCCCGCCCCGCCCGTGGAAGATGCGCAGCGTTCGACCGTGACGCGCCACCACCTCGGCGATCGATTCGTGCGCCCGGAAGAGCGCCCAACCTGCGCAGAGGTAGCCCACCTCCTTGTTGCTGTCCGAATAGCCGAGCATCACCTCCTGCACGCCGCCCCGGGCGTCGAGCTGCCGGGCGTACAGCGGATTCCGGAGGAGCGCCTCGATCAGGGCTGGCCCGCCGTCGAGCGCGTCTAGCCGTTCGAGGAGAGGGACGATGTCGATGGAACTTCGGGCGCGATCCCCGCCGAGGGCGTGGAGTCCGGCCAGCCCGGCAAGGAAGAGCGCCGCCAGCACATCATCCGCACTCTCGGTCATGCTGATGATGAACGTCCGCGCCGACCCGGCGGCCGCGCGCTCCGCCTCCGCCATCGTCGCAAAGGTGGCGAGGAGCGTGCCCGTCTCCCGCGACCAGTTTGCGGCGTCGAGCGATACCGGAGGCGGGTTCAGCGTCACGACCGGCAGCAGGTCGGAGCTGGAGCCGAGGCGGGTCATCACCTCCTCTGCCGCCGCGCGGACCACGCCGGCATGCTGGCGCACATCGAGTTGGGCCCCGACGAATCCGAAGACGCGGACCTGGCGCCGCAGCCGGAGCAGGTCACCGTCGGCGACCGCGCTCCCGCGATGGCGGCGGAGGCTCCCGTCGATCAGGTCGAGGTCCGCCAGCAACTCGGCCGCAGTCCGGTATCCACGCGGCTCGCCGTCCAGCATGGCGCCGAGCCGCCGCCAGACGAAGGAGAGCTTGCGGCGGTACGGCTCCTCCCGGGTTCCGGGCGACAGCGACTGGGCGTAATCGGCAAGCTCGATCTCGTCGGCGCGAATCGAGCCAGCCAGGTCTTCGCCAACACCAGTCAGTCGCGCCGACTGGCTGAGGTCACGCGCCAGGGCGCGGACCCGCTCGCGGTAGAGGCTGAGCAGCGAGCGGCGTTGCAGCCGCAGGGTTTGGCCCAGCATGGCGGCGTCAGCGTTTGGATTGCCATCCTGATCGCTGCCGACCCAGGATCCGAGGCGGATCAACGGCCGGTCGGGCAGCGATACGGTGGGATAGTGGCGGGCCAGCGCGGCCGCCATCTCGTCGGCCAGATCCGGGATCGCCTCGAAAAACGTGCGCTCGAGGTAAAAGACGGCATTGCCCACCTCGTCCAGGACGCGCGGCCGAACCGACCGGATCTCGTCGGTATGCCACAGCACCTGGACATGGGTCGCGATTCGCTGTTGGACCCGTTCGCGATCGCGGCCGGCCAGCGGCGCGCGCAGGAGCGCGAGGTCCTGGCCCACGCGGTCCTGGTGGTCGAGGATGCTCCGCCGGACGGCCTCCGTCGGATGGGCGGTCAGCACCGGGATCGTTTCCACCTGATCGAGGACGATGGCGAGGCGGTCCGCCGGTACGCCATCGGCGACGCAGCGCGCCAGTGAGGCATCGAGGACTCCGATGGCGTCGCTGCTCCGCGCCGCGGCACGTGCCTGCCGCTCCAGTTCGGCCAGGTTGACGAGCTGAAAGTAGGTGGCAAAGGCACGCACCAGGCGCGCCGCGTCCTCGAGCGCGATCCGATCCAGGTCGGCGACGAGACGGGCTTCCTCGTCAGCCATAAAGTCCTGACGCAACGCCTTCGTCCGGAGCCGGATCGATTCCTCCAGCTCGTAGAGCGCGACGCCTTCGTGCTCGCGGAGTGTCTCGCCGAGGAGCTGCCCCAGCAGCCGGATCTCGGCGCGCAGCCCCTCCTCTGGTAACGCGAGCGCGCTGATCGCGGTGTTCATACCGGCGGCAGGCTAGACGAGGTAGTCGTAGAGCAGCTCTTCGCTGCCCAGCGACCGGAAGTTCAACTGGATCCTGGCCATGCGCTCGAGCAGGGGGTTCAGGTCGGCCTTGTCCTTCAGCTCGATCCCGACCAGTGCGGCGCCGCGCTCCTTGTTCGTCTTCTTCATGTATTCGAACCGGACGATGTCGTCGGTCGGCCCCAGCGCATCGTCGACGAATTGGCGCAGCTGCCCGGGCTTCTGCGCGAACTCGATGATGAAGTAGTGCTTGCGGCCCTGGTAGACGAGGCTCCGCTCCATGATCTCCGGGTAGCGGAGGATGTCGTTGTTGCCGCCGCTCAGCACACAGACGGCCGTCTTTCCCCTGATCTCGGCGGCGGTATCTTCGAGCGCCGCGATGGCCAGGGCGCCCGCCGGCTCGCTGATGATCCCCTCGTTCTGGTAGAGCTCGATCATGGTGGTGCAGATGCGGCCCTCGGGGACCACGACGACGCGGTCAACATGCTGCCGGCAAAGATCAAAAGTCAACCGTCCGACGGTCCGGACGGCGGCCCCGTCGACGAAGGTGTGCAGCTCTTCCAGCGTGACGACGCGGCCGGCGCGCAGCGCTTCGTACATCGATGGCGCGCCAGCGGGCTCGACCCCGATGACGCGGAGCTCCGGATCCCGTTCCTTGAGGTAGGAGGCCACACCGGCGGCGAGACCGCCGCCGCCGATCGGCACCAGCACGACGCCGACGTCGCCGCCGGTCGCCTCGTGGATCTCTTTCCCGACCGTGCCCTGGCCGGCGATTGTCGCGAGGTCGTCGAATGGGTGGACGAAGAGCGCCCCCGCCTGGTCACTGTAGGCATGGGCGGCGGCACTCGCCTCGTCATAGGAATCGCCTACCAGCCGGATCTGAACCATCTCCCCACCAAAATGCTCCACGCGCTCGAGCTTCTGGGTTGGCGTGATCCGCGGCATGAAGATCGTCCCCCGGATCCGGAGGCGCGCGCAGGCGAACGCCACGCCCTGGGCATGATTCCCGGCGCTCGCGCAGACGACCTCCCGGCCGCGCTGCTCCCCGGAGAGGGACGCGATCTTGTTGTATGCACCGCGGATCTTGAAGGAGCGCACCGCCTGCATGTCCTCGCGCTTGATCAGGATCCTTGCGCCATAGAGTTCAGAGAGCCGCGCTGACGGCTGTAGGGGCGTGGTCTCGACGACGCCGCGCAGCCGCTGCTCCGCCTCATCGATGGCGCGGTTGATATCCATCAGGCCCCGAATACTACCGTCCCTCACCGCGCGCGATCTGCAGGGCGCGGCCGAGGTCGATCCGGGGTGTTACGCCTGCTCGAGCAGCGGTACCGGCGCCGCGTCGCCGACGCCTCCTGAGACGACCTCCACCCGGCTGAGGCGCGCGCCACTGATCGAAAGCGGCTCGCTCCGCACCACGTTCGAGATCTCGAAGCCGCGAAGCCGGTGAAGCATATCATCCAGTTGCTGGGTCGTGCCCGTCGCCGCCAGGATGACGACCCCATCCCGGTCGTCGAGCACTCGGGCCTGGGATCCGGCCCGGTCGACAAGGGCGCCGCGTCGGCGACCGCCATCCTCGATCCGAACGAGCATCAGTCCGCAGAGGACGGTCCGCGCTGACTCCGCCACCTTCATCACGCTAGCAGTCGGCAGCGCGCGGCACATTGTGCCAAGCACACAACTTGGCTTGGTCGTTTGGGCAGCGTCCGCCCGCGCCCGGGCGCGGTCACCCTTGTGCGGATGCTTGCAGTTGGCCCACGCCGTTTGGCGCATTGATCCGTAGAACGCGGGGCCGAGCGGCCGTACGCTAACCAGGATTTTTCAGCGCGCAGATCGAAGCCGGTGAACACAAAGAAGACGGGCCTCTATGATCCGCGCTACGAACACGACGCGTGCGGCGTCGGGTTTGTCGCGGACTCGCGGGGCCGTGCCAGCCACGACATCGTCGAGTCGGCGGTCGACGCCCTCGGTCGGGTCCGGCACCGCGGCGCGGTCGCCGACGACCACCGGTCGGGCGACGGGGCCGGGTTGCTGCTGCCGCTCCCGGAGGCCTTTATTCGTAACATCGCCGCCGACCAAGGTCTCGCGATCGGTCGCGCCGCACACCTCGGCGTCGCCATGATCTTCACCTCGGGGACACCGGGGGAGGTCGGCGAGCACGAACGCGAGGCGGCTCGCCGTGAGATGCGCGAGGCGTGCGTCGAGGAGGGGCTGGACCTGGTCGGCTGGCGCAATGTTCCAATCGACCCCAGCGCCCTTGGCGCTCGCGCCCAGTCGACGATGCCGGGCATCGAGCAGGTCTTCATCGGATCGACTGACTCGGTCGCGGTCGAGGAGCTCGAGCGCCGGTGCTTTCGCGCGCGCAAGCGGGCAGAGGCCGGAGCCCGCCGCCGCGACATCCGGCTCTATGTCGGCTCGATGTCCTTTCAGACCATCACCTACAAGGCCATGTGCGCGGCAGAGCAGCTCTCCGTCTTTTACGCCGATCTCCGAGATCAGAGGCTGACGGCGTCCTTTGCGATCTTTCATCAGCGCTACAGCACGAACACCGCGCCGTCGTGGGAGCGGGCCCAGCCGTTCCGATTCCTCTGCCACAACGGCGAGATCAACACGATCCAGGGCAACGTCAATCGGATGCGGGCGCGCGAGGGACGGCTGGGAGCGGTCAGGCTCGCTCCTGAGGAGCTTCTGCGCCCGGTGATCGATGAAGAGGGCTCCGACTCGGCGATGCTCGACAACGCGCTTGAGCTGCTCGTCCGCGGCGGACGCGACATCCGGCACGGACTGGCGATGCTCGTCCCGGAGGCGTGGGAGGGATTCGACGTCGACCCCGCGGTTCGCGACTTCTATCGCTATCACGCGTCGCTGATGGAGCCCTGGGACGGACCGGCCGCGCTGATCTTCAGCGACGGCCGCCGGGTCGGCGCGGCGCTCGACCGGAATGGGCTGCGGCCGCTGCGCTATTTCGTCTGCGAGGACGGACTGGTTGCCTGCGCCTCCGAAGCCGGAGCGGTTGACGTGCGCGGCCGCGGATGGGTACGACGCGGCCAGCTCGGCCCGGGTCAGATGATCTGCGTCGACCCGGACGGCGGCGGTCTCGAGGAAAACGCGGCGATCAAGGCGCGGCTGGCCTCGGAACAACCATACGGACGGTGGATGGACGAGCAGCTGCGGCCGGGCGACACCGGCACTCCCGATACCGAACTCCCGACCAACCTCCTCGCCCGGCAGGCGGCCTTCGGCTATACCAGGGAGGAGTTCACGGTCGTGCTGCGCCCGATGGCGACCGAGGGCAAGGAGCCAACCTTCTCCATGGGTGACGACACGCCACCGGCGGTGCTCGCGGAGCGTCCGCGCTTGCTCTACAACTATTTCAAGCAGCGCTTCGCCCAGGTGACGAATCCCGCAATCGACCATCTGCGCGAGCGGCTCGTCATGTCGTTGCGCACCTGTCTCGGCCCTGCCGCTCCCCTCCTGGCGGAATCGGCGGAGGCGGCCGAGCAGGTCGAGTTCGACTCTTTCTTGCTCTTCCGCTCAGGGTTGGCGGCGCTGCGCGACCCGCAGTCCTCCCTGCAGGTAGCCGACCTGGACGCGACGTTTCCGGTCGGTGACGGCCCGGACGGCCTACGGGCGAGGGTCGGACAGCTCGCCCGCGAGGCGGAGGCCGCGGTGCGCGCGGAACGCTCCATCCTCATCGTCTCCGACCTTGATGTTGGGCCGGGCCGGGCGCCCATCCCTTCCTTGCTCGCGACCGGCGCCGTCCACCATCATCTCCTCCGCCAGGGCCTGCGCAGCCTGAGCAGCATCGTCGTCAGCAGCGACGAGGCCCGCGAGGTCCATCACGTCGCCTGCCTGCTCGGGTACGGGGCCGACGCCATCTGCCCCCGGCTCGCGTTGCAATCGATCGCGGCCATCCTGGTTAGAGGCGATCACCGTCAGCCTCTCGTCGCGCAGGAGCGCTTCGTCCAAGCCCTCGAGGACGGCACGCTCAAGGTCCTTGCCAGGATGGGCATCTCCACGCTCGACAGTTACCGCGGTGCGCAGATCTTCGAGACGATCGGCCTTTCGGCAGAGGTGGTCGAGGAGTGTTTCGCGGGCACGCCGCGCTCTGTCGGCGGCGCGACCTTCGCCGACCTTGGCGAGGAGGTGCTGGCCCGGCATGCCGCCGGCTTTGCCACGGCGGCTCCGGCGCTGGAGACCCCCGGATTCTTCAAGCACCACAAAACCGGGACCGAGTATCACGCCACCAACCCGGATGTGGTCTCTGCTCTGCACCGATCCGTCGAGGTCGAGGCGCTGCAGGCGGCCCACGCGCTGCAGGCGGCCCACGCGCTGCAGCGGGCGACCAGAGCAGGGGTGACCGACCAGGGCTACGCCCTCTACGAGAGCTTCGCCCGGCTCGTCGAGGATCGCCCCCCGACCCAGCCGCGCGATCTTCTCGAGACCGTGCCGGCCGGCGCAGCGGTCCCCCTTGACGAGGTCGAACCGATCGACGCGGTCGTGCGGCGCTTCTCCACCGGAGCGATGTCGCACGG
This sequence comes from Candidatus Dormiibacterota bacterium, assembly GCA_030948145.1. GTDB lineage: Bacteria > Chloroflexota > Dormibacteria > CF-121 > CF-121 > JALYYC01. The sequence continues at coordinate 7,081 of JALZAV010000063.1, forward strand.
CTCGATCGCGGCCGAGGCGCACGAGACGCTCGCGATCGCAATGAATCGCCTCGGAGGGCAGAGCAATACTGGCGAGGGCGGGGAGGATCCCGCGCGCTACCGCACTCGCGGCCAGCCGATCGATCGCAACTCGCGGATCAAGCAGGTGGCCTCCGGTCGCTTCGGCGTGACGCCCGAATACTGCGCCTTCGCTGACGAGCTGCAGATCAAGATCGCCCAGGGCTCAAAGCCCGGGGAGGGTGGCCAGCTACCCGGGCACAAGGCGACCGAGGAGATCGCCCGGCTGCGGCACACCCAGGCCGGAGTCGGGCTCGTCTCGCCGCCGCCCCATCACGACATCTATTCCATCGAGGACCTTGCCCAGCTCGTCTTCGACCTCAAGCAGGTCAACGCCCTGGCCAGGGTCTCGGTCAAGCTGGTTGCCGAGGCCGGCGTCGGCACGATCGCAGCCGGCGTCGTCAAGGGCCTGGCCGACGTGGTCCAGATCGCAGGCGCTGACGGCGGGACAGGCGCGAGCCCGCTCTCCTCGATCAAGAATGTCGGCATGCCCTGGGAGATCGGCCTCGCGGAGACGCAGCAGACGCTGCGCCTCAATGGCCTCCGCGGGCGCGTCCGCCTCCGGGTCGACGGAGGCTTCAAGACGGGACGCGACGTCGTGATCGCGGCCCTGCTCGGTGCGGATGAATACAGCTTCGGCACGGCTGCGCTGCTCGCCGAAGGCTGCATCATGGTGCGAACCTGTCATCTGGACACCTGCCCGGCCGGGATCGCGACCCAACGGCCCGAGTTGCGCGCGAAGTTCGCCGGCACCCCGGAGATGGTCGTGACCTACCTGACCCATGTGGCCGAGGAGGTTCGCCGCATCCTCGCCGCGCTCGGCCTGCGCCGCCTCGATGATGCCATCGGCCGGGTCGACCTCCTGAAACAGGCGCGAGGTAGCGGTTCGCGGGCCGATCGCCTCGATCTCTCCCCGCTGCTGGTCACGGCGGGCGACGGCGCAGCGCGGTTCGAGCATTCCCTGCCGATCCAGCGGCCGGCCTCCCGCCTCGGCGACCGGCTCTGCGAGGACGCCTTCGATGGCCTCCGCACCGGTCGCGCGGTTCATCTCTGGTATCCGATCGAGAATTCAGATCGGGCGGTCGGCGCGCGCCTCGGCGGGATGATCGCGCGGGAGTTCGGCGCCGGCGCCCCTCCTGGGCGGGCCCGCGTCGCGTTCGAGGGTGCCGCAGGGCAGAGCTTCGGCGCTTTCCTGACCGCCGGCATCGAGTTCGTTTTGACCGGAGACGCGAACGACTACGTCGGCAAGGGGATGGGCGGCGGACGCATCGTCGTCCGCCCTGCCGCAAACGACGCCGGCGATCCCTCCCTGCTCGGCAATACGGTGCTCTACGGCGCGACCGGTGGGGAGCTCTACGCCGCCGGGCGGGCGGGCGAGCGCTTCGCGGTTCGTAACAGCGGCGCCGTCGCCGTCGTCGAGGGCGTCGGTCAGCACGCCTGTGAGTACATGACCGGCGGCACCGTCGTGGTATTGGGGCCAGTTGGCCACAATCTCGGCGCCGGCATGACGGGGGGTGAGGTCTTCGTCTACGACCCCGGTATCGGGCTCCCGGCGATGGTCAACCCGGAGCTGGTCGAGGTCGAACGCTTGTCCGGTGATCACCACCTCATGGCCGAGGACGGCATCCACCTGCGGCAGCTGGTGGAGGAACACGGCACGTGGACCGGCTCCGCCATGGCGCGAACCATCCTGGAGGACTGGAACCAGGCCCTGCGCCACTTCTGGCGGGTCGCGCCAAAGGCGACCGCGGCCGCGGGCGAGCGCCGGGCCGACGAAGCCGCCACGGCACGCGCCTGAGCGGCAGACTCGGCTGTGACCCGAGCGGTGTTGGCCTTCATACTTATCGCCATGCCAAACATCTTCACCCCCACGCTCCATCCGCACATCGCTCGTCGAAAGGACCAGAGACCGGTCAAGGTCCGAGAGCTCATGCTCAGCGCCGACTCGCCGGTCGGACGATTCAACCGCTGGCTGGCCCTCAAGGTTACGACCGGCGTCGGGACAATGTGGTGCGCCTATGCCTTCGCCGTACTCGCGCTTATTTCACTCCCGGGCGCGATCGCGTCAGGGAGCGCCGTCATCATCGTGCAGTGGATCAGCCAGACATTCCTCCAGCTCGTCCTTCTCAGCATCATCATCGTGGGCCAGAACGTTCTGGCCGTCGCGAGCGACAAACGGGCGGAGGCGACCTACGAGGACGCGGACGCCGTCCTCCACACCGCTCTGCAGATCCAGGCCCACCTGGCAGCGCAGGATACCGAGATCGAAAAGATCGTCGCCCGTCTGGAGGCGGGCAAAGCCTAGCATGACCCCATGAGCAATCTGGAACCGTCACAGTCGACACCCGCAGCCGTCTTAAAGCCGGTTCTGCGGGATAGCGAGGCTTTCTCCGGATTTTCGTCCAACGATATCCCGAAGGCGAAGGAGTTCTACGAAGGCAAGCTGGGGCTTGACGTGACCGAGGCGAACGGCTTGCTGACGCTCAACCTGGCGGGCGGCAAGAAGGTCATCATCTACCCGAAGCCGAACCACGAGCCCGCGACCTTCACGGTGCTCAACTTCCCGGTCAAGGACGTGGAGCAGGCGGTCGACAGCCTCACCAAAGCGGGCGTCCAGTTCGAGCACTACGAGGGCATGAATCTCGACGCCAGAGGGATCATGCGCAACCAGGGCCCGACCATTGCCTGGTTCAAGGACCCTGCGGGCAACATCCTGTCGGTCCTCGAGTTGGGCGCCTGAACGCTGGTGTCGTGTGAGCTAGATATGTAGCCAGTCGGTGATGTCCCGTCGCATTCCCTTTCGCACCGCCGCCGACGTGCGCGATGGCCGCGACGCCGAAGTCTGTTACGGGATAACGGATTTCCGCATAGGGGTACCGCGGCTCACTCGTACTCGATGAAGCTCCTGCGTACGAGCCTGCGGCGTCACTGGCGTTTGCTCGCTCTCGGCGTGCTCACCATCCTGCTGGCGAACGGTTTAGCGCTGCTCTATCCGTATTACCTCGGGCAAGCGGTTGATGCCATCACACGCGGACAGGAAGGACGCATCCCAATGCTCGCCCTGGCGGTCATCATCGCCGCCGGGGCGGCTGCGCTGAGTCAATTTTTTCGACGCCTTTCATTTAGTGCGCTCGGCTATCGGGTGGAATCTGAAATGCGGAGCCGGCTGTTCGCCCACTTGCTCAAACTCGATCAGGGTTTCTTCCAACAAATCCGCACCGGCGACATCATGGCGCGGACCACCAACGACATGAGTGCTGTGCAGGCCCTGATCACGATCGGGCTCAGCAACCTCGGCAACGCGCTCGTCATTTTCGTGGCGGTCGTCACCCTGATGCTGTTGATCGACTGGCAGCTGACGGTCCTGTCCGTCTGCCTGTTTGTCGTGCCGCACACGGTGTTGATCATCGTTGGCCCGAACACTCGCCGGCGGTCGCGCCGGCTGCAAGAGCAATTTGCGGCGCTCACGGCGAGGGCCCAGGAGAATCTTTCCGGTATCCGCGTGGTCAAGGCGTACGCGCAGGAGGACGCGGAACGGCAAGCCTTCCGCGAGCTCAACCAGGACTACATGGAGCGAAGTCTGGGGTTTGCCCGCCTGTACAACGCACTTTGGCCGGTCTTCGCGATCGTCGACGGCGTCGCCGCCGTGGTCCTGCTGTACGTCGGTGGCATCCACGTCGTGCAGGGGCGGATCACGCTGGGCCAGTTCGTGCAGTTCATGGCCTACCTGCTCGAGATGTCGGGCCCGGTGCTCGGGATCGGGTGGGTGGTCAACTATCTCTTCCAGGGTGCCGCATCGCTCAGGCGCATCGAGGAGATCGTCGAACGGGCGCCTGCGATCCAGACGTCGGCTGCCCCGCGGCAGCCCACCGAGGCCCGCGGTGAGATCCAGTTTGACGACGTCACGTTCATCCATAACGGCCGTCCCGTGCTGGCAGGCTTCTCCTTGCTGATCCCGGCCGGATCAACGGTGGGGGTGGTGGGGACGGTTGGCTCGGGGAAAACGACCCTGGTCAGCCTGTTGTTGCGGCTCTACGATCCAGACCGGGGCCGGATTCTCTTCGATGGCGTCGACACCCGCGACCTCTCGCTCGAGTGGCTCCGAACGCAAATCCGGTGCGTGCTCCAGGAGCCGTTTCTTTTCTCCGAGACACTCGCGTGGAACATCAGCCTCGGCGCAGACAACCTGGAGTCTCCCTCCTTACGCTGGGCAGCCGATATCTCGCAACTCAGCGCCGACCTGGACCAATTTCCCGACGGCCTGGAGACCATCATCGGCGAGCGGGGCATCACGCTGAGCGGTGGGCAGAAGCAGCGGACTACAATCGCGCGCGCGCTGCTCACCCGGCCCCGGGTCCTGGTGCTGGATGACGCCTTCTCGAGCGTGGATACGGCCACGGAGGAGGCCATACTCGAGAAGCTTCGCGCCGGCAGGGGCGACCAGACGAGGCTGGTCATCGCCCACCGGGTCTCGACCATCAAGGATTCCGACCTCATCGTCGTGTTGCAGGAAGGCCAGGCCGTGGAGCAGGGCACACACGGCGAATTACTTCGGCGGCGCGGCGTCTACGCCAGGTTGTATGGACGCCAGCAGCTCGAAGAAGACCTTTTCCGATGGCACAGCTCGGAGGGACGAACCTCGTGAGCCGCCGGCTCTGGCGCCTGATCAGGCCCCACGCATCGCTGCTCGCGGCGGCGGTCATGCTGCTGCTACTGCTCTCGATGCTGGAGCTCGCCGGCCCGTACTTCACCCAGCAGGCGATCGACAAATACATCGGGCCCAAGCGCCTGGACGGATACCAATGGCTGGCCTTGCTCTGGGTTCTAGTGCTGGTCGCCAACGGGCTCGCGCGGTATGCCCAACTGCAACTGACCAACGTGATCGGTCAGCGCGTGATGTTCGAGCTCCGAAATTCCATCTTTGCTCACTGGCAACGCATGGGAGTTTCCTTTTTCGACCGGACCGCCGTCGGGGAACTCGTCAGCCTGATCTCCAACGATGTCGACTCGATCAACCAGGTCTTTACCGGCGGTCTGATCCTGGGCATCGGCAACGTGGTGTCAGCTCTCTTCATCATCGTGTTCCTGCTGCTGATCAACTGGTCTTTCGCGCTCATCGTCATTGGAATGGCGGTCGTCATGCTGGTCGCGGCCACACTCATTACTGGAAGGCTGCGGCAGGCGCAGCGCTGGACACGCTCGCGACTGGGATCGATCAACGGCTTTCTCCAGGAGGCAGTCTCCGGAGTCACGACCATTCAACTCTTCAACGCGCAGCGGCCGGTCGCGGCCGACTTCGACGTAATCAACCAGGAGTTGTCCCGAGCCAACCTCCGCTCGGCAACGATCT
>JALZAV010000172.1 GCA_030948145.1 Candidatus Dormiibacterota bacterium
GGGCGCCGGAGCACCAGAGGATTGAGGTCCATGGCGATGACGCGCACCGGTTATTGTCGGCCGTGGGCGTCACCGCGGACAGGCCCGCGCACGTCTTCGGCAACAGCTCTGGTGCGACGATCGGCCTGGAACTGGCCGCCCGTCACCCCGAGCAGGTGAACACTCTGGTCGCCCACGAGCCTCCGCTCTTTGAGCTGCTGTCCGACCGCGATCACTGGCGCACCGTCATCCGGGATGTTGAGGATGCGTTCCTCAAGGAGGGTGCCGGCCCCGCGATGCAGATCTTGGGCGCAGAGTTGAGGATGAGCGGCGGCAAGCCAGAGGACGGTGGCGAGCAAGCGGTGGAGGATGCGGCCGTCCAGGAACAGGGACGCCTTCCCGGAGGCGGACCGGGGCCTCAGGGGCAGCCGGACCCGGAGACGATGGAGCTGATGGCGCGCCTGGCGAAGAACATGGAGTTCTTCATTGGCTACGAGGTGCCGCCGTTCAATAAGTACGGCCCCGACATCGCGGCCCTCCAGGTGTCCTCCGTGCGCGTCGTGGCGGCAATGGGCGACGCGTCGGAAGGCGAGCCGCCGCACCGGGCCGCATGCGCCGTGGCCGAACGGCTGGGGACACAGCCCGTCATGTTCCCCGGCGACCACGGGGGATTCGGCGCCCAGCCAGATGCGTTCGCCGCCAAGCTCCACGAGGTGCTTTCAAGATGAAGTACATGCTTTTGATCTATCAGAATCCAGCGGCTCGGGAGGCGCTGCCGGAATCGGAGAAGCGATCGCTGATGGAGGAGGCCGACAGGATCGTCAATGAGCTCGTCGAGACCGGGGAGTTCGTCGGCGGGGAGGGGCTTGCCGATCCGTCGACCAGCCGCTCGGTCAGGGTCCGCGACGGCCTCGCCGCGATCACCGACGGACCTTTCGCCGAGGCTAAAGAGCAGATGGTCGGCTACTGCATCGTCGACTGCGAAAGCATGGGCCGCGCCGTGGAGATCGCCGCGGCGTGGCCCGACGCCCGATTGTGGGGTATGGAGGTGCGTCCCATCCTGAGCCCGGACGGGATAGAGATGTGAGTCCGCCGGCCGTCGAGGGCTTGCTGCGTGAGACGGCGCCGCGAGTCCTCGCCACGCTGGTCCGCCGTCACGGGCGGTTCGACACCTGCGAAGACGCGGTCCAGGAGGCGCTGCTCGCAGCCGCCGTCCAGTGGCCCGAGCGCGGCATCCCCGACAATCCGTACGGCTGGCTGATCACCGTGGCGTCGCGCCGGCTCGCCGACCAGCTCAAGAGCGAAGAGTCGCGCCGCCGCCGGGAGGTCGCCGTCGCCCTGTCGGACCAGCGTGGCGACGTCGAGGTGCCCGATCAGGACGACACGCTAACGCTGCTGCTGCTCTGCTGCCACCCGGAGCTCACCCCGGCCTCGCAGGTCGCACTCACGCTGCGGGCGGTCGGTGGCCTCACCACTGCCGAGATCGCCCGCGCCTTCCTGGTCCCCGAGGCGACCATGGCGCAGCGGATCAGCCGTGCGAAGCGGCTCATCCTGCGCGCGGGCGGCCGCTTCGAGCTACCGCCGCCCGGCGATCGCCGGCCGAGGTTCGCCGTCGTCTTGCAGGTTCTGTACCTGATCTTCAACGAGGGCTACGCGGCGACGTCCGGCCCGAAGGTGACCCGAGCTGACCTCACCGTGGAAGCGATCCGGATCACGCGTGTCGTACGCGACCTACTCCCTGATGACGGCGAGGTGGCCGGGCTGCTTGGCCTAATGCTGCTGACGGACGCTCGGCGGCCGGCCCGTACGGCGCCCGACGGCACGCCTGTCCCGCTTGCCGAGCAGGATCGTTCGCAGTGGGACAGTGCGCTTATCGACGAAGGCATCGAGCTCGTGACCGCGGCGCTGACGGGTTCGCCGCTCGGGCCCTACCAGCTACAGGCCGCGATCGCCGCCGTTCATGCCGAGGCCGCTCGGGCGGAGGACACCGACTGGCCGCAGATCGCGGCGTTGTACGAGCTGCTCGAGCAGATGTCGCCCAGCCCGGTGGTCCGGTTGAACCGGGCTGTTGCGGTGGCGATGGTCCATGGGCCGGCGGCCGGCCTCGATCTGCTGGCCACCCTCGACCAGGACGGCCGCATGGCTGAGCACCACCGGGTCGCGGCCGTCCGCGCCCACCTGCTCGACCTCGCTGGGGACCACGCCGCCGCCGAGGCGAGCTTCCTCGACGCCGCTCGGTCGAGCACGAGCATTCCTGAGCGGCTCTACCTCGAGGCGCAGGCAGCGCGGCTCAAGGCAGATCAGCTCGCCTCGCCAGAGCTGCTCCGGAGGCGCCTCGGCCCCGGTCGTCGATGGCCAAGGTCGATGGCCCGTTGACCTTGTAGCGGATGTGGGTGACGCCGGGCGTATGGACGGTCCGCGTGGGGCTGAGTTCCACGGCGTCGTGGTCGGCGCGATCGAAGAGACGCATCCCGTCGCCGATCAGGACGGGGGAGATGTGGAGCTCCAGCTGATCGAGCAGACCGGCTCGGATCACCTGTCGCAGCAGATCCCCACCTCCAGAGATCGCCACGTCCTTGCCGTTGGCCGCCGTGCGGGCCTGCTCGATGGCGCTCTGGATGCCGTCGGTGACGAACGTGAAGGTGGTGCCACCCTCCCTGGACAGGGGTTCCCGAGCTCGGTGCGTGACGACCAAGACGGGTGCGCGGAACGGAGGGTTGTCGCCCCACGGCACCTCCCCGACATCGAACATTCGGCGGCCCATCACGTAGGCGCCGGTCGCCGCCTGCAACTCCGCGATGAGTTCGGAGTTGGCGTTGGACTCGCCTCCCTCGAAGCCAAGGCGTTCACGCCAGGCGAGGGTGTCGATCACCCAGCGCGTCACCCGGTGGAAGCCAGCGTCGATGTCATTTGGCCCCGAGAAGAACCCGTCGAGCGAAACGGACATTTGTGCTGTCACCAGTGCCATCGGTCCCTCCGTCTGTGGTGCTGGCGGCACCTCCTGTGGATGCCGCTCACCTTTCAATCGGAGCCGGCCACGGATTCTCTACACGGGCGTTGGGCGGTCGTCTTCGGATGCGGCCGGGGCTGACCGGCCCCGCGTTCGAGGTCGACGCTACGTCCTGACTTCGTGGTCCTCGAACCTGAAGCGGAACGGGCCGGTGCCTGGGATGAACGCCTGCATCAGCGCTTCCTCCGCCTGGACGGTGTGCTGGAGGTCGTGCGCGGCCCAGGTATTCAGCACGACGCGCAGCGCGACCATGCCGTACTCGGGATGCCGGCTGCTCCGCTCCAGGTCGGCCGGTGTCAGGTCCCTCATTACGGCCAGGTTCTCGTCGCGCTCGGCCGCGAGGGACATCGCGACTTCGCGCGGCGTGCGCTCGGGGTCGGGATCGCGCGACTCGCCCGGGTCGAAGGTGGCCAGGTCGCGCCCTTCAAGGATGGCGCGCAGACGAGCGCCGAACACGATGCGCTCCGTCAGCAGCAGGTGGTTCAGACAGTCAGCCGCCGACCACTCGCCGGGGGCTGGCGGGCGCTGAAGCAGCTCC
>JALZAV010000019.1 GCA_030948145.1 Candidatus Dormiibacterota bacterium
GACGTCGGACCGCTGCTGGCCGTCTACGAGACGCTGGCCCCCGACCGCCACACCGTCAACCTGGCCTTTGCCGTCGACATCGGCCGCCAGCAGCCCAGGATCGACCGGGACGACCCGGTACTGGCCGGCTGGCAGTGGATGGAGCTGTCCCGGCTGCCGCAGATCGACTTCCGTCCGCCGATCGCCCCGGTGCTGACGGAAATCATCGGCGAGGACCGCCGCGGCCCGGTGCGCCTGCTCGGGGATACCTGGACCGCGGCCGACCGCTGAGCGGTCCGGAGAGCTAGAGGGGAGCCTGACTCGGAGCAATCTCGCCGACCCAGCCGCTACGTCAGTAATTGCTGATTTTGCGACGTAGCCTGAGGGAGCCGATCTGGAGATCAGAGGTGCTGCGCCTGGACCACGCTGGCCAGGCTGGGTCCGATATCGGGCACAGCCGAGGTGATGAACAGCAGGCTGAGCAACACCACCATCAGGATGGTCGTAACCCGGTAGGTGACGGCGCGCTCCACCTGGTCGCCGTCTTCCGCCGGGGCGGTTGGGTCGACCGCCTGCACCAGGGCGCCGCGCATGTCGTTGACCAGGCTGTCGGCCTGGCTGGCCGCCCGGACGCTGGTCGCCGTCAGGCCCTTGCTCATGCCGCCTCCTGGGGCCGCTGAAAGGCTGCCTGGGGGGCGTGGGCCGAGGGCGCCGCGGCGAGCCCGCCGGCGAAGAGCAGCGCGAGCCGCTCGGCCAGCAGCTCGAGGATCAGCGTTTCACCGGCGGAAAACCCGACCGAGTCGCGCCGTCCGGCCTGCAGCGTGCCGGCGATCCCGGCGCACTGCAGCGGCACGACGACCGCATGCCGCAGTCCGGCGGTCATGCAGAACAGGTCCTCGGGCCGCCGCCCGGTAATCGCTTCACGGACGACCCGACCATCGGCCAGCGCGTCAGCCGTGCGCGTGCCCGCAAGCGACAGGATTGGCGGCGCGTAGCTTGCCAGCGCGTCGCTCGAGCCCACGACCAGCTCGATCTGGTCGCCGTCGACCCATTCCAGGTGAACGCTGTGGATCCGGAGCACGCCGGCCAGTTCCGGGAGGAGCGCCTCGAGCGCCGCGACCTGGTCGCCGGCGTGGGTGGTGACGACACCGGCGAGCCGGTTCGCCTGCTCCATCGCCTGCCGCTTGGTGCGCTGCTCGTCGATCAACTGGAGGCGTCCCAAGGCGACGGCCGCCTCGTCCGCCACCACCCGCACCAGACTGCGGGTATTCGGATCGAACCTCTCCGGGCCGGCGCCGACGGTCACGAGCCCGACCGGCTCGCCGTCAACCAGCATCGGCTGGATCAGGGTGGCCGATCCGGTCGCGGTGCCGGGCAACGGACCCGTGATCAACACCGCTTCGCTCCGGTCGGCCCCGAGGGTGGGGTTGAAGGTGAGCACCGGGCGCTCACCGGCGCCCAGACCGCTCCAGCGCACGGCGCGGAATTCATCAGTTGCCACCTCCCGGAGCCAGAACGCCCAACCGGCGCCAGGCACGAGCGGCCCGGCCAGGGAGGCCAGCAGCGATACGACCGTCTCCTCATCCCGGGCACGAGCGAGCGCCGAAATCAGTCCGCTCAACCAGGTCTGCCGGTCGAGCCGAACCTGGGCGGCGCGCGCTGCGCCCTGCGCCTGCTGGACGACCAGCATCAGGGCGAGCACGGCAAAGCCGTCGAGGACACGCGAGAAGAGCGAAACAGGCGCGGCTGCCTCGAACGGAATCAGCAGCATCAGGCCGGCCGGCAGCGCGCGCGGATCGCTGAAGCGCACCGCGATGCGCGCAGCGACCGCGAACACGAGCAGGTGCGCGTAGCCGACATAAGGCGCTGACAGCTGGCCAAGGACAATCACGATCGCCGCATCGGCCAGCGTCAGCAGGACCCGCCGCCCGGGCACTGGCCGGCGCGACCGGGCAATCTCCGCGTATAGATAGAGGTATGCGACCGCGGCCAGCCCGGCGGCATAGCGGGTGGTGAGCGGGACGGTGGGCATCGCCACGATGCCGGCGGTGACGCTGAAGACCGCGACCCAGAGCGTTACCGTGAAAACGAATTCGCCTCGCACCAGCCCGGGGATCGCGAGACGCCAGTCGCGCGCCTCCGTCTGAAGCGCAACCAGCGCCCAGCGCACCGTCTGTCTCCAGTCGCCGCTCGGCCGCTGCCAGGAGCCGGCGCGACGAGCGGCCGTCGCCGTCGAGGTGCGCCGGGACTTCAATCGGCGTAGATCGGCCGCGCTCAGAGGTTGGCCTTCCACCATCGAGCAGTGTGGCAAGGAAAGGCTACGGCAGCAGCCGCATTCCGGCGACGTTCCCTTACGAACGATGTAACGCGACCGACTGGGGATCGATCGCCCTGAAGCCCGGCTCCTATGCTGAGTAAGTGGCCCCATCCTCCCCCACCGCCCGAGCCTGGCTCGGCATGGCCGTCGAGTCACGCTCCGGCGCCCCCTACGCGGCGACCGCGCGGCGCTGGCTCGCCGACCTCCCGCCCGCGACCGGCTATACCGTCCGGCTGCGGCCCTTACGCTACCGTCGGGCGCCCCATCTCGCCGCCGTCTGCTGGTATGAGGATCGGTTGATCGAACTCCAGGTGCCGGAGCCGTTCCGGGCCTGGGGCGAGCCGGTGTACCACCGCGCGCATCGGAAGCCGGGCCGGAAGCTGGCCTTCACCTGGGATAAAACAACGGTCCGATTCCGAACGCGGCGCGAGGTCGTGCGCTTCCTCTACTGCCACGAGTTCTACCATTGGTACCTGCGCGAGGTGCGAGACCGAAAGGCGGCGGCGGAGACCGCCTGCGATCGCTTCGCCCTGACTCATTTCCGGCGGCGGCACCTGCGAGCCGACTGGGCGGCCCTGCTGCCCGGCTACAGCCTGCCGAACAACCGCGCGCTGTCCCGCTCCGCCTAGTCCCGGGCGGCGTCGGCTGGCCGAGATTATACTGATCTGCGTTATGCCATCCCGCGTAAGCCAGGCTACGAACCCATTTCGCTTCGGCCGGATCGTCTCCGGCGATGCCTTCACCGATCGCGAAACAGACCTGATGGTGCTCGAGCGCGAGCTCCGCGACGGCCAGAACGTCCTGATCGAGGCCCCTCGCCGCTTCGGCAAGACCTCGCTGATCCTCGAAGTCAAGCGGCAGCTGGAGGCCGGCGGGATCCCGGTCGCCTACCTCGACTGCATGCTGGTCCCCTCTCGGGCGCGGCTGGCCGATCGGCTGGCATCGGCCTACCTGCAGGCGTTCAAGAGCCCGGCCCAGCGGGCGGAGGACTGGGTCGTCCAGCACCTGCGCGCGTTTCGCGTCCGCCCCTCACTGAGCTTCGACGACCGGGGCCACACGCAGCTGACGTTTGAAGCCGGGAGCGCCGGCAGCCCCAACCTCGACGCCCTCCTGGAGCAACTCTTCAGCGAACCGGAGACGATCGCGCGCGAGCGCAAGGGCCGGCTGGTGGTCGTCCTCGATGAGTTCCAGGACCTGATGGAGCTCGGTCCGAGCCTGCTCCGCTTGCTCCGGGCGGTCATCCAGCAACAGCAGCACGTCAGCTACGCTTTTCTCGGCTCGCGCCAGGCACTGTTACGCAAGGCGGTGCACGACCGGACCGCGCCCTTGCTGAAGATCGCCCGACCGTACCCGCTGGGGCCGCTTCCCAAGCGAGAGTTTGGCGACTTCCTCACGGCGCGCCTTCAGGCCAGCGGACGGCCGATCCCACGGACCGCGATCGACACCCTGCTCGACTTCACCCGCGGCCATCCGAACGACACGCAGGAGGCGGCTCACTTCCTCTGGGAGGTGGCGTTACTCCCGCTGTCTGCCGAGGAGCTGGTGTCGACCGCGATCGACCGTGTGCTCGACGCCGAGGCGGCGCAGATGACTGTGCTCTGGCACGATTCGGCGCCGGCCCAGCGCAACCTCCTGACGGCGCTGGTCGAGTGGGGCGGCCGCAACATCTATAGCGAGGCCTACCGCCGCCATGCCAACCTGGGGCCCGCGACCACCGTACAGCGGGCGGTGCAGACGCTGCTCGAGCGCGAACTGGTCGACCTCGATGCGGCGGGCGCCTACCTGATCAAGGAACGCTTCTTCGAGGAGTGGATCCGTCGCCGGATCGTTCGGGGCGAGCTCTAGCGAGCGGATCGGCGCGATAGGCGCAAGCGCGCCGTACAATCGCGGAAGCAGCGTGCCCAACGCCTCCTCCACGTCCCCGCCCCAGGCACCCGCGATTCCGGCCGCCCTGCAGACGCGCGTGCGCACCTTCCTCGAGGCCTGCGAGATCGATCGCAACCTCAGCCCGCTGACGATCCGCCAGTACGACCTCTATCTCGATCACCTGCTCGCCTATCTCAGCCAGCGACACCCGCGGGTCCAGGACCTGACCGATCTCGATCCGGACGCCGTGCGCGCCTACAAGCTGGCGCTCGCCCGACACCTCAACGCCCGCACCGGCCGGCCGCTGGCCCGCGTCACCCAGACCTACTTCTTGATTGCGCTGCGCTCGCTTCTCCGGTACTGGGCGATGCAGGGCCTGGAGGTGCTTGCCCCCGATCGGGTCGAGCTGGGCAAGGCGCAATCGCGCTCCCTGAAGTTCCTCGATCCGGAGCAGATGCAGCGGCTGCTCTGCGCCCCGGACGTCACCGACGAGCTCGGGCTACGCGACCGGGCGGTGCTTGAACTCTTCTTCAGTACCGGCCTGCGCGTCTCGGAGCTGGCTAGCCTCAACCGTGATGACGTCAACCTGCGAACGCGCGAGTTCGGGGTCATCGGCAAGGGCCGCAAGACCCGGATCGTATTTCTGACCGAGGCCGCCGCGACCTGGGTCGAGCGCTACGTGCAGGCGCGCACCGATCACTGGAAACCGCTCTTCATCCGCACCCGGGGCGAGCGCGATCCAAGCCCGGACGGCCTGCGGATGCGGATGTCACCGCGATCCATCGAGCGCATCGTCGAGAAATACGTCAAGGCCGCCGGCCTGGCGGTGGACGCCACGCCGCACACGCTGCGGCACTCCTTTGCCACCGACCTGCTCTCCAACGGCGCCGACCTGCGCGCCGTTCAGGAAATGCTGGGGCATGCAAACCTCAACACGACGCAGATCTACACGCACGTCACCAATCCGCAGCTGCGCGCCGTCCATCGCAAGTTCCATAGCGGCAATCGCGCCTGAGGCGCTGCTAGCATTCAATAAGATGAGTGCGATTCGGCAGCGGCTCGCGGGGAGCGCGCTGGATTTCTATCCGCTGGATCGAACTGCGGATTTCGGCGCCGATCCCGGACGGCTGCCGGTGACGGTCAAGATCCTGCTCGAAGGGCTCTTGCGCGAGCTCGATGCCGGACGCGGCTCGGAGGTCAGCGTGCGGACGCTGGCGCGCTGGCCCGATGCGACGTCTGGTGAGGCTGAAGTTCCGTTCAAGCCCGCGCGCGTCCTCCTCCAGGACTTCACCGGCGTCCCCGCCGTCGTCGACCTGGCCGCGATGCGCTCCGCGATGCAGCGCGCCGGGAAGGACGCGGGCAAGATCGACCCCCTCGTTCCCGCCGACCTCGTCATCGATCACTCGGTCCAGGTCGATGCCTTCGGCACCACCGCTGCCTATGCGCGCAACATCGAGCGGGAGTATGGCCGCAACGGCGAGCGCTATGCGCTGCTGCGCTGGGCGCAACAGGCCTTTCACAACTTCACCGTCGTGCCGCCCGGCATGGGCATCTGTCACCAGGTGAACCTTGAACGTCTGAGCCGCGTGGTGCAGGTCCGCGAGGACGAACTGGGAACCTATGCGATCCCCGATACCCTGGTCGGCACCGATTCGCACACCACGATGGTCAACGGGCTCGGGGTGCTGGGTTGGGGCGTCGGCGGCATCGAGGCCGAGGCCGCACTGCTCGGCCAGCCCATGTTCCTGCCCACGCCGGTCGTGGTCGGCGTCAGGATGACGGGCGCGCTCCGCCCCGGCGCCACGGCGACCGACCTGGTGCTGACGCTCACCGAGATGCTGCGCAAGCACGGCGTGGTCAACAAGTTCGTCGAGTTCTGCGGCGCCGGGCTCTCCAGCCTGTCGGTGCCGGATCGAGCCACGCTTTCCAACATGTGTCCCGAGTACGGCGCGACCTCCTCCCTTTTCCCGGTCGACCAGCAGACGCTGCGCTACCTGGAAACCACCGGTCGCGAACCGGCCTTGCTCGACCTGGCGGAGCGCTACACCCGGGCCCAGGGGCTCTTCCGGACGGACGACATGCGGACGCCGACCTTCAGCGAGCTCCTCGACCTCGATCTGAGCGCGGTCGAGCCCAGCCTGGCCGGACCCAAGCGGCCGCAGGATCGGGTGGCGCTACCCGGCGTCTGGCAGAGCTTCACAACGGCGTTCGCGCACGAGGAGAAGCCAAAGAATCACGACGTGGCGCGCTTCGACGCCGAGGGCGGTGAGGCGGACCGTCTCGGCCAGCACGAGCATGCCACGGCGGTCAAGACCCGGCCCGCGCGGGAAGTGCGAAACGGCTCGGTCGTGATCGCCGCCATCACCAGTTGCACGAACACCTCCAATCCCTCGGTGATGATCGCAGCCGGCCTGCTGGCGAAGCGCGCCGTCGAGCGCGGGCTGCGCGTGTCGGCAACCGTCAAGACCAGCCTGGCGCCCGGGTCTAGAGTCGTCACGGACTATCTCGAGGCCGCCGGCCTGATGACCTACCTCGAGCAGCTCGGCTTCTACCTGGTCGGTTACGGCTGCACCACCTGCATCGGCAACAGCGGGCCGCTGGCCAGCGCCGAGGTCGAAGCGGCGGTCGAGCGGGAGAAGCTCAACGTGGTCGCGGTCCTGAGCGGCAACCGGAACTTCGAGGGCCGCATTCACCCGCTGGTGAAGGCGAGTTACCTCGCCTCTCCACCGCTGGTGGTGGCGTTCGCGCTGGCAGGCGATATCCGCCGCGATCTCTCGACCGAGCCCCTCGGCAGGGATCGGGACGGCAAGGATGTCTTTTTGTCGGAGCTCTGGCCGTCCGCCGAGGAGGTCAACGAGTCGATCCGCCGCTCGCTCAAAATGGAGATGTACCAGCGCGAGTACGAGCACATCTTCGACGGTGACGAGAACTGGAAGCGGATGGCGGCGCCGACCGGTCCGCTCTATCAATGGGATCCAGCCTCGACCTACGTGCAGGAGCCCCCCTATTTCGAGGGGATGCAGGCCAAGCCCGCGCCGCTCTCCGACGTGATCGCGGCACGCGCGCTGGTGATCGTCGGCGACTCGGTGACGACCGATCACATCTCCCCCGCCGGCAGCATTCCGCCCGAGAGCCCGGCCGGTCACTATCTCCTCGAGCACGAGGTGCCGCGCCCCGAGTTCAACAGCTACGGCGCCCGGCGCGGCAATCACGAGGTGCTCGTCCGCGGGACGTTCGCGAACATCCGCCTGCGCAACCTGTTGACGCCTCGTGAGGGCTACTGGACGGTGCACCTGCCGGAGAAGACCGAGATGACGATCTTCGACGCCGCCGAGCGCTACCGGACGGAGCGCGTCCCGCTGATTGTCATCGCCGGCAAGGAATACGGTTCGGGAAGCTCACGGGACTGGGCGGCGAAGGGCCCGCTCCTGCTCGGCGTGCGGGCGGTCATCGCGGAGAGCTTCGAACGGATCCACCGCAGCAATCTCGTCGGCATGGGCGTCCTGCCGCTGCAGTTCCAGCCCGGCGAATCGCTTCGCGCGCTCCAGTTGAACGGCCATGAACAGTTCACCATTCATGGATTGCGCGCGGAGTTGAAGCCACGCCAGCAGATCGAGGTGGAAGCCAGGAGCGACGGTGGCACGAGCCGCCGTTTCACCGTCACCTCGCGGCTCGACAACCAGACCGACGTCGACTATCTCCGTCACGGCGGGGTGCTGCCGATGGTCCTCCGCGACCTGATGGCGCGCTAGCGGCTAAACACCGCCAGCTCGGAGAGCATGTTGACGTCCCGGAACGGCAGCGCGGTCTCGCTGTTCGTTTTCACGTTATAGGCAAACGCCCGGCCCGTGGTCGTGGTCGGCCCCGCCATGCACTCGCCGGTGCAGGCCTGCTCCTCGAGGTACCAGATCGTGTCCCGGGCGACCACGATGGGGTGGGAGCGAAGCTGGGTCGAGGTCGGCGTCACCTGGTGCCCGGTCAGGTCATAGAGACGCACGTGCGGGGCGGATCGGGCATCGAGGTCGGTGAAGGTGATCACCCTGCCGTCGGGCGAGACTGCGGGATCGTACCAGCGTAGCCCGGCTACCAGCGTCCCGACGGAAGTCGCGGCCGCATCCCAGGACCGCACGCCTGACTGGTCCCGGTAGTAGAGACGATCGCTGCCGCGAGCCCAGACCGCCATGGTGGCGTTCGTGCTGATCCCCGACGGCGGCACGAAGGCGACCGTATTGTCCCCCGTCCGCAGCACCAGGAATTGCCCCGTCTCGGGCGATGTGGCCTGCTTGCCGAGATAGGTGTCCACCATCAGGAGAAAGTGATCGTCGGGAGCGTATTCGAGGCGCAATTCGTCGTCCCGCGAGACGCCACGGCCGACGACGGCGTTGAGGCTGAGCTGGGCATCCTGGCCCCCCGTCCGGACGTGCAGCGTTGCTTTCCCGGCGGTTGGATCGTGCTCCAGGTACGCCAGGCGGGAGCCATCGTGGCTGTAGGCAAACGCGGGAATGTAACCAGGGGCTGAAATCTCGGTGGCTGTGGCCCGGGAGCTGAGGTCGAAGGTCACGATCCGGCTGCTCCCCTGGTTGGTGGAATCGATGTAGGCGATCTTCTGGGCGGAAATGAAGCGCGGTTCCGGCGCAGGTCCGGCGGCCAGCGACACCAGCCGCTGCGGGGCGTTACTGGCGGAGTCGTAGAGAAAGATGTCGTTGGAAGTCGTACTCGCTGCCGTGAAGAGGACGCGGTAACCGGCGGAGGCGGTCGGGCTCGGCGTCGCCGAACCGGAGATTGTTGCCGTGCTCGCGGTCGCACTCGGGGACGGGCTGGACGGGCCAGCGCAGGCGGCCAGGGCTAACAACAAGGTGACGGGAAGGTAACGAAATCGTGGCACGCGGTCGGTCAGGTTCAAGCTCTGGCGATTGTAGCCGGTTAACGGCCAATAAACGAATGACTTCACTCGTTCAACGTGAAGGGCACAGCTTCGCGCGCTTTCTTACATTGCGATGGGTGTACTGACGGTGCCACGTTGTAATCGTTGGAGTTCCTTTTTAATGCCAACTGTAAGGTCTTGTGTAAGGCGACATCCGCGCCGACGTGGGCAAACGCTAACGGAATTTGCCCTGGTCGTGCCGGTACTGCTCGTTTTGGTCATGGGGGTGCTCGATGCGGGCCTCCTCATGTTCAGCGTCGGCACGGCTCGCTATGCCGCGGCCGAAGGCTCCCGCGTGGCGGCCCAGCTCGGCAACGTGTCGGGGACCGACGGTCAAATTCTGCAAACGATCCGCGGCACCGTCAATGGGACCCAGTTGTTCTCCGTGGACGAGATCGATATCTACAAACTGAACCAGGACGCGCAGGGGAACCTGACGCCGGACGCGGCCCACTTCAACCGTTACAAGCTCGACGGCACGGCGATGGGCCCGCTGACCTACCCGGCCTCGGGCCGCAACGTCGGCAACGGCACCAGCGACTTCGTCGGCGTCACGATCAAGTACACGTACGCCTGGAAAGCCGGATTCTTCGCCCCGCTCGGCCCGCTGAAGACCACCGCAGTATCCGAGGTCCGGTTGGAGCCACAGAGTTACTGATGAAATACCTTACCCGCCGTTCCCGGAAGCGCGGCCAATCGCTGGCCGAGATGGCCGTGGTCATCCCGGTCCTGATGTTCCTATTGATGGGCGGGTTCGATGCCACCGTGATGATCTCGGACAAAATCACTGCCGGCTACGCCGTGCGGCAGGGCGCGCGCCTGGCGGCGGAAATTGGCGGGTCGCAAACGAACCCGAACGCGACCACCGCGACGGTCGACCAGCAAATCATCCGGAACGTTCTGGCCGTCGCGAAGGGCCTCACCTCCGCCCAACCAACCGAAATCGATATCTACGCGCCATCGCGGGCGGACGGTACCTACACCGCGGGCGATCCTATCGATCAGTACTTCATTTCAGCCGGCGGAGGGATCTCGGCCGGCACGCAGACATTTCCAATCCAGAACCGAAACCAAACACCTCCGAATGAAACCTCAATCGGCGTACGGATCAACTGGACGTACTCGCCACCGGCTGGGATCTTCCCGAGCAACATGCGAATCTCCGATTACGCGGTCATGAAGGCCGCCCCATTACTGATATGAAACACACCCGGCTGCGTTCTCAGCATTCGACCGGCGTGCTCCAGCGCCTGAGGGGAAAGAGCGGGCAGGCCATCGTCTTGCTCGCGCTCACCGGGAGCCTCCTGATCGGTGGCGTCGGCCTCGCCGTCGACCTGGCGCTGGGCTACATGTACAGCATCGCGGCGGAACGCGCCGCCGCCGCGGCCGCGCTGTCCGGCGTCGAGTTCATGCCTGATCAGTTCAGCGCAGGCCAGGCGACGCCGGTCGGTTCCCGAAACGATGCCACCGACCGAGCCCTCGACGAGGCGAAGCGCAACGGCTTCGACACCAACGACCTCGCCAACGGGGTCTCAGTCACGGCTGCCGCGGTGCCAGGTCACGCAAACCAGCTGAAGGTGACGGTCGCCCGTAACAGCCCTGTCTTCTTCATGCAGCTGTTTGGCTTCTCGGCCTACCGCGTGGCGCGGACGGCGGTGGCCGCCTACCTGCCGCCGATCTCCCTGGGACAGCCGGGCAGCCAGCTGGGCGCCTCGGTGTCGAGCCTGGGCGGTAGCAGCCAGTTCTTCATGCGTACGGAAGGCTGGGCCACGGACCGGCAGCAGGGCGACGCCTATACCCCGAACCCCAACGGCGGAGCGCTGGGAGCGTCGAACGACGTTCACCAGATCAGCTACGTCAACGGTTCCGAGGCACGCGATGCCACGATCAGTGACCGCGGTGGGTACAACTTCCGCCTCGTGGTCCCCGCCGGAGGCTCCGGTGGCGTCGTCCAGGTGTACAACGCCGCCTTCTCGCCGGACGGCAGCAACTACTGTGACAACGATAACAGCGTTGCGGCCAACCGGACCTGCAACGCGATCCGCGGCAACTACCACATGCACGAGGATGACGGCGGACCGTTCAACTTCGGGACGACTGCCAACTACGCGGCGATGCGCTACACGCTGTACCTGGTGAAGAACAACTTCATCCGGAGCACGGACGTCGTCTGCAGCCAGGTCACCGTTCTTCCGATCGATGCCCGCAACTACGCCGCAGCCAACAACCAGTACAAGAACGTCAATACCGGCGCCACGATCACGCAGCTGTACACCGGGACGGCGCCGTCCAACATGCTCATCTACCACAACTGGATCGACGTGGCGAACTACAACGGTGGCCAGGACGGCGGCCTCGTTCGCCTGACGCAACAGAATCTGAGCGGCGCTTGCGGCGCCATCGGTGGCGTCCTGCAGGCCGGCACCTACCGCCTACGCGTTGACACGCTCAATGCTGACGGTACGGTGAGCACGAACGGCAGCAATGCCGGCGCCCACAAGGGATATGCCGTGCGCGTCGTGAACGGCGACGCCGGTCGGACAGCCTGCGGCACCTGCGCGTTGGCGGGCTGGGACGACATGGCGATCTACACCCCGATCGACATCGGGGCAGGTGGGAACTTCGCGATCAAGCTCTTCCAGCTGCGTCCGGAGTACGCCGGCCTGACGGTAAACATCGACATCTACGATCCGGGCGACATCGCCAGCTCGAACGGTACCGTCATCCTGAATATCCTCGACCCGAGCGGGGCCATCGCCAACTCGCCCCAGGGGATCAACATCTATGACCTCGGGGTGCAGCGTTCGAACCTCGCTTCGGGCAACTACGCGGTCATCGCCAGCGCCCAAAACGGGAATACGCAAGCGTCCTTCACAGCGACTGGCAATGGCGTCTCACGGAACGGCCACTGGGTGCATGTGGAGCTGCCGGTCCCGTCCAACTACAACCCGACGCCCGGCGCGGACTGGTGGAGCCTGCAGTACGTCACCGGCCCCAACACGACCGCCACCGACACCGTGACCGTCGCCGTCGGCCTCAAGGGCGGTCCCGTTCACCTCGTTCCGTAAATGAAAGAAGGCCGCCTGACAAGGCAGCCTTCTCTGTGATCGGGGCGGGTTACTCGCCCTGGTGATCGCCGGTCTGGCCCTGCGGGCCACTCTGGTCGTTGGCGCCGTTGTTGGCGGCCGCAGCCTCGCCAGCCTGGCTCTGCTCGCCGCTCTGGCCTTCCACGCTTGCACCCTGGGTGCCATCCTGGCCTTCCATCGCGGCACCCTGCGTGCCGAGCTGGCCTTCCATCGTTGCACCCTGCTTGCCGTCCTGGTTCTGCTGGCCCTCTTCACCGTTTTGGGCCGACGTCACGATCGCCGCAGTCGCGCCGCCGAGATCGCCGCTGTTATGGGCTGCCGCGCCGGTCGTCGCAATGAGGGCTCCCGAAGCCGCAACCACGGTTACGAGCGCCGCGCGCTTCACAGTATTCATGATCAGTGAGTCGCTGGAGTGAGGCCTGGGGATACGGCCGGTTCCATCCGTTGCGGACCGCAGCTTCCCGGCTGCCGCTCCGTTACATGTCCGTGATCTTATGGTTTGACCCGTATCCCCTGGCAACTGGATGACGACTCTCTGAATGTCGGTTCCTTTGCCAGATGAAGAAGCAACCCTTCGCTACGTGGAGTGGATTGACCGAGCGCGTGGGCGCGACCGCGATGCCCTCGGCAGGCTGTATGAGGCCACGTACCTGCGGGTGTTTGCCTACCTGCTTGCCCGCACCGGTGAACGAGCGGCAGCGGAAGACCTTCTCCAGGACGTCTATCTCGCGGCGCTGCAGGCCGTTGGACGGTTCCGGGGGCGGACTGAGGCCGAGTTCGTCGGCTGGCTGCTCAAGATCGCGCGGGCCAAAGTTAGTGACCGGCTTAGAGGGCGCTATCGACATCCCGAGGTCACGGTCTCGGAACTTCCGCCACGTGACAGCACGGACCCTCTGGATACGATCGAGGAGCGCCTGCGATTGCAAGAGCTCGCCGAGGCGCTTGGCCATCTCACCGAGGAGCAGCGAGACGTGGTCGTGAGCCGCTTCGTGATGGGTTTCGATCTGGAGGAGACGGGCCTCCTCCTAAGAAAGAATGCGAACTCGATCAAGGCGCTGCAGCATCGTGGCCTCGCCAGGCTGGCGCGAATCCTCAGGAAGGAAGGCCACGAGCATGCATGAGATGGACGAGATCAAGCAGATCACGGATCGACTTGGCGCGGTCGCTCGGGTACGACCGTCCACGGCACGCGTCGAGCACATTCGTATGGCCATATGGCAGCCGATCACCGGACCTCGTGCCGTCGTCGGCCCGGCGCCGCGGTTCCCGGCCTGGCGCCGCCCCGCCTACGCGCTGGCATTCGCGCTGGCGCTTCTGGCGCTCGGCACCACCTCGGTCTTCGCGTCTGGCGACGCGCTGCCGGACTCACCGCTCTACCGCGTGCGCAACCTCCGGGAAGACGTCCAGGTCAACCTGATGGCGTCACCCGCGGCCCGAGCGGCCCTTTACGCAACGTTCGCCTCCGAACGGAGTGTCCAGCTTCGGGCCGTCGTCCACGGGAGCCAGGAGCGTGCCGGAGTCGTCGGGACGCTGCTGCGAGACATTGCCGACCGGATTCATCACGCCAATCAAGAGGCCTCAAAGGACGGCCCCGAATCGCGGGCCTCGGTTCGCGAGGTCGACCAGCAGATCGGGCAAGAGCTGACGCAACTCCAGCAAGAAGGCGAGTTCACTGGCAACAACAGCCAGGCGGTTTCGGAGACCCTGGCTGCGCTCGCGGGGGACCGGTCCGGGAACGGCGACACGAATCAGGACGGCAACCAGCAATGACCACGTGACTGATCCGGTAGACGGCTATCCCCGTATCTCGAGTTAGGACACACTCAGCCCAGCGGACTGGCCGCCATTTCAAGGAGTACCCGCATGATCATTAGAACCCTGCACCGTCTCGGACTTCCCAGCGACGCCTTCCACGCGCTGGCCGGAGCCTCCATCCTCGGCAGCATCGCCGTGTGGGCGATCCGCACCGGGAAGGACCAGGCACACGCCGAGCGCTTCGGCATCTTCATCGGGCTCTGGGCGCCGACCTTCATGATCATCGGCAGCCAGTTGCACACGGAAGAATCGAAGAAAGGCCTCGCGAATCCGCAGCTGCAGGCCGTGTCCGAGAAGGCCGAAGGCACCGCCGACGAGAGCCGCCGCCGCGTCGAGCAGGCCGCCAGCCGCTAACCTTCCGTCGCTCACATGAGGCCGCCATCGGGCGGCCTCGTGCATTGCTACCAGTAGCGCCAGGTTGAAGCCGGTGTCGTGCCGAACATCTCGTTCCAGAGGACGTCATTGCCGGTCAGCGGCGAGCGGTTGAAGGCGTGGAGGAACGACTGCACGCCGATCCGCTTGGCGCCGTGCGACCCGATCAGGCCGACCGTGTTGAGGCGGTCCGAGGCGTCGCGGTCCCGGAGGTCGAACCCGCGGAGGTGGCCATACGTTTTGACATCGGCGGCGCTGAAGTAGACGCGCTCCAGGGTTGCGTAACTGTAGGTGCCCGTGTACCAGGTGTGCCGCGGGGCGACGATGTCCCATGGATCGGCCACACCCGCCAGGTAGGGATAGGTTGCCAGGGATCCGCCAAACACGTCAGAGACATTCGCGGTGTGGCCGCCATCAGACGCCGAAAAGAAGGCGACGATCACCCGACCACCTGACATCAGCACCTGGCCGCTGGTCTGGTCCACCGCGGCGTTCTGCGAGCCGCTCTCGTTGTCGGCCCCGAGGTAGACCTGGAACTGCGTCGTGTCATCCACGTCGTAGAGGGCGGTGCTCCCCAGGTGGGTCAAGGCGTAGCAGCGCGCCGCGACGATCTGCGCCTTGATCGCCTCCAACGGCCAGGAGGAAGGTACCTCGCCGAGGCCGCGCAGATAATCCTCGATCGGCAGAACGTTGATGATGTACTCGAGGCCCCCACTCGGCTGGGCAACGATCGTGCCGCGGTAGTGATGGTAGAGGCCGGACGGGCCATAGACCGCCATTCGTGTCGCGTCCGAGAGTGGCACGATCTTCTGGACCCCGCCGCCCACGTTGAGGCTGACAGCCTGGCCGGCCGCGAGGTTGACGACGCGACCGCCTGCTGTCAGCTGCGCCGGCCCGCTGGGCACGACGCGGTAGGTGCTGGTGCCCCAGAGGACGGCGACGTGGATCGGCGTGGTGGCGGTCGCGAGACTCGCCCAGGTCGCCCCGCTGTAGAAGTGCTGGTCGATAAAGCGGTAGTTCTGGCCGGCCAGCGCCATCCCTTTCGCGCCCCACTGGCCGAGTCCCACACCGTGCCCCCAGCCGTGGCCGCAGAACCGCACCGAACCCGGGGGAGCGGCGGCCGGACAGGTCGTCCCGTAGGCAGCGCCAGACCCCTTGAGCAGCGCCAGCGCGGCCTCGGACGCGTAGCGATCGAGCGCCGCCTGGAGCGAGCGGCTTTGCCCGCGGAGCCCGGCGAGCTGGGTCAGGGTCTGGCGGCGCGCCGTATCGAGCTCGTTGTCGTAGTTGGCGACCACGGCCACCTGACCGGCGACCTCGTTGGCTCGCGCCTGCAAGGCCGCGAGCAACGGCGCCAGCGCGGCCTGCTGCCGGGTGATCACCTGCCGCTGCGCCTCGATCGCGACGCGCTCCGCCTGGAGCTTCCGTGCCACCTGGAATTCGCCTACGGTCAACTGTTGCAAGTAGATGCCGCGATTGAGCAGATCGTCGAAGCTGCGCGCAGCGAAGATGAACTCGACCCAGCGCGTTCCGCCGAGTTCGTAGACCTTGCGGACGTCCCGCCGAAACGCGGCCAGGTGTTGCTCGTAGGCGAGCTGGTCCTGGGCGAGGCGAGCCGTAGCTTCCACCAGTTCGGCTTGCAATGCCTGCGCCTGGCTGGCTACCGGCGCCAGGTCGGCGTTGCTCAGCGCCAGCTGCGCCTGGAGGGCGGCGAGTTTTTGCTGTACATCTCCCTGCTGCGCCTGCAGCGCACTGAGATGCTGTTGCTGCTGCTGCTGAGCCTGCTGAATGCGGGCCAGCCGATCGGCGAGCGTGCTCGGATCGTCCGCGTGTGCCGGCACCGCGGAAACCAGAAGGACCAGCGCGAGCAAGGCGCCGGCCGACCGCCGCCGGACTATTCGGACGGCGCTCCCGCCGGACCCGGCGAACCGGGTTCAGGCCGTGGAGTAAAGGTTGGGTTGCTGAACGGCGTGCTGGCGCCCTTCGGCTTCTTCTCCTTCTTTTTCTTCTTGACCTCGCGCTTGCCCTTGTCGCGCGACTTGGCCATGGTTCCTGCCTCCCTTACCGAGATCGGGAGTTGCCATTGTATCAGCGGGTCGCCGAGAGTGCGCGCAGGCAGGCAACCACGGAGGCGCCCAGGGCGGGCAGATCGTAGCCGCCCTCCAGCACCCAGACGCTTCGGCCGCCGGCGTGTCGGGTGGCCCAGGCCCCGATGAGCGCCGCCAGCTCGCCGTAGCCCTCCGTCGTCACCTCGAGGCCGGCCAACGGGTCATCGCGATGGGCGTCGAAGCCGGCGGAGACGAGTATCAACTCCGGCCGGAACGTGTCCAGGGCAGGCCCAACCGTCTTCTCGTAGGCCTGCAGGAACTCGCGGTCGCCGCTACCGGCCGGGAGCGGCAGGTTGTGAATGGTTCCGTGACTGCCACGTTCCGTCGCCGCTCCTGTCCCCGGATAGAAGGGGAACTGGTGCGTCGAGGCGTAGAAGACGTCGGGGTCGGTCTCGAACGTGTGCTGCGTCCCATTGCCGTGATGGACGTCGAAGTCGATGATCGCGATGCGCTTGATCCCCTGGGCGCGGGCGGCCGCCACACCGATCGCCACATTGTTCAGCAGGCAGAAGCCCATCGCCCGGGCGGTCTCCGCGTGATGGCCGGGCGGTCGAACCACGGCGAAGGCGTGCGAGATGGTCCCGTCGAGCACCTGCTGAACGCCTCCGACCACCGCGCCGGCCGCGGTACGGGCGGCAAGCATCGAGAGGCTGGTCAGGTACGTGTCCGGGTCGAGGTACCCTCCCCCCTGCTCCGCCGCCAGGTCGAGCCGCGCCACGTACGCCTGAGCGTGGACGGTCCGGATCAAGGACTCCTCGGCAGGGACCACGGTCCTGGGCGCGAGTCCGAGGTCGGCATGTTTGATCGCATCGAGGATGGCGAGCACGCGGTCGGGGCGCTCCGGATGCCCTTCAGCACGATGGCCCGCCTGCTCGGGATTCGTTAGGAGCGCGATCACGCGAGCGTCCGGGTGCGAAACCGCTCCAGCCGCAGCGGTGCCCGTCGGTCGATCCCCGCCTTCTGGCAGGCGGCGGCGATCTGCTCCTCCGCCGTGACGATGCCGGTGATTCCCGGAAGGAGCAGTGCCTGGCGGTCCCATCGGCGGACGATCACGCCATAGACGGCGGGGTCCAGGCTCTGCGCGTCCGTGACCGGCTCCGGTGGATCGAGGAGTTGGGCGGAGAGCGTCAGCGCCGGCACCTCATCCGGGGTAACAGGCTCGAAGCGTGGGTCTCGAATCGCGGACGCGACCGCATAGCGAATGATCTCGCGGATCGCGCTGGCCTCGGTTGGAACGATGCTGCCCATGCAGCCGCGCAGTTCGCCGGCTTTGCGCAGCGTGACGAATGCCGCCGATGGCTTGCGGAGATCCATCGGGACCACGTCCGGGGGATCGATGAGGCGTCCCTCGCGAAGATAGGTGGCGATGGCTCGTCGGCCGAGCTCCTGGAGGTCGATCGCCACCGGGTTCGCTCCGAAGCGGACGACCGGATAGCCGACGCCGAATGGTCCTTCATAGTTGAGGACCTCGGAGTGCAGCCCACCGGCTCGCGCCGCCCCCAGCAGCATGGCAAGCGGGCGCAGCCCGCACTCCCCCGCCTGCTCCGACAGCTCGGGGTCGAGTCGCTCGAT
The DNA here is from genome assembly GCA_030948145.1 of Candidatus Dormiibacterota bacterium. GTDB lineage: Bacteria > Chloroflexota > Dormibacteria > CF-121 > CF-121 > JALYYC01. The sequence continues at coordinate 18,037 of JALZAV010000019.1, forward strand.
CGCGTCCCACTGCTCGGTCGAGAGAGCATCGATGACCAGGTGGTCGAAGACAGCGCCTTCAGGGCGAAACCCGTAGGGGGCGTCGCGCGTGAGTCGATGCGAGAGGTCTCCCGAGGCGAGGAGGAGGGCGTCCCGGTCACCCAGGAAGGTATGGAGGAAGGCTCCGAATTGCTGCAATCGCTCCAGCGGCCAGCCGCTGATGCCGAGGAGTACGAACCGCCGACCCGCCCGCGTCGCGGACAGGAGGTGCAGCGGGACCACGGCGCCATGATCCAACTCGGCGTCGTCGCTCCAGGTGAGCGGAAAGCCGGCGGACGCCGCTGCCGACGTCAGGCCGCGGGCGACGTCCAGATCGACTTCGCACTCGACCGAAATTTGAGCCGCCCCGAAGCGCCGCAGGTCGCCGGCGACGTGCTGGCTGCGACGGAGGGGCAGCTCGCGCAGCGCGGCAGGACCGTGGGGCGAGATGACGATCAGCAGGTCTCCCGGCATCTGGCTCAGGTCCGCATCGAGCCGCTGCATGGCCGCCGCCGTCGCTGCGACCTTCGCCGCACGAGGGCCGCCGACCTCGGGCACCAGTACGGGAGGGTGCGCCACGAGAGCGCCGGCGACGATGCCGGGCATGAGCCCTAGGCTCGAGCCGTCACCGGTTCGGCCCGGACCGCATTGATTGCGTCACGGTAGGCGAAGGCCGCTCCGCGCGCGGCGTCGGCGTAATCCTCGGCGCCGGACGCGAACAGGATGCCGCGCGAGACCGGCACGATGGCGCCGCGACCGTCCTCGCGCACCGCAGCCCGTACCGCCGCGGCGAGGTCGGCCCCCTGGGCGCCGATCCCGGGCACGAGCAGCAGCCGGTCACCCGCGATCTGCCTGACGTCGCGCAGCTCGGCGGGCGCGGTCGCGCCGACGACAAGGCCGAGGTTGCCGTAATGATCCCAGCGGACCGCGGCGCGGGCGACGTGCCGGTAAAGTGCTTCGCCTTCCACCCGCAGGTGCTGAAACTCGTTCGCGCCCGGGTTCGAGGTGCGGCAGAGGACAAAGATCTCCTTGTCCCTGTGGGCGAGGAACGGAGCCACCGAATCGTGGCCGAGGTACGGGTTGACCGTGACCGCATCCGCGCCCCAGGCGCCGAGGATGCCGTGCGCGTAGGCCTGCGCCGTGCTGGCCAGGTCGCCCCGCTTGGCGTCGAAGATGACGGGTTTACCCGGAGGCAGGCTCGCCATCGCCTGCTCCAGCAGTCCACTCCCTTCCCGGCCCCAGCGCTCGAAAAACGCCAGGTTGATCTTGTAGGACGCAACCGCGTCCGCGGTCGCGTCGACGATCTCGCGCACGAACCTGGCGACCCCCGCCGGGGAGCGCTCGATATGGCTGGGCAACAGGTCGGGCTCAGGATCGAGGCCCAGGCAGAGCAGGGATCCGCTCGCCTCTTCGCTCAGGCGGAGCTTCTCCTTGAACGTCATTTGAATTGAATGTTAGCCGGGTAGAATCTCACCGTGCCCCAGACGACTGTTCAGGTCACGCTGCCGGAGATGGGCGAGTCGGTCACCGAAGGCACCGTCGCCCGCTGGCTCAAGCAGGTCGGTGACACCGTTCGCGAAGGAGAAGGCCTGGTCGAGGTTACGACCGACAAGGTCGACGCCGAGGTCCCGGCTCCCAGGAGCGGCAAGCTGCTCAAGATCCTGGCGGATGCCGGCGCGACGATCGCGGTCGGGGCGCCACTCGGCGAGATCGAGGTTGGCGCCGACGGCGACGCCAAGGCGACCGCCACGGCGCCGGCCAAGGCCCAAGCCCAACCAGCCCAGAAACCGGCCCCAGAGGCAGCGCCGGAAAAGCCGGCGGCGGCGGAGAAGACCCCCGTGGTGGCCCAACGGTCGGCGCCGAACGGCGAGCCCCCGGCGATCGCAGCCCGAGCGACCGAGGGAGCCGCCTTATTGGCGAGCGCCCGCGGTCTGGATCTGACCAAGGTGAAGGGTACAGGTCCCGAAGGCTCGATCCGGCGTCGCGACGTATTGGAAGCGCTCGAGAAACAGCCCCCAGCTCCAGAGGCAAGCGCGCCAACCAAGGAGGAGCCGGTCGCTTCGGCGACCAAGGCCCAAGCCCAGGTGCCTGCCCCGGCGCAGGCACCCACCGGCTCGATCCCCTTGCGCGGGGCGATGAGCGCACTCGTCAGGCACATGGAGGAGAGCCGCGAGGTCCCGACCGCGACCAGCTTCCGCACGGTTCGGGTCGACGTCCTCGACCAGCGGCGCCGGCAGTTGAACCAGGGCATGCAGGCGGCCGGACGTCCCGAAAAACTCTCGTACACACACCTGGTCGCCTTCGCGACCGTCCGCGCCACCAAGGACGTGCCCTCCATGGCGGTCGTCTTCGACCGCATCGATGGCGTGCCAACTCGGGTGGCCCGGGGCGTGCACTTCGGCCTCGCCGTCGACGTCCAACGCGCGGATGGTAGCCGCATGCTGATGGTGCCGGTAATCCACGACGCCGACCGGCTTGACTTTGCCGGCTTCCGCGACCGCTACGAGACGCTCGTCTCACGGGCTCGCACTGGCAAGCTGGCGGCCGATGACCTCAGTGGCGCCACCGTCGTCCTGACCAACCCGGGCGGGATCGGGACGTCCGCCTCGGTGCCGCGGCTGATGAAGGGCCAGGGGACGATCATCGCCACCGGGGCGATCGGGTATCCGCCGGAGTTCACCAACCTCGCGGAGTCCGGGCTCCGCCAGCTCGGCGTCTCGAAGGTGATGACGATGACGAGCACCTACGACCACCGGGTCATCCAGGGCGCGGAGTCCGGGGAGTTCCTGCGGCGGATCGAGGAATTACTGGCCGGCGGGGATGGCTTCTACGAATCGGTCTTCGAGGCAATGCACGTGCCGATGCCGGCCGGCGCTGCCGAAGCTGCGCGACCCGCAACCGCCGCCGGCGAACCGGCTGCGGTGGTCTCCCCCACCGCCGAAGCCGAGATGCTGCGCGCGGTCGCCGCCGCGATGGCGCTGGTCGCCGCCTACCGGAGCCACGGACATCTCGCCGCCCGCCTCGATCCGCTCGGCAGTCCGCCCGTCGGTGACCCTTCACTCGACCCCATGAACCACGGACTGACACCGGCCATGATGGAGACCGTCCCCGCCGCCGTCTTACGTGTCCGCGTCCCGGGTGAGACGCTCGCCGAGGCGCTGCCTCACCTGCACGAGACCTACTGCGGCACGATCGCCTACGAGATCGAACACATCTCGAGCCACGAGCAACGGAACTGGCTGCGGGAAAAGATCGAATCGGGTCGCTTCCGCCAGCCTCTCTCGCCGGAGCGGAAGCTGCAACTGCTTGGGCGCTTGACGAAGGTCGAGACCATGGACCGCTACCTGCGGCGCACCTTCCTCGGGCAGAAAACGTTCTCCATCGAAGGCCTCGACTCGATGGTCGTCATGCTCGAGGAGGCGTTGCAGCTGCTGGCGGACAACGGCGCCCGCCAGGTCATCATGGGCATGGCCCACCGGGGTCGCCTGAGCGTGATCGCGCATGTCGTCAACCGGCCCTACGAATCGATCCTGGTCGAGTTCGAGCAGGGCCAGGAACGGCTGCAGGCCGGCGATACAACCGGCGATGTGAAGTACCACGCCGAGGCGGAGGGGACCTACATCACCCCAAACGGGAAGCAGGTCTCGGTCAGTCTGCTCGCCAATCCGAGCCACCTCGAGGCGGTCGATCCGGTGGTCGAGGGCTGGACCCGGGCGCAGCAGACGCGACGCAAGGGCGCGGAGCTGCACATCGACCGCACCGGGACGGTACCGATCCTGATCCACGGCGACGCCTCCTTTGCTGCGCAGGGCGTTGTCGCCGAGGTTCTCAACCTGCAAAAGCTTGCCGGCTACACCACAGGCGGGACGCTGCACCTGATCGCCAACAACCAGGTGGGATTCACCACCGGTCCCGAGGAAGGGCGCTCGACACGCTACGCATCCGACGTCGCCAAGGGTTTCGACCTCCCGATCGTGCATGTCAACGCCGACGACATCACGGCCTGCGTCAGCGCGGTTCGCCTGGCGATCGCGTTCCGGCAGAAATTCGGCCGGGACGTCGTCATCGACCTGATCGGCTACCGACGGGTCGGCCACAACGAAACCGATGAGCCCGCCTACACGCAACCCTTGATGTACGACGCGATCAAGGAACATCCCTCGGTCCGCGAGCTGTTCGCCGCTCAGCTCATCGAGGAGGGCTTGCTCACGGCGGATGACGCCGCCGCGCGCGCCACCGCGGCCGACGAGCGGTTGAAAGGGGCTCACGACGATGTCAAGTCGAGCGCCGCCCACGCGCCCGAGACCCACCGGCCGGCCATGGATCCGACCCCGGAAACCGACATCAAGACCACCGTGCCCGCGGAGATGCTGGAATCGCTGGGCCGTCAACTGCTGGCGGTGCCAACCGGATTCACCGTTCACCCCAAGCTGGCGAAGCAGATGGAACGCCGGCGGGCGCCACTTGCCGAGCGGGAGATCGATTGGGCGCAGGCGGAGGAGCTTGCCTTCGCCAGCCTCGTCACCAGCGGCATCCCGGTCCGCCTGACCGGACAGGACACCGAGCGAGGCACCTTCAGCCAGCGCCACCTCGTCTTCCACGACCCGAAGACCGGCAAGCGCTGGGCGCCGATCCAGCACCTGGTCGGGGCGACCGCCACCTTGGAGCTGCACAACAGCCCGCTCTCCGAGTACGCCGCGCTCGGTTTCGAGTACGGCTACAGCGCGGAGGCGCCGGAGGCCCTCGTCTGCTGGGAGGCCCAATTCGGCGACTTCGCCAACGGCGCGCAGATCGTCATCGACCAGTTCATCGTCTCCGGCCTCGCCAAGTGGGGCCAGCCGTCGCGTCTCACGCTGCTCCTCCCCCACGGCTACGAAGGCGCCGGGCCAGAGCACTCCAGCGCCCGCCTCGAGCGCTTTCTGCAGCTGGCCGCCGAGGGCAACATCCGGGTCTTCGTCCCGAGCACGCCGGCGCAGTACTTCCATGCCCTCCGGCGCCAGGCCCTCCACACCCGGCCGCGGCCGCTCGTGATCATGACGCCGAAAAGCCTGCTCCGGTCGAAGGCCTCGGTCTCGAAACTCGACGACTTCAGCGTCAACGGCTTCAAACGCGTCGTCGACGACCCAACAATGGCGGAGCACCGCGGGGACGCGACCCGGATCATCCTCTGCAGCGGCAAGGTCTACTACGACCTGACGGCAAGTCCGCTTCGAGCGAAGGCCAAGGACCTCGCGATCCTCCGCCTCGAGTTACTTGAACCGCTCCGAACGGACGACCTGCTCGGGGTGATCGCCAAATATCCCAACGCCAAGCAGCTCATCTGGGTCCAGGAGGAGCCGATGAACATGGGGGCCTGGGCGCACGTCAAGCGGCGGTTGGAGCCGAAACTCCCCGAGCATCTCTCGCTCAGCTACGTCGGACGCCCGGAGCGGGCAAGCCCGAGCGAGGGCTACGCCGCCGCCCACCAGGCGCAGGAAGCCAAAATCGTGCAGGCCGCGCTCAACCCGACGCGCTAGAATTCTCGCCGATGAATCTGTTCGACGGCCTCAGTGGTGGTGGCGTCTTCTCGATCATCGTGGTGGCGGTCATCTTTACCGCCGCTGCCGGCCTGAGCATCATCGCCCTGATCGCGTTCGGCGTCCGCGGCGGGCTGATGGGCGCCGCGCATACAACGAATGTGCCGCCCGCCAGCGATCTCGAGCTGGGAGCATTCCTTGGCGCGAGTCTCTTCGGCATGATCTCCATCCTGCTGATGACCTTCCTGGGCTTCGCCGAGAACGATCTCGACAACCCAGCCTTCCTTCCCCTGGCCGTCGGACCGATCCTGATCGGGGGCCTGCTGCTGGTGACCGGCGCCGGCCTGGCTTTCCGGACCGTACGCCATGGCGCGCCCGTGCGGCGCTACGAAGCCGGCCGGGGCTAAACCGGAACCTAGCGGCCCCCGTCTCCGTTTCCCATTCAGAACTTGACATCGACAATGGGACTTTCTACTATAGTGACAGCGTCGGTATCAAATAATAGGGAGTCGGAAGAAAGAAAATGAACGCTCAGGACGGCCGGGCGATGTTCGAGCTACAGCTGGAGTTGCACTCGCGAGCGAGCGGCCGGACGCCCAATATCTCGGCTGATGAGGTCCTCGAGGTTCACGAGGCCATGGCCGAGCTCTCCGGCGACTTCAGGAGCCTTCTCGCCCCACGCGCGTAGGCTAAAGCGCATGGCGCTCACTCAAGAAACGGTTTCCGCCTGGCTCCGCTCCTACGTCGACGCCTGGAAAACCTACGACCCGGACACGATCGCGGGACTGTTCACCGAGGACGCCAGCTACCGCTACCACCCGTTCGACGATCCGATCCGCGGTCGCGTCGCGATTGTCGCCTCCTGGGTCGATGGGAAAGATCCTGCCGGCACCTACGACGGGAATTATTCGCCGGTCGTGATCGAGGGTGACCTGGCAGTCGTCAACGGGCGCAGCCGATACTTCAAGGACGACTCAAAGCGGGAGCTCCAGCGCGAGTACGACAACCTCTTCCTCATTCGCTTTGACGACGAAGGCCGCTGCCGCTCCTTCGAGGAGTGGTACATGGGTCGTCGAGGCCAGCGGGAACCAGCGACCGGCGACTAGCCGACTCCCAAGCTCGCCAGCATCGTGACCCGGGCTCCGTTGTACGAGTTACGTGAGCGCACTCTCGGTCGTGTCCATCCTCGTCGTCCTGATCGCCCTTCTCGTGGTCGGCGCCGTCCTCGTGTACGGCTTGTGCATGAGTCGGCGGTTCTTTGGGAACGACCCCGGCGGGAGGGACCCGAACCTACCAGGGCAATTCCTGGTGTGGGGTAACGGTCCGAACTACATCGACTTTCTGCGACGGAAGCGCAAGCTCTCGCCACAAGAGAAAAGGCGGCACAACGGGTGACGACCTACTCCCTTGGACCCATGTACCGGCTCAGCGTGTTTTTCGGCGCGGCCTTCTTTAGCCTCGCCATCGTTCTCACGACTGTTCACCTCCTAACCGCGTCCGAATCGGCTCCGCGCCGCGTCTTTTTTGTCCTCTGGATTGGCATGGCGGCTTTCGGGCAGTACTGGTATCTGTTTCGACAGGCATACGATTTGCGCTTCGACAGCGAATACCTTTACTGGAGGTCACCTCTTCGCTCTGGAAGACTCGAGCTCCAGGGCCTCCGCAGGGTTCGCGTTCGTTGGGGAACCGACGCGTTCATCGAGAACACCGATAGAGCCCGGCTGCATGTAATTGCGCAGAAGGGCTTCACAAGGTTCTCCGCAAAGCTGGCGGCTCAAGACCCGGGCCTCGAGGTCCGAATCGGCCTGATACATCGACTGCTCGAGTGGCTTCCAGGCTCTACCCTGTTCCGGGGATGAGACTGTCAAGCGCCCTCCCGCGCTTACTAACTGCGTCGGACGAACACCACGACCAAGGCGATCAGAGCAAGCAGAACGAGGACCGCCAGCGGGCCGAGCCACGACGGAAACTCGACAAAATCCATGCCGCGCACCTCAGGCGATTTACAGGCCCCGCTCGATCGGAATATCGGGGAGACAGGATTTGAACCTGCGGCCCCTTGAACCCCATTCAAGTGCGCTACCAGGCTGCGCTACTCCCCGAGGACGCCTATTCTAATCGCCGCGCTTGCGGAAGACGAGCCGGAGCGGTGTTCCCTCGAAGCCGAACTGCTTGCGGAGCTGGCTGTCGAGGAAGCGCTGGTAGGAAAAATGGACCAATTCCGGCTCGTTGACGAAGAAGACGAACGTCGGCGTCGAAGCCTCGGCCTGGGTGACGTACAGAACGTTGAGCCGCTTGCCCTTGCGCGTCGGCACCTGGCGCTGGGCCAGGATCGTGCGCAGCCACTTGTTCAGCTCCGGCGTGGCGATGCGGCGGTCACGCTCCGCCACCACCTTGAGGCCCACGTCGAGGGGTTGAGAGACCCGCTGCCCGGTCTTCGCCGAAATGTACGAGATCGGGGCCCACGGCGCGAAGCTGAACTGCTCTTTTATTTTCTTGCGCCATACCTTCTCTTCCTTCTCCTCCGTCGGTAGCAGGTCCCATTTGTTCAGGACCACGACCAGGCCACGACCGGCCTCGACGGCGTAGCCGGCGATGTGGAGGTCCTGCGCGGTCACGCCCTCGGCGGCGTCAAGCACGAGCAGGGCCACGTCGGAGCGCTCCATCGCTCGCAATCCGCGCAGCAGCGAGTACTGCTCGACGCCGCGGGTGAGCCCGTGCCGTCGGATGCCGGCGGTGTCGATCAACGTGACGCGCTGGCCGTTGTAATCAAGTGTGGTGTCGACCGGGTCCCGCGTCGTCCCCGGTACCGCGGTCACGAGGCTCCGTTCATCGCCCAGCAGCGCATTGAGCAGCGACGACTTCCCCACATTCGGGCGGCCGAGGATGGCAAAGCGGCCCACGATCGCGTCATCCACGACCTCTGGCCGCTGCGGCGGGAGCAGCTCCACCACCGTGTCGAGCAGGTCACCGCTCCCGGTCCCGTGCAAGGCAGAGATGGGAATCGGATCCCCAAGCCCCAGCTCGTAGAACTCGCCGGCCAGCTCTTCGTGGCCGCGGCCATCGGTCTTGTTAGCCACAACGAGCACCGGGGTCCGCGATCGCCGGAGCAGCTCGGCGATATCCCGATCGATCGCCGTCAGGCCCTCCCGGACGTCGAGAACAAAGATGATGATGTCCGCTTCCCCGATCGCCAGCCGGCTCTGCTCTTCCATTCGCCGGCGCAGCTCCCGTTGCTCTGGCACCTCATCGCGATCTTTGCCGAGCACGAGCCCGGCCGTGTCGACGATCACAAACCGCCGCCCCTGCCACTCTGTCTCGGCATAGAGGCGATCGCGCGTCAGGCCGGCCATCGGGTCCACGATGGCACGGCGCTCGCCGATGATCCGGTTGAAGAGGGCAGATTTTCCGACGTTGGGGCGGCCGACGATCGCCACTATCCCTAACGCCATGAGATCTCCAGAGGCAGTATCAACATATCAACCACCGAAGAGTAAGCAATTCGAAATTGCAAACTTATAATGGGGCCCGTGCCGGACGGCCGCGTCGTACTCAAAGAGAACCGGATCATGGTGGTATCCGACGAGATGGGCGACATCCCAGCCGGCAATACCAGGGGCCTCGGGCTGTACTTCTCGGATACGAGGTACCTGTCAGCCTACGAATTTCGTCTGAACGGATTGCAGCCGATCCTTCTCTCCGCCTCCGTCGACGAATCGTATGTGGCGACGTTCCAGATGGTGAATCCGGTGCTGCTGCTCGACGAGGGCAAGCGCCGCATCCCGCAGCAGAGCCTGAGCATCCGCCGCACGCGGTTCATACATGGCGGCCTGCACGAGCGCATCGGCATCCAGAACTGCGGCAGCGAGGCCGTGGACATCGAATGCTCGCTGCATGTCGATGCCGACTTCCTCGACATGTTCGACGTTCGCGGCAGTGTCGGCGCGCTGCATGGCCATGAGGCCCACTCACTCGGGACCGTGCGACCGCCCGAGGTGAGCGATGCCGGCATTACCTTCGGATACGACGGGCTCGACCAGATCGTTCGCCAGACGCACGTACTCGTCGATCAGCATCCGAGTGCCTCTGAGGCGCACCGATTGACATACAGCTATCACCTCGAGCCGAAGCAAACGGTTCGCCTCATGGTCGACCTCGTTCCCGAAATGAGTGGCGATGGGGCGTCATTCACGCCGCTTCAGGACGACGCGCTCGCCGCGCTGCAGGCGTCCTATCGCCACTGGCAGGAGTCGACGACCGTCATCAAGACGGACAATGCCTTCCTCGACAGGGGTCTCCTGCGACGCAGCCAGATGGACATGCGCATCCTCGTCGAGGAGTTCGAAACGGGACTGCTCCCGATGGCCGGCATCCCCTGGTACAGCGTCCCCTTCGGACGGGACTCGTTGATCGCATCAATCCAGATGCTGATGGTCAACCCCGAGATCGCGCGTGGCACGCTGCGCTACCTCGCCCAGCACCGCGGGCGGGCGATTGATCGCGACCGCGAGGAGGAGCCGGGCAAGATCCTTCACGAGCTCCGCTACGGCGAGTTGGCGAATCTCAAGCGGATTCCGCACACGCCCTACTTCGGTACCGTGGACGCCACACCACTCTTCCTGGTCTGCCTCGTCGAGATGATGGACTGGCTGAACGATGCCGACCTGTTCGTCGAGCTCCTGCCGGCCACGATCGCGGCGCTGGCCTGGATCGACCAGTACGGGGACAGCGATGGCGACGGCTTTGTCGAGTTTTCGGAGCGCGCCAGGGGCGGCGTGCGAAACCAGGGATGGAAGGACTCGTCCGACTCCCTCCTCTACCCGGACGGCCGTCCGGCCGAGCTTCCCGCGGCGCTCGTCGAGGTCCAGGGCTACGTCTACCAGGCGAAGGTCGGACTCAGCCGGATCCTGCAACGCATGGGCCAGGCGCCGCTCGCAGGACGGCTCGCCCGTGAGGCCGGGGAGTTGCGCCGGCGCTTCGAGCTGAAGTTCTGGATGGATGCCGAGCAGTTTTACGCGCAGGCGCTCGATCGAGCGAAGCGTCCCGTGCCATCGATCACCTCGAACCCGGCGCATTGTCTGTGGGCCGGCATCATCGACCCGGAACGCGCCGAGCTACTGCGCGACCGCCTGATGGCGCCCGACATGTTTTCCGGGTGGGGCATCCGCACCCTCTCGACCAACTCGCCCCACTACAACCCGATGAGTTATCACAACGGCACCATCTGGCCGCACGACAACTCGATCGCCGTCGCCGGCCTCCGCCGCTACCGGCATTCCGAGGCGGCCGGGCAGGTGATCGAAGGGATCATGGAGGCCGGCTTTCGGATGCCGAACTACCGACTGCCCGAACTGTTCTGCGGTTTCAGGCGCGATCAGCGCTTCAACAACGGGCCGGCCGAGTACCTGGTCTCATGCAACCCGCAGGCCTGGGGCGCGGGCGCGGCCTTCCACCTGCTCCAGTCGGCGCTCGGCATCGTCCCGGACACGACGGCGGGCCGCGTCTACCTGAACCCCATCCCCTTCGGCCAGGCGAAATCACTCGAGGTCCGCGGCATGCGCGTCGGCAGCGGGAAGCTGTCCTTCACCGTTGCCTACAACGGCGGCCGTCCGGAGGTCGAGATCCTGGAGAAGCCCGACGACCTGACCGTGGTCCTCGACGAACCGCCACTCATCACCTGACGGCCTGGATGGAACGCCTACCGCGGGTCGGTCTGCTCCATTACACTTGCCCGCCGGTAATCGGGGGCGTCGAAACCATCCTGTACGAGCAGGCCAAGCGGCTCAGCGCCCGCAGCTACCCGGTTACGATCCTGAGCGGACGTGGCGGGCCGCTCCCCTCGCCGACCATGATCCAGTTGCGGCTGATTCCGGAGCTCGATTCAAAGCATTCGGAGGTGACCGCGACCCGGGACGCGCTGGACCGTGGCGAGGTTCCGTCGAGCTTCGAAACGTTACGGAGCTGCCTCCGGGAGCGGCTCGCGTCGGAACTCGCCGCGCTCGACGTCCTGATCGTGCATAACGCGCTCGGCCTGCATTTCAACCTGGCGCTCACCTCCGTGCTCTGGGACCTGGCGCAGCGACCCGCCCCGCGCATCATCGCCTGGTATCACGACCTGAGCTGGGTGAATCCGCTGTACCAGCCGCTGATGCACCCGGGCGAGCCATGGTCATATCTGCGCAGCCAGAACTCACGCATCACGCCCGTTTTCATCTCGACGCAACGACGGCACGAATGGGAAGCGTTGACGGGCACGGTGCAACCGCCGGAGACGGTCATCCCCAACGGGGTCGACCCGTTCAGTCTGCTGCGAATCGGTCCGGCCACCCGGACGCTAGTCGATCGCCTGCAACTCGACCGGGTGGATACCGTCCTGCTCGCCCCGGTGCGAATCACCAGGCGCAAGAATCTCGAGTGGGCGATCGAAGCGGCCGCCGCCGTCGAGGCGTCGGGCCGCAGCGTCCGGCTTCTCATCACGGGACCGCCCGGGCCACACAATCCGCGCGCCCACGACTACGTTGCGGAGCTCAAGGCGTTGACCACGCAACATCGACTCGACGAGTCGGTCTGTTTCCTCTTCGAGCAGCAACCACCCGGGGCGCAGGGCGACTACGCCGTCGACGCCGCCACGCTCGGCGACCTCTATATGCTGAGTGACGTGGTGACCCTGCCCAGCACCGGCGAGGGTTTCGGGTTGCCGCTGGCCGAGGCTGCCATCTTCCGTACCCCGATCGTCTGCACCGACCTCCCCGTTTTCCGCGAGGTCGCACCCACGGGTCCGCACTACGTGCCGGTTGAGGCCGGCGCAGCCGGTTTCGGCCGCGCCGTGCTCGACGCCCTGAAGCGCGATGACGCCCGCCTCCGCCGGCGTATCCTGCGCGACTATTCCTGGGACGCCATCATCCAGCAGCGCCTGGAGCCTCTGTTGACCCTGGCGTGAGCCACTACCGCGTCCTCATCCCGACCACGAACCCGGCGCGCACCGGGCCCCTGCTCAAGTCGGTCTCGCCCTTCCTCAACGCCGAGGACTCCCGGGGCACCTTGCTGGGAGTGATCGAGATGGCCCCGGATCGCCCGCTCAGCGAAGGTGTCGAGGTAGCCCGGGCCTACCGCACCTTGCTTTCGCGGATCACGCGCTATGCCGAGCGAGGACCCGGTGAGCTTCGCGGTCAGGTGCGGATCGCGCACGTCGCCGCCCAGGGAATTCGGGAAGCGGTGCTTGAAACTGACACCAACCTCCTCGTCCTCGAGGCGTCGAAGGGCCGCAGCCAGGCCGAGACCGCCTGGACGAACGCGGTCGAGGACCTACTCGTCGAGCCGCCCTGCGACGTCGCCCTCGTTCGCCCAGATACGGCGCCGATCAAGAGCGTTCTGGTGCCGGTGCGCGGCGGACCGAACGCCGAGCTGGCGCTGCGCCTGGCGAGTACCGTCTGTCGCGAGAGCGGTGCCGAGCTGTGCATCCTACATGTCTTCAATCCCCGCATCTCGGCGGAATCCCGCGACCGTGAGGAGGCTGCCTTCTTGAAGCTGACCAGCCGGGTGGATGTCCCGGTGCGCCGCCAGACGGTCCTCTCCACCTCCGTTCGCGAGGCGATCGTCCGCGAGGCCGCCTCGCATCAGCTGATCGTGCTCGGCGCCACCCTGAGTTTGATGCACCGCCCGATGGTGCTGGGCGCGCCGATCGCCCGGCTGCTGCGCCGGCTTCCGGGCAGCGTAATGGTGGCGAAAGCGGCAGGCCCGGTCAACGCGCTCAAGGACCCCGACCGTCCCTTCCGGGTCGAAACCCGGGCCGCGGCCGCCGAGCGGGTCGATCGCTGGTTTGCGGAAAACACGTTCCACAGCAAGGAGTTCGCCGAGCTGCGCCGGCTCGTGGATCTCAAGCAGCGCCAGGGCATCACCATCAGCCTCGGCTTGCCGACCCTGAACGAGCAGAACACGGTCGGCAAGGTCATCCGCACCTTCAAACACGCGCTCATGGACAAGGTGCCCCTGCTCGACGAGATCGTGGTGATCGACTCGGCCTCCTCCGACCGGACGGCTACGATCGCCGAACGTGCCGGCGTGACGGTGGTGCAGCACCGCGACATCCTGCCGCGCTACGGCGCCTACCAAGGCAAGGGTGAGGCGCTCTGGAAGAGCCTCTATGTCCTCAAGGGCGACCTGATCTGCTGGGTCGATACCGACATCAGCAACATCGCCCCGAAATTCGTCTACGGCCTGCTCGGTCCTCTGCTCAGTGATCCGGAGATCCACTACGTCAAGGGCTTCTACCGGCGCCCGTTGCAGTATGGGACCGAGATCCAGGCGCAGGGCGGGGGCCGTGTCACCGAGCTGGCCGCCCGACCGCTGCTGAACCTCTTCTTCCCGGAGCTCTCCGGCCTGGTGCAACCGCTCTCGGGCGAGTACGCCGGACGCCGGAGCGTGCTGGAGAGCGTGCCGTTCTTCAGCGGCTATGGCGTCGAGCTCGGCCTCCTGCTGGCGATCTCGGAGGCCTACGGACTGCGGGCGATCGCCCAGGTGGACCTGGGCATGCGGGTGCATCGCAACCAGACGCTCTTCGACCTCTCCAAGATGGCCTTCGCCATCATGCAGGTCGGGCTCAAGCACCTCGGTGACCGGCACCGGATCCACCTGCTCGAAGAGGTCAACAAGACCATGAAGCTGATCCATTACGAGGACGAGCGCTACTGGATCGAGCAAAAAGAGATCGAGGACCAGGAGCGGCCCCCGATGAATTCCGTGCCGGAATATTTCCTCGCGAGGCACCGGGCCCCCCCGACGGAGAGTTGAAGACCCCCTAGTCGAGTTCGAGCGGCTCTTCCGCGAACGTCCCGTCGACCAGGCACCAGGAGCGCGCCTCGACCAACTTGCCCTGCTGTACGGAGGCGACGATGTAGCTGTAGAAATCCCAGGCGTGCTCCTCGTCGAAGCGTGACGGCACCGGGGGATGGTCCGGGTGGCTGTGCGCGAAGCCGATGATCTCGAAGCCTCGGGCTTCGGCATCCTTCTGGACGCGCAGTTGCTCGAGCGGGTCGAGCGCGTAGCGATCCCGGGGCCGGTCCGTGATGACGTTGCGCATCGGGCGGAACTCCACCACCGCGTGCCGGTCAACTTCGGCGCGACCGATGAGCGCGCCACAGGCCTCGTTGGGATAGGCCGCCTCCAGGTGCCGATGAAGCTCTGCCATCACCGCGCTGGGGACGCGGAGCGTCAAAACTTCCGGTGGTAGAGACCTGAGCTCAGGTACCGGTCGCCGCCATCGGGGAAGATCATGACGAACACGCCTTCCTCGGTGCGCCGCGCCACCGCCCGCGCCGCGGAGAGCGCCGCGCCGGAGGAGTTGCCCACCAGCAGTCCCTCGGAGCGGGCCAGGTCGTGCGCCAACTCGTAGGCCTCTTCGGTCCCGACGCTGATCTTCTCGTCATACACACTCGGGTCGTAGATCCCGGGCACGATCGAGCTCGCCATGTGCTTGAGGCCCTCTAGGCCGTGGAGGGCGTCGTCAGGCTCGGCAGCGATCACCCGGATCGCCTTGTTGTGGCGCTTCAGGAAGCGGCCGGTCCCCATCAGCGTGCCACTGGTGCCGATGCCGGCGATCAAGTGGGTGACCTCGCCATGGGTCTGCTCGGCGATTTCAGGCCCGGTGGTGTCGAAATGCGCCCGCCAGTTGAAGGGGTTGTTGTACTGGTCGGGCATGAAGTAGACGCCGGGTGAGTCCTCCCGCAGGCGGTGCGCCTCGCGGATGGCCCCATCCGAGCCCTCCAGGGCGGGCGTGAAGATCGCCTCGGCCCCGAACGCCTTGACGATCTCGCGCCGCTCCTCGTTGACGTTGGCCGGCATCACCAACTTGACCTGGTATCCCTTGGCAGCCCCGATCAGCGCGTAGGCGATGCCGGTATTCCCCGAAGTCGAGTCCAGGATCACCTTCTCGACGGTCAACTCTCCGGTCCGCTCAGCTTCCTCGATCATCCGCAGCGCCGGGCGATCCTTGACCGATCCGCCGGGGTTGAACCATTCCGCCTTGGCATAGAACGTGATGTGCGGAAACTCCTTCTCCAGGAGCCGGATCCGGATCAGCGGCGTGTTGCCGATCCGCTCCAGGATCGACTGCTCCGGGAGGCTTTCGACGACCGACAGGGCTCGATGTGGCATCGGTCCCAATTCTAGGGGCGGCCAGGGGTCAACCTGAATTCCTGAGTTCGGTTACAACCTCGCGGGACGCGCTATACTGCCGCCGGAATCGTTCACCATTCATTTTCAGGAGGTCTCATGGCTACTGCCGCCGTCAACGCCGCTTCGGGAGTCAAGGCCGGTTTCTGGATTCGATTCGTGGCCATCCTCATCGACTCAATTCTTCTCGCAATCGTGGCCAGCATCATCAATATCGCCTTCAACGGTAATACGACGGCCAGAAGCGGGTTGCAGACGATCCTCGGACTCGTCTACTACACCTATTTCTGGTCGAATAGCAGCCCATGGCCGGGCCAGACGCTGGGAAGCAAGGCCCTGAACATTCGCGTCATCAAGACGGACGGCGCCGACCTCACGATCACCCAGGCGCTCGTCCGCTACATCGGATTTGTGATCTCGAGCATCTGCCTTTTGATCGGCCTCATCTGGGCCGCCTTCGACAAGGACAAGCAGGGCTGGCACGACAAGATCGCCGGGACCTACGTCGTCAAGGCATCCTAGGGGGCGTTCTCCAGCAGAAAGACCGGGTGGTCGGCAAGGTCCGGTAAGGCGGCGAACTCCTTCGCGACGTAGCCCCCGTACTTTTTGCCGTTCTCGCGAACGTAGGCGTCGACGATCGGGCCTCGCTCGGCCGCCGGGATCTCGGTCGCTTTGAGCTGCTGCCTATGGCCCTTCAGGCGGAGCTGCCCCTCGCCGGCGGCGCGCAGGTTGCGGGCCCACTGGGTATTGCCCCGGGGCGCCACCAGGCTTGCCCTGGTACTCGAGCGGCAGCACCGGCGTCGTGTGCATCCGCCCGGAGGTTCGACCCTTGACGCGAATCGACGGCGTCAGCCCCAACGCCACGATCAGGGGACCTATGACGCGGTTATTGAAGAATCCGGATTTGCGGTAGGGCGCGGTCTCACTCATGGAGCGCCTGCTCGAAGTCCTCGACGAGATCGTCGATCCGCTCCAGGCCGACCGAGCAGCGTATCAGGCCCGGGCCAATGCCAACCCGCTCCTGTTCGGCGGCGTCGAGTCCGCGGTGCGAGGTCGACGCCGGATGACTGAGCGTGGTGGCGACATGGCCGAGGCTGGGCATCAGCCGGACCAGGCGGAGGCGCCGGATCATCGCTCCGGCGGCGGGCTTGCCGCCCCGAAGCGTAAAGGACAGTAACGCGCCGGCCCCATCGGGCAGCAGCCGGCGGGCTCGGCCGTGGAACGGGCTGCTCGCCAGCTCGGGATAGTGGACCTGGGCGACCGCCGGTTGGCGTTCCAGGAAGGTCGCCAGCGCCAACGCGTTGGCGGTGTGCCGCTCCATCCGGACGGCCAGGGTGCGGACGCCACGCAAGGATAGCCAGGCTTCGAACGGCCCAAGGGTCGGGCCAAACGTCTGGGCAAAGGCCCGCGCCCCCTCAATCCAGGCGGGCCGGCCAACGACGAGGCCGCCAATCACGTCCGCGTGGCCACTCAAGTTCTTGGTCGCGCTGTGGAGGACAATGTCGGCGCCCCACCGGAATGGGTGGCTGAGGACCGGGGTGGGCACGGTGTTGTCGACGATCAGCAGGGCCCCGGCAGAGTGGGCGATCGATGCCAGTGCCTCGAGGTCCGGAATTCGAATCAATGGATTGGTACACATCTCGCAGAGCAGGACGCGGGTTCTATCGGTGATCGATGCGCGGACCGTGTCCAGCTCCTGGAAATCGACCACTGTGCTGGAGATGCCGAACCGCGGGAGATCGTTCCGAAGGAAGGTCTGCGTCGTGCCATAGCAGTCCTGGGCGGCCACGATGTGGTCGCCGCTGTTGAGCTCGGTGAGGAGCGCGACGGCGATCGCCGCCATGCCGGACGCCGTTGCCTGGGCATCCAGCGTGCCCTTGAGGCCCACGCCTTCGAGCGCCGCGACGGCCGCCTCGAGCTGGCGATGATTCTCGGTCCCCCACCGACCGTAGCCGCGGTGCTGCGCCATCGCCGCATCGAGGGTCTCGAGGTCCGGGTAGAGGCTGGCGGACGAGACCGCGATATCGGGGATGACCGGTGCGCCGGGATGGTCCACGGGCGGCTCCCCCGCGTGCACGGCAAGCGTGTCAGGATGCGACATTCGCGTCAGCCTACCTGAAGCCGTTCGAAGCGGCCAAGCTGCTGCAAATCACCAAGTCGCTCGAAAACGGCGAGCCCCGCGTCCATCTCCTGATGATCGCCCGTGATCAGCGCCAGCTCGCAGCGGACCCGCGCCGCGTATGGGACGGCGCCGGCGCGTTCCAGCAGGCCAAGCGCCCGAGTTAGCCGGCCGGCATCACGTTGGGCTCGGCCGATGACGCGTTCCGCCTGGGCCTCCAGAATCGGAAAGGCGCCGGGTCGAAGGCTGAGCAGCTGTTCAGCCAGGTCAACGCCGGGCGCCCGATCATGATCGAGCAGATAGCTAAGGCCACGCTCGAGGGCCTCGGTGCGGACCAATGGCTCGCCAAAATGGAGGCGGACCGCTCTCTCGGTCACCGTGAAGTCGGAACCGCCATAGCCCAGCCAGCGTCGGATGCGTGTCCCCTCGGCGAACTGCACGGTGATCTCGTCGAGGACCGTTCGATGGACCTCGAGCAAACGGTCATCCTGACGGGCTCGCGCAATATCGATCGCCGACATGAACCCACGTAACGCATACCCTGAGGATGGCCGGCCTAACTCGATCCAGAGCAGGCGGGCCCGCTCCGCCATGGCCAGCGCGTCGTCCCAGCGCCCGAGGAGCGTCAGGGTATAGATACGCCAGCTCACGAGGTGCAGAACCCACGCCGGGACCTGGCCAGGTTGGATTTGGGCTAGCCCCTGCGCGGAAACGCGTTCCGCCTCCGCAAGGTCCCCCAGAAGGGCTGCGATCCAGGTAACCATGCTCAGCGCGTCGATCTTTTCCGAGAGCCGCAAGCGGTCGGCAAACGCCAGCCGTTGCCGCGAGTAGTCGAGACTCTTTCCCCAGTCCTCCGCGATCTGGCCGGTTCCCGCCAGCGCATCCAGGGCCATGCTCTGCAGGTTGGGGTCATCGAGCCGACGCGCCATCTCAAGGGCCAGGGTCGCACTCCCGTTGCTCTCCGCCAGCTCCTCATTGGTGGGCTCACGACGCGTGCCGGTGATCCAGAAGGGAAAGAAGGCGTCGGCGGCGTAGTAAAAGGCGAGGGTGGGTTCGTCTGCGACCTGCTCGGCGAGTCCGCGCGCATCGCGCCTCAGGACCGCCATCGTGGCCTCCGAGGGACGGCTCGCAACCGAGCCCTGGTATCGCATGTACTGGCTTAAGAGGCTCGCCAGCACCTGGAGCTGTTGAAGGGCCGGCCGCTTCTGCTCTCGACACAGGCGGAGCGCGGTCTGG
>JALZAV010000173.1 GCA_030948145.1 Candidatus Dormiibacterota bacterium
CCGTCTGGGGCCCGGGAATCATCATCGTGATCCTTGCCGTCCTCAATAGCGCGATCGCCAACTCCAATGCAGGCGCCAACGCGGCCACCCGGGTGGGCTACTCGCTGGCGCGCATCGGGTTGTTGCCTCGCGTCCTGGCGCGGATCCATCCAAGGTTCCATACGCCCTATTGGGCCGTCAATACCCAGGCGGTGGGGGGTATCGTGCTCGCCCTGGCGCTTGGAGCCGTGACCGGCGGCCCCCTAAACGCGTTCGCTCTTCTGGGCACCATCGCGGGGATCATCGTGGTTCTGATCTATATCCTGACGAACCTCAGCAACATGGTGTTCTACCTCCGAGAGCGGCGCGAGGAGTTCAACATCCTCTGGAACGGCGTCATCCCCATCGTCGGGAGCCTGATCTTCCTCCCCGCCCTGGCGGCTGCCCTCGGCATCGACTTTGCCGGTCTTGGAATCAGCGCCCTCACCCCGCCATCCAACCTGGCGCCGATCGTGATCGGCATCTGGATGCTGGCCGGTGTCGTCGCCCTGATCTACTTCGCCGTCCGCAATCCCAACCGTATCGCCGATACCGGGCGCGTCTTCATCGACGAGCCTGAAACTGCGGCGCAGCCGGCGGTCGGGAGCCCGGTCAGCGCCGAGCGCTAACGAAACCGAGGCAGGGGCTCAGGCGGGTCCCTGCCTGCGGTGACCTACCGGCTTCGCGGCCCCGCGGATGGCCCCGGCCCGCTCGCTGACGCTGTCGATCAAGCCTCGATTGGCCGCCACCCGCAACAGGAAGCAGACCCACATCCGAAATGGACGGTAGGCCTGGGTCAGCCGGTCGACATCCCGCCGGGCCGGGGAATCACCGAGGCCGTGAAGCTGGCCAAGGGCGGCGATCGACAGCGGCTCGTCCGGGAAAACGTCGACGATACCGCAGCCGCGCAGGTAGATGCCGGAGGACCAGAAGGGCCCGATTCCGGGGATCTCCCGAACGGAGGCCGGTCCTGCCTCATCGCCAAGGCCCCGGAGCCGGTCGGCATCCAGCTTGCCGTCGAGCGCCGCCCGCGCCACCGCCTTCAACCGCTCAACCTTTTCGGCGCTGAGCCCGGCAACCGCCTCGATGCCGGCCAATTGGTCCGGCGTGGGGAAACAGCCGACCTGCTCGCCGGCCACGAGCAGTCTGGTCCCGTGCTCGGCAATCAACCCGGCCTTGACCCGGGCCGCCTGCCGCATCGAGATCCGTTGCGACATTACGCCCCAGGCGGCCGTTTCGTAGGGAGAGGTGAAGTTCAGGGGCCGAAGCCCGGGGAGGGCGGCCATCAGCCGGCCGACCTTTGGATCGCGGCTGCCGACGGCGGGGTAATCGGTGCCATCATGGTCGAGCGAGAAGATGCGCGCCACCTGACGCTCGACTCGCAGCAGGTCGTCCGACCCGGTGACCTCGGCGTGCAGGCGCCCGTCGTGGAAGCGGAGCGCCACCCCGACCGGCTTGAATGACCCGTCGAGGGGAAATGTCATCCGCACCAGCTCCCTCGAGCCCTGCCAGTGCTGCGCCATCGGGGAGAAGTTCCCCATCACATCCATCGCCGCCGCCCAGCTGAAGGGTCCCTTCGGCGTGATCGCGATCGCAGTTTCGACCATGTGCTCTCCTCCCGGTGGGTCAGTTGCCGTTCGGGCCTATCATGCGTCTTTAATATGACAAGGTATGTCAGGTTTAAATTGGGATCCTGCCGCCGATGCGGGCTGATCGGCTCCTCTCGATCTTGCTGCTGCTGCAGGCGCACGGCCGGATGAGCGCTAAAACGATCGCGGAGCGACTCGAGGTATCGGAACGAACGGTCTACCGGGACATCGATGCGCTGAGCGCGGCCGGCATCCCCGTGTACACGGAGCGGGGTCGGCAGGGCGGCTGCGCGCTCCTGCCCGGTTACCGCACCGATGTCAGCGGCCTCAGCGCCTTGGAGGCGCGGGCCCTCTTCGTCTTCGCCGGCGGCGGCACGTTGAAGGAGCTGGGACTCGACCATGACTTGAAGCAGGCGCTGCGAAAGCTGATGGCATCCCTAGCGGAAGCGCAGCGCTCCGGCGCGATCCAGGCGCAGCAGCGAATCGTGGTCGAACCACGTGGATGGATGCGCCAGGCGGAGCCCGTGCCGCATCTCGCCGCCGTCCAGGAGGCGGTCTGGGGCGAGCGCCGGCTCGAAGTCACGTACCGACGCAGCGGCGCGTCCGCAGCTCGCCGCCTGAGCCTCGACCCCTATGGCCTCGTGGCCAAGGCGGGGATCTGGTACCTGATTGCCGCCGAGGATGGCGAGCCGCATCTCTATCGGGTGTCGCGCATCGAGTCGGTGACATCGATCGACGAGCCGGCGCGCCGTCCGGCGGGACTCGACCTCGACGCGCTCTGGCAGGAGCTTCGCCGCCGGGTCGAAGATCGTGGAGCTGGCGTGGCGGTGAGGCTGCGAATAAGGCTGGAGCAGACCGACCGGGTGCTGCGAATCTGCGGCCCGCAGCTGGTCGCGCCGGCGACCCTGGAGGCGGCCGACGAGGCCTCCGGCTGGGCGACCTACCAGATGCAGTTCGTCGCTGAAGGCGCCGCCCGAGGCGCGCTCCTCGGCTTCGGCACCGACGTCGAGCTGCTCTCACCCTCGGGGCTGCGAGCAGCCTTTGCCGAGACCGCCGGGGCTATCTTCCGGCTCTATCGCGAGCGCGAGCCGTAAGGATCAAACGCGCCGCTCGGCCCGGATCCACAGCCACGACGTGCCCAGGGACGCCAACCCCGTCAAGATAAGCATTACGAGAAACAGCAGGATGACGACCTGCGCCAGGGCGTCGGCGCGTTGCTCTACGAGCCGCAGCGACCGTCCGACAAGGACATAGCCGTCCCCGTAGGCAACGATGACGGCGGCTTCTCGGACCTCCGGGCGTGGTGCCCAGGTGATTTCGCTTCGCCTGCTCTTGGTGACGGCGTCGAAGACCCCGGCAGGCGGTCGCGGGGTTTGTCCATCCAGGCTGGCGGACGACGCCAACGGACGGCGGTCGCGTCCGAAGATGATGACGAACGGCGCCAGTGACCGGGCCAGGTCGACCGGTGAGGCGGGGGCGACGGACGCCGGGCTGGCCCCGGAGTCCAGCCGTGCGGCGAAATCTTCCGCCATCTGGATCTGGGGGTCGTTGGCGCCCATACGTAGGTCTTGCTGCACCGCGGCCAACACGAGCGCCATCACGATCGAGGCGGCGATCATGACTGGAATGAAGACGAAGAGCGCACGGGCGATGAGGTTCCGCTCGGTCACGTGGCTACAACGCGCCCGTCAGGCGGATTGTTTCGTAAATAGAAAAGGCCGCCCACCGATGGGCGGCCCTTCTGGTTTCGAGGAGACTAGGCGGCGCGAACGCGATTCGCGCGCGGACCCTTCTGGCTCTGCTCGACGTCGAAACTGACCGTCTCGCCGCCACGCAGGCTGTCAAAGTTCAGCGTCGTGTCGACACCGCTCCGGTGAAAAAAGTACTCCTTGCCATCTTC
>JALZAV010000020.1 GCA_030948145.1 Candidatus Dormiibacterota bacterium
ATGGCGCGAAATCCGACTTTGCGTCTTACCTGGCCGCTCTCTCAATCAAGAACGGTAGCGACATGAGAGCGTTCGGCGTGGCCGGACTGCCACAAGACTCCAGGGGCGTGACGTTCACACAGCCCGGCGGCCGGACGCTGCGCTTCTTTCGAATTGCGTGGCGCGAGCGGAACGCGACCGCATCGATCACAGTGGAAGGCTTCGACGGCGACATCACGCAGGCACAGGCGGTTGAACTGGCGAAAAAGCAAGAGACGCGCATTAAAGGAGCGTGATCGGTGGGGATAGAGTCCGACCCGTTCGATGATCGTTCGGTCGCGGGGCCGCCGTCAAACACTAGTTGGTGAAGGTGAAAATGAAGGGAAATCGTATCCGCAGACGACGGATCGGCTTACTCGGGGCCCTGACGGCGGTCAGTGGTTTCGTGATGTGGGGTGGCGGCTCAGCGTACGCCATTCAAGGCGGATTTCTGGGTGATGAAGAGGGCGATATCCTGTCCGGCCCGGTAGACATGCGCGATGTTAGCCCCAACACCACGCTCACAGAGTGTCCACAGGCGGGACTGACTGGAAACGGCGCGCAACCGCTGAACAGCCACCGGCAGGACAATGCCGAACGCAAAAGCGGGGGAAGCGACCGGCGGCTGAACCAGGACTTTTCCTGCATGCCGCAGGATGAGACAGCGGTCGATCAGAATCCCAAGTTCCAGGCGAACTATGTTGCCGGCGCGAACGACTACCGGCTCGGTTGGGGGACGTCGGGCTTCTACTCGACAACGGACAAAGGCGCTCACTGGTATGACGGCATCACGCCCTTCCCATCCATCCCAAGCGGCCAGAACCTGGACGGCGGTGGTGACCCGTCGATCGTCTTCGATCGTGGCGGCATCGCCTACTACGCGCAGATCAACTTCAACCGCACCGATGACACCAGCGGCGTCTGGGTAAATCGCTCAACCAATGGTGGCTTCACCTGGACACGGCCCTGCGTCGCATTCGAACCCACTCCAAACTCCTCAGAGAGTCAGGCAGTGTGTGGTGGGCCGGGCGATGCCAGACAGCCAGGTGATGGCACAGTTGCCTTCCAGCAGGACAACGACGCTTTACTCAATCGCAGTCAACCCATCTATGACAAGGAGTGGATCACAGCGGGCCCGCGGCCGACCGGCATTTCGCCGCAGTGCTTTACCCCATTGACCCATACGCCCAGGGCATGCAGTGCGGCCGTTATCGGCAGCGACCGGCTTTATGTGACCTACTCGCTGTTCGCCAAGAGAGGTTCATCTGCGGGTAACGCACAGATCATGTTCAGCTACTCTGACGATCAGGCTCGCTCCTGGTCACCATCCAAGCCGATCTACGGCACCGGCAGTTTCTGCTTCGCCGCCAATAGCACGTGCAAGGATAGCCAGGGCTCACAGCCGACCGTTAATCCCACCACCGGCCAACTCTGGGTCGGGTTCATCAACGGTGATACCGCGGATGAGGATCAGTACCTCGTCGTCAGCTCGAAGGACGGAGGCAACACCTTCTCGTTGCCCTCGCGCGTCGACACGCTCTACGATGTCAACTTCCCGCGCGGCGTCAACGGCCGTACCGACTGCGTGGCTCGCGGCCAGGGCTCGACGCGTGCCGTGCCCACGAACTCCTGCTTCCGCTACGACCCGATCTTCAACTCGATCGTGGCCGATAAGCGTGGCGGCGAGTTCGCAAGTAGCGTGTACGTCACGCTCTACGACAACCGCAATGGCACGATCCGCAACTCCAATGCGGACATCTTCTTCTACAAGTCGACCGACGGCGGCACCACCTGGATCGGGCCTACGCGGGTCAATAACGATCGTTCGACGGCACCAGCGAATCGGGACTGCGGGCGCAACGCGGAGGATGTCACGGGGGATCCAAGTAAATGCCCCGCCGCCGGCACCGGAAACGACCAGTTCTTCCCCTTCGTCACGATCAGCACTGACGGTGTGCTGAATGTCACGTTCCATGACCGCCGGCTCGATACGTCTTCACCGATCGGTAGCGGCGCATGGCCGGCGAGTAAGACAGCAGTTGGCAACTACCTGGTCTGGTACTGGGGCGCACAGTGCAAGATCACGCACGCCGTTGCTGTGAGCCAACCGACCACAACTGGCCCGGTTCCGGCAGGTGCCTCGCAATGCGTGGCGCCTGAGGCCGTGGTCAACCCGACGGTGGCGACCGGTTTCAACCCTGGGTCTGGACCGGTTCCGGGCCAGAACCAGAACGTTGCGACGCTGCCGTTCCGTAACTTCCAGATCTCGGATGTGGGTTCGAACTTCGACTACTCGTTCCGCGCCGGCATCTTTGCCGGCGACTATAGCGGGAATGTGTCGGGCCCAACCGTTGCTGCCGGAAGCAGCACTGGAAACGGCGACAATAGCGAGAACGGCGACCGTGGCAATCGCGACGCCATCGCCGTCTGGACCGACGCACGAAACGGCCGAGGGTCGGGGGCGCCGACCAGCTTCCAGCCCGGCCGGAACCCGATCTGCGAACAGTCCGACGTGTTCTTCAAGTTCTTCAACAACCAGAACGCTGGTGACGGATCGAGGGGTCGCGAAAGTGACAGCGCGAATGGATTCCTGGTCGCGCCCTGTGGTGGTGACATGCAGGACAAGGGTGGCTCCCAGGGAGGTGACAATTCCCAGAACCACTAACAGCCATATCGACCGACTGAATGAGGGTCTCCCACCCCGGGAGACCCTCAAGCTCTAGAACAATGGTGTAGGGGGACATTCCCAGAGGTCGTGAAGCGCAACGCGTGAGAAACGTGCCGGTTGTCTTTGTTGCCATCGCGTTGTGCCTCGCGGCCTGCGGACGAACGGCCGCCCCGCCCACAGCGGCATCGGCGGCCGCTCTCGGAGCATCGGCGTCGCCGCCGAATGATCCCTGTAACACCGGACAGGCGGTAAGCCCGGGCCCTTCGAAGGCCATGCCACGCGGCTGTCCGCCACCACCCTAAGGAGGATTTGCAGCCAGGGGCCCCGGCGAGGCGGTTTCCACGTCGACAAGAGGAGTTGGAGGAAAGGAATGAAACTTCGGCTGGCCCGAATGATGACGGCGGCCCCGGTCGCGGCGCTACTGGTGGCACTGCAACCAGCCGCGCCCACCCTCAGCGCCCATGCGCTCGATTACGCGCACATGACGACGATGCAACGCCACACGCTGTCCGGAAACGCAAGACTCGAATTGACCGGCGCGCAGCCGCGAAGCCGATCAAGCGAGAGCCTGGGCAATTACTATCCCACCAGCGATGACGGATGTCCGCTCCACCGCGAGAACAACGTCAAGGTCAATCAGAACTGCCTGAACCTGAGCGACCCGGGTCTGCAGGGACGGGCACAGACCCAGAATGAAACCGCGATCGCGCAGGACCCAAGAAACCCCAGCCATGTCGTGGGGAGCTCGAATGACTACCGGCGTGGTGATTCGAGCTGCTACGCCTACTTCAGTCTCGACAATGGACGCAACTGGGCCGACAGCACGATTCCGCATTCGTTCACCCGCGGTGCCGGTTTTGGCGCGGCGCGTGAGTACTGGAACGCCGGCGGCGACACGTCAGTTGCGTTCGACTCCCGGGGCAACGCCTACATGGCCTGCCAGGTCTTCCAGCGTGGCCCGTTCGTCACGCCTGGAACCGACGCGTCGAGCGCCGTCTATGTCTATCGATCGACGAAGAATGCCGGCGCCTCCTGGAACTTTCCCGGGCGTCCCGTCGTTGAGGCAGCCGACCTCGCGGGAACGAACATCGTAACGGGGACGGGCCAGGCCGGCGGCGCGCCCTTCGAGGACAAGCCGTATTTGACTGTTGACAACCACATCGGAAGTCCCTTCCGGGATCGCGTGTACGTCGCCTACACGGAGTACACGGCCGAAGGTACGGCGGTCATCTACTCGTCCTTCTCGAACGACTACGGCGAGCACTTCAGCCAGCGCGTTGCGGCCTCGGGATCCAGCAACACGCTCTGCCCAACCTCGATCGGTCCATCAGGAAACTGCGACAACAATCAGTTCGCCGATCCGTTCACTGGACCAGATGGCGCGTACTACATCGCGTTCCAGAATTTCAACGGTCGCGTCAAGGCGCCGGACAACCGGAGCCAGATACTGATCGTGAAGTCCACCGACGGCGGCAACACATTCAGCGCGCCCGTCAAGGTGGCGGATTTCTACGATCTGCCTGACTGCGTCACATACCAGGGCAAGGACGCCGGCGTGGCCTGCGTTCCGGAGAAAGGCTCCTCGACCAACTCGTACTTCCGGGCCACTAACTACCCCTCCGGCAAGGTCAATCCAACCAGGCCCAACCAGATCGCGATCACCTTCGGCTCGTATATCAACGTCCATTCGAACGAGGCGAACGGTTGCGTGCCGGCCGGTGTCAACCCGGCCACCGCCGGAAACCTCTATACGGGCGTCAAGACGGCCGGCGCGTGCAATAACGACATTCTGCTGAGCGTCTCAAACGACGCTGGCGTGACGTTCAGCGGTACGGCAACCGACCCGCGGTCGCTGCAATCGGTGACTTCCGCACCGCGTCAGACGACCACCGATCAATTCTGGCAATGGGAGGATTTCACCAGCGACGGGAAGCTGGCCGTCTCCTATTACGACCGGCAGTACGGAAATGATGAGTTCACCGGCTACTCCGATATCAGCCTTTCCGGCTCGCAGCATCTCGCCCACTTCGGCACGGTCCGCGTGACCGACGTGTCCAACCCACCGCCTACGCAGTTTGGCGGCTCGTTCCTGGGCGATTACTCAGGCTTGAGCGCCGTCACGGATACGGCTCATCCGTTGTGGAGCGA
This sequence comes from Candidatus Dormiibacterota bacterium, assembly GCA_030948145.1. Classification (GTDB taxonomy): domain Bacteria; phylum Chloroflexota; class Dormibacteria; order CF-121; family CF-121; genus JALYYC01. The sequence continues at coordinate 4,835 of JALZAV010000020.1, forward strand.
CACCCGCGATCCCGACCTCTTCGTGTGCCCGGGCACGGCTACGCCGGGGAACCCGCCTCAGGTCTGCACCGGGCCTGCGTCCAATGCGCCGCGCGCCAATGACCAGGATGCGTTTACCGCCAGCGTTCGGGTTCCGAGCGGCGGTGAGGAAGACGACAGCGATCACGGTGGCGGAGGAGGTGACCAGAGCCGGTAGTCCGCTGGGACAAACGGAAAGGGGCGCCCGAGGGCGCCCCTTTCCCTACGAGCCCAACTCGTTATTGAGGGGCGCACATCGGCAGCGGTGGATGCTTGCCCGGCGACCCATTCTGCGGGGCCAACCCGGACTGGGTGCCGATCCCGACCGTACAGCGGTCCTGGATAGTTCCGAAGGCTGGCACGGGAGCGGGCTGAACCACCTGCGGCTGGACAGGCGGGACCTGGTGGGTCCCAGCCTTGCCGACGAGCGGGTTGACCCGATTGACGTCGTCCGGTCCAGCGGCACCCGAGCCGGCGTTGGCTCCGGAGGCCAGCTGGATCGTGTTCGCGCTCTTGGCGCTGTCTTTGCCAGTTCCCGACACGGTCGCGCTGGCGGCGCAGGCGGCGGTGAGGACGGCAGCCGAGGCGAGCGCAATGACTAACTTCATACCAACCCTTATAACGCATCGCGCGCCGGGAGCTAACGATTTTCACGGAGCGTGACATCATCGCGTTCCTTGAGCTGCGCGGAGAGTCGTCCTCCGAGCGGATCGAGGCCGCAGGCGTCGCGGAGCGCGCGCTCGATGTACACCTTCGTCATACGCTTGCGCCAGTAATGGTCAAGATCCGTGTTATCGAGGGGGCGGGATCGCTTATCAGACGCGCCGGCGACCTCGGCGATCAGATCCTCATCCGGCCGCTGACCCGTCAAGGGCTGGAAAAATCCGCTTATGTCGACCGGCTGGGAGCCCACCGCTCCCAGGGCGCCACGAGCCTCGGTTACAACCCCGTCGTCCCAGTTGAGCGCCACGGCCACCCCCAGGATGGGGAAGTCGAAGGCCGGCCGGCGCCGCAGCTTCCAGTAGGCGCTCGTCATCTTCAGCTTGGTCGGCGGAAGGTGAATCGCCATCAGAATCTCGTCGGGCTGCTTGGTCAAATACTCGATGCCATCGTCCCGATATAGATCCGCGGCCGGGATCCGGCGCGTGCCGCTCGCCCCCTGCAGGGAAACCTCGGCATTCAGCGCCAGCGCCACCGGCGCACTGTCGGAAGACGAGACCGCCCAGCAGCGGGGCGAACTGCGCGCGACCAGGCAGATATCGCCATCCTTCTTCATACAGAAGCCGACCGCCCTGCGCCAGGCCTCCGTCTGGTTGTAATAGTTGCAGCGCGGATCCACCAGCAGATTTCCGCCGATCGTGCCCATGTAGCGGATTTGCGGCGTCGAAACGGCGCCGGCTGCCTGTGCCAGCGCGCGGTATCCGGCCAGCACCATCCGATGCGCGGCGACCTCGTCCAACGTCTCGCTCGCCTGGATCGTCATCCCGGCCCGCGCGTCGCCCTCCACCTCCGGCCCGCGCGCGATCGCGTTCAGGCTGATCAGGGTGGTGACGTCGAACTGGCGCCGCTTCAGGTTTGGCACCAGATCCGTCCCACCCGCGATGAACATCGCGCGGCCTCCGCTGGCCGCCATCGCATGGGCGGCTTCCTCAACCGTCCGCGGACGCAGGTACTCGAGACGCGGTAGTCGCAGCACGCTAACGCCCCTTCCATTCGTCGGGGACATCGGCACGCACGAGTTCTGGAAAGGTAAAGGCCGGCACGCCCTTCGGTCCGACGCGCTTTGATTTCTCGCTCATCGCCTTGAGCACTTTCTCCGGGGTGATCGGCACCTCATCGATGCGGACCCCGACCGCGTTGTAGACCGCGTTTGCCACCGCGGGGATGACCGGCAGCAACGGCCCCTGGCCAGCTTCCTTGGCCCCGAAGGGGCCCTCGGGATCGATCGTCTCGACCAGGTACGTGTGCATGGTCGGCGTCTCGAGCGCGGTTGGGCTTTTGTATTCGAGCAGCGAGGGGAACTTGTGGAGACCGAGGCGGAACGTCTGCTCCTCCATCAGTGCCTCGCCGAGCGCCATGTAAACACTACCCTCCACCTGCCCGACGACGAGCACCGGGTTGATGGCGCGGCCGATGTCGTGCGCAACCCAAACCTCGGGGACCCGCACCTCACCGGTATGCCGGTCGACGTCAACCTCGACCACGGCCGCGGAAAAGGAGTAGGCCGGGCTCGGGCCGACGCCGGAGCCCTTGTAGGGTCCGGCAAGCTTGGGTGGCGTGTAGCTGCCGCTGGCGGTGACGACACCGCCCTGCGCCTCCGCGAGACGCACCGCCTGCACGAAGGGGATCGCGTCGGCGGGTCGGTCGCGCCGGAAAATCTGCCGATCGCGGGCGCTCAACTCATCGACCTCACACTGCAAGGCGCCTGCCGCGGCCAAAAAGAGCCGGGCCCGCGCCTTCTCCGCCGCCGCCCTGGCGGCGTTGCCCGCCATGAAGGTGACGCGCGAAGAATAACTGCCGAGGTCGATGGGCGTCAGATCGGTGTCGGCCGTGGTCAGCTGGATATCCTCGAGGCGGACGCCCAGCACCTCGGCGACGATCGCCGCGAGGATGTGATCCGAACCCTGGCCGATGTCGATCGCGCCGCAGAGCACGGCGACCCCGCCATTCCGGTCGAGCTTCAGCTGGACTTCCGAGTGGGGCATGTCATTCCAGTAGATCGCCGTCCCGGCGCCGGTAAGGTACGAGCTGACGGCGAAGCCCAGGCCTCGTCCAGGCGGCATCGAGCGGCGGCGCTCCGTGAAGCGAGACTCCGCCGCCACCCGTTCTATGCATTCCTTCAGTCCGCAGCTCGTAATTCGGAGCCAGTTCACGGTGCGGCTGTTCGGCTTCGTCAGGTTGCGCAACCGCAACTCGACCGGGTCGATGCGGAGCTCTTCCGCGACTTTGTCGAGATGGGTCTCGAGCGCAAAGCGCGGCTGCGGCGTGCCGTGCCCGCGTTTCGGCCCGCAGGGAGGTTTGTTCGTGAAGAGTCGGACGCCCTCGAACCGGTAACGCGGAATCGCGTAGGTCGCAGTCTGGAGCGCCCCGGTGTAGTAGGTGGTGGCCACGCCGTAGCTGCCGTAGCCGCCGCCGTCGAGAAAGCTCTGGAACTGCATCGCGGTTATGGCGCCATCGCGCCGGAATCCCGTCCTCACCTTCATCAGAACCGGATGGCGCCCGCGATGCGCGTAAAACACCTCCTCGCGGGTGAGCGCGATCTTGACCGGCCGGCCGGTCTCGATCGCGAGCTTGGCCGCCACCAGCTCGTGCGCGAAGATATCGCTCTTTCCGCCGAAGCCGCCGCCATTGGGCGTGGCGATGACCCGAATCCGGCTCATGGGCAGTTCGAGGACCTTGCCCAGCGCCCGGTGGACGTAGTGCGGCGTCTGGCTCGAGGTCCATAACGTCAGCTTGCCGTCCTGCGCGTACTGGGCGAGCGCGGCATGCTGCTCCATCGGGAGGTGCGTATTGCCCTCGAAAAAGACAACGTCCTCGCGGACATGCTCCGAGGCCGCGATCGCTTCCTCGGTGTCGCCGAACTCGAGCGCGACCGCCTTGTGCACGTTGCTCTTGCCGTGGATCGGCTCATCGCCGCCGGCGATCGCCTCCTCGATTCCCATGTAGCGAGGGAGGTCCTTGAAGTGGACCTCGATCAGCGCCAGCGCTTCGTCCGCGATCCACTCATCGCTGGCCGCGACCGCCGCCACCGGGTCTCCGACATAGCGGACCTTCTCGCCGGCGAGCGCTTCCTCGTCCTGGCTGACCGGAAGAATGCCGAACTTGATCGGGAGGTCTTCCCCGGTAAGGACCGCGTGCACGCCGGGGAGCACCTTCGCCCGGGTGGTATCGACGCTCAGAATCCGCGCGTGGGGGTAGGGACTGCGGAGAATCTTGCCGAAGAGCATGCGCGGGAGCGTCAGATCGTCGGCAAACCTCGTCTGCCCGCTGACTTTCGCAAACGCATCCGGCTTGACCAGCGAATGCCCCACGACCGAGAGCTCGTCAGGCAACCGGCTCTTCCTTGCGTGATGCGGCCAGCTCGACCGCCTCGAAGATCTTCACGTAGCCGGTGCAGCGGCAGAGCACGCCCGAAAGCGCCAGCTTGATCGCGTCCCGCGAGGGCTCCGGGTCGCGGTCCAAAAGGGCCTTGGCGGTCAGCAGCATCGCAGGCGTGCAATAGCCACACTGAGCCGCGCCCAGCTCGGCAAAGGCGACCTGCAAGCGGTGCGGCCTGCTCCCGATCGCCAGCCCTTCGACGGTCGTGATCTCCTTGCCCTCGAGGTCGAGCGGCATCGCCAGGCAGGAAAGGAAGGGCTTGCCATCAACCAGCACGCCACAGGTCGAGCATTCGCCGAGCTCGCAGCCATGCTTGGTGCCGGTAAGGCCGAGGTCCTCGCGAAGCACCTCGAGAAGGGTCTTGTAGGGCGGCACCATCACCGCCGCCTCTTCCCCGTTAACTCGGAGGTGCACCGGCACCCTGTTCCCCATCGCCACTAACTGTAGCGAGCGACCTAGAGCGGAAGTCGGGGCAGCTGGACCTCGCCGTGCCGGGGCTGGGTGGATAGCGGGGACTCGATCACGGAGGCCCGGACGCACTCGCCGGGCGTGACGTCGGGCCGGAGTCCGTTGAAGATCGGGAAGCGGAGGTGTCCGGAGGCGGTCCACTCGCTGAACTTGATGCAAAGGACCAGGCGCGGGTCGACCCAGCAGATCCGCTCGTCGGTCCAGGGCGAGTCAGCCGGCCGTCCCAGGTTTGGCAGCGGCTCGAGCGCCGCTCGGAGACGCGCCTCGGCCAGGGGGTCGAAGCCGCCCACCACCATGCCGACCGGCAGATACCGACCGCCATCGGCGATACCCACGATCAGGGACTCCAGCCGGTGGGTGCCGGGGCCGGGGATGAAGCCGAGGGCGACTACCTCCTGCTGACGCGCGGCACGGACGTCGAGCCAGTCGGGATGGCGCTGCCCGGCGCGGTACGGGCTGTCGAGCCGCTTGGCAACGATCCCGTCAAGTCCCTTGTCCGCCGCGGCGTCGAAGAATGCCACGCCTTCGGCCGCGACCGGGTCGGCGACATAGATGCGATTCGCCGAGCGGACGCTCTCACGAAGCCTGGCCTGGCGGCGTTGCAATGGCTCCTGCATCAGCGACCGACCGCGCGCATACAAGATGTCATAGACGACGTAGGTGATCGGGTGGTCGCGCGCGGCCCGGGCGATCGCCGAACCCGTCATCGGTTGCAGCCGCTCCTGCAAGGCCCCCGCGTCGGGGCGGCCTTCGACGTCGGTGACGATCAACTCCCCGTCAACAATCGAATCGACGGGCGTCATCTCCTTGAGCGCCTGGACTTCGGGGAAGCGGGCCGTGAGGTCGAGCAAGTCGCGTCCCCAGACCGAGACCTTCGTGCCATCGAAGCATGCGAGCGCCCGCACGCCATTCCACGCGACCTCGAAGGCGTAGTCCGGCGAGTCGAAGGGGGTCGCCGCCGGCATCGGCAACATCGGCCTGATGCGGTCCGGCAGCGTTCGGTCGAAGGGCAGGTCGAGCTCAACCGTTTGGGAGCGGGCCGGCATCAGGCGCAATCTACACGGAAATCCAACGGCTGGCGAACTAGGCGGTGCGCCGGCGAGCCGCCGGGCGCGCCGCGGAGGCCTTGGCGGCGACCTTCACCTTCGCCGCACGCGTTGCGGGCTTTGCCGCGGCCGGCTTTTTAGCACCCTGCCGGGTCGCCTCGACCGAGGCCTTGAGCGCCGCCATCAGGTCCATCACCGGGGCTTCCTGGGTCGGTGTCGCGACGGTCACCTTTTCGCCCTTCAGCTTCTGGTCCACGATCTGCTGGAATGCCGCCTTGTAATCGTCGGTATACCGCTCGGGCTTGAACGCGTCGCTCAGGTTCTCGATCAGTGAGGTCGCCATCTGGACCTCCTTGTCGCTGATCTTGACGTTGACGGGAAGGTTCAGCTCCTCGGTGGAACGGATCTCGTCGGGCCAGTTGAGCGTGTTGCAGAGCAGCGCGTTGCCCTCCACCTGGATCAGGCAGAGGTGCTCGCGGTCGCGGAGTGCAATCTTGGCGACGGCGACCTTATTCGTCTCCGCCAGGGCGCGGCCCAGCAGGGCGAACGGCTTGGCGCCCACGTCTTCCGGCTCGAGGTAGTAGGCGGACTTGACGTAGAGGCCCAGGGGTACCTCACCCCGGTCGACGAATTCCACGATGTCGATCGTCCTCGTCGTCTTGAGGGGCAGCTTGTCGAGGTCGGAATCGTCGATGATGACGAATTGATTCTTGCCGACCTCATAGCCCTTGAGCGCCTCGTTGAAGGGGACCACGTGCTCGTCCTGCGGGCAGTGCCGCAACTGCTTGATCGGCTGCTGGCAGTGCGGACAGAGCTGGCGGAAGGAGACGGCACTATGCGCCTCGGTCGCCAGGTACATCCGGACGGGGATCGCCACCATCCCGAAACTGATCGCGCCGCGCCACATCGACCGGGCCATGCTGGCTGGCCTCCTTCCTTGGGAGTTGCCCGGATTATAGCGCCGCTGAATACGCTTGGCGAGCGGATGTTTGGAGCCGGTCGCGCAGCCGCTGCGCATAGGCCGGGGCAGCCGACTCGTGTTTGAAGTACACGAAGACGTCCCGGCCCGCCGTTAAGTAGCCTCGGATCCGTCGCTCCCAGGCGGTGAGCCGCTGGGGTGAGTAGGCCTCCCGGCGGAGCCGCAAATAGATGAAGGCGCCTCGCCCCAGTGGTCCGGGCTCCGGCTCGCCGTCCCCGTGGCAGAAGGCGGCCTGAAGCCCCTCGACCCGGTCGGCGATCGCCGCCGTGTGCCACGACCGGTGGCGGAACTGAAAGGCCAGGCGCCAGTGGCTGGGGACCTCGCGCGCGATCCGCTCGATCCGGCCCTCGTCGTAGGGCGCGGTCGGGGGAAACTGGAACAAAACGGGACCCAGGCGGTCCCCGAGGCCCTCGACCATCTCGGCCATCGTGGCGATCGCGCCCTCGAGGTTCGGCATGCGCCGGTTGTGGGTGATGCGGCGGTGCGCCTTGACCGCGAACCGAAAAGACGGCGGCACCGCCGAGGTCCAGCTCGCGATCGTCTCGCCGCTCGGGTTCCGGTAGAAGGTGGTGTTGACTTCGACCGTGTCGAGTCGCTGGGCGTAGAAGCCGAGCATGTCCGCCGACTTCAGGCGCCGAGGATAGAATGGGCCCCGCCAGGCGGCGTACGAGAAGCCGGACGTGCCGACGTAGAGCGCGCCTATATGGTGCTGTTACCCCGGACCAGGCCCATGAACTCGGCTCGCGTTCGAGGGTCGCTCTGGAAGCTGCCCAGTACGGAACTGGTGATGGCGCGGCTGTTCTGCTTTTCGACGCCGCGCATCTGCATGCAGAGGTGGGCCGCCTCGACCACGACACCAACCCCGAGCGGCTCGAGGTGGCGCTGCAGACACTCCGCGATCTGGCGGGTCATCCGTTCCTGTACCTGGAGCCGGCGACTGTAGAGCTCGACAAGGCGGGGCAGCTTGCTCAGGCCGACCAGCTTGCCCCGTGGGATGTAGCCGATGTGCACTCGGCCGAAAAAGGGGAGGAGGTGGTGCTCGCATAGCGAATACATCTCGATGTCTTTGACCACGATCATGTCCTTGTAGGTCTCCGAAAAGGTGGCGTCGCCGAAGACGTCCTCAGCGGTCATCCGGTACCCCCGGGTGAGAAACTCGAGGCTCTCACTCACTCGCTCGGGCGTCGTGCGGAGCCCCTCCCGCGATGGGTCTTCGCCGAGTAGGCGCAGCTGTTGACGAATCAGCGCTTCCATGTCGGCCGCAGCGCCAGGCTCGCTCGAGGGCTGTGCCATCAGGCCATTATGAAAGTACGGCCGTGGGTTAGCTGAGGACGTTCATCGGATCGGCCGGGAATTCCTTGTTGTAGGCCTGCATCGCCACCCAGAGGGCCTTGACGGAGATCGTCTGGAAGTCAGGGCCCCGGTAGCCGGCCAGCGGCGAGGGCGTCTCGGCATAGGTCACCGTATCGAGCGCCGGATCGTTGTGACTGAAGTCGAAGGCAAAGACCGTAATCATGTGGGTCGCGTTCCAGTGGTTCCATCCGGGCATGGTCCTGGTCATCGTCTGCACCATTACCGGCACGCCGTGGCCAAAGGCCTGCACCGCCGCCTGATCGGTGATGTCCTTCTGGATCCGGCTGGTCACCCCATCGAGGCTGGTCACGTGCTCCGCCACGTAGCGGTTCTGACCGAGGACGGGCATCACAATCGGGCCAAGATACGCATTGATGGCCTGTAGCGCGTCGGCGCCGTACTCACCGCGATTGGGATTCAGATGGGACTTTCTGGCCACCGTCTCGATGTCGGGGACATTGCTCATCCAGGCGGAGAGGAGAACCTGGGTCGCCCCGGCGCCGCAGTAGTTGCGATGCGCCCAGTCGCCCGGCTCGTGGAACCCGCGCACGGCGACGGCGCCGCGGTCGGTGATCGGGGTGGGGGTCGGCGTTGGATCGGGAACGACCGGCGTCGCTGCGGGCGTCGGCTCGGCCGGGGCTCGGTGGAAGTCGTAGGCGAGCGCCACAGAGCCGCCGGTCCGGGCAGAATTGACCTGGACCCCGAAGCACGAGGGCAGGATGCCGGCGAACGCCATCGCCAGCGCTAGCTTGATCACTCCCTGTGACATTTCGGTCTCATCCTATCAATGACGGTATCAACTGACCAGACCCTGCAGGTACTTGTTACAACGGGCCAGGCCGCCCCGGGGTTATGCCCGGCACCCAAGTATGCCGGACACCGCCGCTTGCGGCGGCATAGTGATAGTGTTAATGTAATACTATGTGCACCTTAGGCACAAGCCAAATATCAGGAGGGTAGCCCGTGGCACAACGTAGCCCGCACGACCGAATGATCGAAGATCCGGTCCGCGCCGCGGTGAAGCCAGTTCCAGAGCCACCCCTCGACGAACTCGTCAAGGATGACAAGAAGCAGACCGACCTGGCGGCCAGCGGGGCGCCGCCTGCGGGCCGCACCACGATCGAGCAGGCGAAGCGCCAGGGGCCGGTCGGGTTCTTGCAATTGCTGGGTCCAGGGCTCGTCACCGGCGCCAGCGACGACGACCCCAGCGGCATCGGCACCTACTCCCAGGTCGGTAGCCAGTTCGGCTACGGCCTGCTCTGGACGGCCCTCTTCACCTTTCCCCTGATGTCGGCGGTCCAGGAGCTCTGCGCCCGAATCGCGCTACAGACCGGCGTCGGCCTGGGCGTCAGCCTGCGGCGGAAGTTTCCGACCTGGCTGGTCGGGCTGGCGATCCTCGGATTGCTCGCAGCCAACACCTTTAACGTGGGCGCCGACCTCGGGGCGGTCGCCGCCGGTGGTCAGCTGCTTTCCCGCGGTATGCTGCCGGCGCTATGGCTCGTCATTCCGGTAGCGCTGCTCATCATCGGCATGCAACTATTTGTCAGCTACGCCGCGATCTTCAAGATTTTCAAATGGCTGACGCTGGCCCTCTTCGCCTACGTGATCACCGCCTTCTTCGCCCACCCCCAGTTGCAGGAAGTGGTGCGGTCCACCTTTATCCCGCACATGGAGTTCTCCCGGGATTTCCTCATGGCGCTAGTCGCGGTCCTGGGAACCACCATCTCGCCCTACCTCTTCTTCTGGCAGGCGTCGTCCGAAGTCGATGAGCTGACCGCGGCGGGCGCGACCTCAGAAGCGGGCCGGCGGGGCCTCAAGAAGTCCGAGCTGAAGGCGGCCCGCGTCGACATCATGATCGGCATGGCCTTTTCGAATATCGTCATGTACTTCATCATCCTCACCTCGGCGGCCGTCCTTCACGCCCACGGAAAAACGGACATCCAGACCGCGGACCAGGCAGCGGCCGCCCTCGCGCCGCTGGCCGGACCCTTCGCGTTCATCGTCTTCTCGGTGGGGATCATCGGCGCCGGTCTGCTGGCGATTCCGATCCTCTCCGGGGCCGCGTGCTATGCCGCCAAAGAGTTCCTGGGGTTGCGCGGGAACCTCGCCAGCAAGCCGAAGTACCGCCCGACCTTCTACATCATGCTGGCGATGGCGACGGTCGTCGGCGTCGTGCTCAACTTCGTGCATCTGGACCCGATCCGGGCGCTCTTCATCTCGGCCGTCATCAACGGCGTGATGGCGCCCCCGCTCCTCCTCCTGATCGTCTTGCTGGGAGCGGACAAGTCGGTGATGAAGCAATTCGTGAGCGGCAAGCTTAGCCTCGGGCTCACCGGCGTGGCCACCGTCTTCATGGCCCTGGCGGCGATCGGGATGTTTGTGACGATGTTCGTCAAGTCCTGATCCTCTTAGACAAATCTCATCCAATCGTGGTTTCATGGAGGGGATGGGTGAGCAGCCGCATGTCCTCGTGGTCGACGACGACGCCAAGATTGCCGGCGCCCTTCGGCGCGCCCTGATCTACGAGGGCTACCAGGTCGAGGTCGCGCCCGACGGGATGATCGCGCTCGCCCGCGCGCGGGAACGGATGCCGGACCTCGCCATTCTCGACATCATGATGCCAGGGATGGACGGCCTCGAGGTCACGAGGCGGCTCCGCGCCGAGGGCGACCTGCCCATCCTGATGCTGACCGCCAAGGACGGCACAGCGGACCGGGTCCGCGGGCTCGACAGTGGCGCCGACGACTACCTCGTCAAGCCCTTCGCCTACGAAGAGTTGCTGGCCCGCGTTCGCGCCCTCCTGCGGCGCCGAGCGCCACGTGCCCGCCGGACGCTGCGTTACTCGGATGTCCTGATGGATGTCGGCACACGCGAGGTCCGCCGCTCCGACCAGCTGGTCCCGACAACCGCCAAAGAGTTCGACCTGTTGCAGCATTTCCTGCGGAACCCGGGCCAGGTGCTGCGACGGGAGCAACTGCTCGACGCTGTGTGGGGGTTCGATTTCGGCGCGAGCAGCAACGTCGTCGATGTCTACGTCGGCTACCTGCGCCAGAAGCTGGAGCTGGGGGGGCGGCCGCGCTTGTTGCAAACGGTCAGGGGCGTCGGGTACATCCTCAAAGAGGAATGAACAGCCTGCCGTTCGCTGAACGGCTCGACCTCGACCGGTATCTCGCCCTTCGCCATCGGATCCCGATCCGCGGGCGAATCGCGCTTTTTGGAGCAGCCGTCGTCGCCGTGACAGTGATTCTGTTCGGGGCCCTGGTCTACGTGACCGTCGCCCGCAGCCTGGTGGCGCAGCAGGACGACAGCCTGCAGCAGCAAAATAGCTATGTCTGGAAACTCATCGAGTCGGGCCGACCGCTCCGGCTCGGCGCCGTGTTTCCAGCATCGGATCTCAACGCCAGCTCGGCGCCGTTTGTCGAAATCGTCCAGACCAACGGACAGACCGGTTCGACCGGAACGATCAACGACAGCGTCCCCGTCCTCCCCGACAGCACCTGGCAAAATGTCCCGATCGATCACGGGGTTGCGCGCACCGTGCGGGCGGCGAACGGACCCCTCCTCCGTGTGTACGTCCGCGCCTGGAGCAGCCCGGGGGCCAATGCGAGCGGCTATGTGCTGGTCGGCCAGCCGTTGTTCGGCATCGAGAACCTGCTGGGCGGGCTCCGGCTGTTCCTCATCGCACTCGCGTTTTTGAGTCTCCTCGGCGCGGCTGCCGTGAGCTGGCTGGTCGCCGGCCGCGCGCTGCGACCCCTCGTGGCGATGGCATCGACGGCCGAGGACATCGGCATGACCCAGGATCTGAGCCGACGGCTCCCGGAGAGTGCAGCCGACGACGAAGTTGGCCGGCTCGAGCGAAGCTTCAACCAGATGCTGCGCCAGCTTGAAGACGCCTATCATCGCCTGCAGTCGGCGCTGGTTGCCCAGCGGCGGTTCGTCGCCGACGCCTCGCACGAGCTGCGCAGCCCGCTGACCACGATCCGGGGCAACGTTGGCTTGCTGCTCAAGCGGTCGGACATCACGGTCGACGACCGGCTGGCGGCACTCAACGACATCGCGGGCGAGAGCGAGCGGATGAGCCGAATGGTGCAGGACCTGCTGACACTCGCCCGTGCCGACGCCGGCTACCATCTCGAGAAGTCTGCGGTCGACCTCGAGCCCATCATCCAGGATGTCTCGCGCCAGGCGCAGACGCTGCAACCATCGCGCCGTGTCGAGCTGCAGGACGGCATGCCCATCATGGTGCAGGGTAACGCCGACGCGCTTAAGCAGCTGCTGTGGATCCTGGTCGACAACGCGATGAAGCACACGCCGGACGGAGGCCGCATCCGGATGCGCCTCGGTACGGCAGGGCTGACGGCGGAACTCGCGGTGGCGGATGACGGCCCGGGCATCCCGCGCGAGGATCTCGAGCGAGTTTTCGAGCGCTTCTACCAGGCCGACAGCGCGCGCTCGGGCGAGGGGACCGGCCTCGGGCTGGCGATCGCGCGCTGGATCGCAGAGGAGCACGGAGGCCGTGTGTTTGCCGGGAACAACCCTGAGGGTGGCGCGATCTTCACGGTGCAACTCCCCGCGACGAAAGTCTTAGTGAACTCTTAGGAGGATTTCATACGTCGTTCATTGCCAGACGCCATCATGACTGATGACATGGTTCCGGATCCACAGATGCCAGAGGTGGCGCGCACACCGGCCCTGGACGAGCCCGTTGCCGCCGTGCCTCCGTCTCGGCCGGCTCCTGCTGCTCCCTCCTTTCCCCACCGTCCGGCGCGCAGCATGGCCACGGCCATGCTTGCCGCCGGGCTGGTTATCGGCAGCATCGGCGGCGGCGCGCTCGGAGCTACGCTCGCCTCGCGCCACGCCAACTCCACGGCCCTGACGCCGACCACGTTCGCGGCAGCGACCTCCGCGGCTGCCCCCACCCCCGCCGCTGGCTCGTACGCCGCGATCTATCAGGCGGTCGCGCCCGGCGTCGTGACCATCTCGACCGAGACCGGCACCCGCGCCAGCTCCTTCGGGCAGGCCGAAGGCTCGGGACTCGTGGTCGACAAAGCCGGTGACATCCTGACCAACGCCCACGTGGTCGCCAATGCGACCCAGATCCAGGTCACGTTTAGTGATGGAAGCACGGCAGTCGGCATCGTGAAGGGTGTGAGCCAGAGCGACGACCTGGCGGTCGTGAAAGTCTCCGTGTCAGCTGACAAGCTTCACCCGCTGACCGTTGGAAACTCCGATACGTTGCAGGTTGGGGAACCGGCACTTGCCGTCGGCACGCCGTTCGGCCTCGCCAACTCCTTCACCGCGGGCATAATCTCGGGTCTCAACCGGAGCACCGAGGCACCCAATCATCGCGCCCTCACCGGCATGATCCAGACCGATGCGCCGATCAACCCGGGGAACTCGGGCGGCGCCCTGCTCGACGGCAAGGGTCGCCTGATCGGGATCAACGACTCGATCCAGAGCCCGGTCGAAGGCAATGTAGGGATCGGCTTCGCGATCCCGATCAACCGCGCGCAGAAACTCCTGCCCCAGCTCGAGGCCGGCACCGCGATCCAGCACGCGTGGCTGGGCATCAGCGGACAGACGATTACCACCGGCACCGCCGATCAGCTTGGCCTGAGTGAGAAGGCCGGTGTCCTGGTCGTCAACGTTGTCCCCGGCGCACCGGCCAGCAAGGCTGGCCTGCGCGGCGACGGGACGGCCTCGACGAACGACGACATCATCACCGCGATCGACGGGCACGCGACGCCGACGATCAACGCGTTGACCCAGTACCTCGACACCAAGAACGTCGGCGACAAGGTCACCCTGAGCGTCACGCGTGGCGGGCAGCACCTCTCGGTGCCGGTGACGCTCGGGAACTTCACGGCCCAGCCGGCCGTCAGTCCGACTCCCTGACGCCGGCAACCGGCTTCGTTTCCTCTTAACAAACCCTTAACGCACCCTCATGGTGCTTTCAATCGGCTGCCGGAAGATGGCCACGGATGCAAGCTCCCGTACTCAGGCCGTTGCCGGTCCCAGGACGCACCTGGTTGAGCCGGACGTCCCTCTGGGTTATCGGCCTGGGGCTTGTTGGCCTCGTGCTCGTCGGCCTGATCGCGCGGGACACCTTCCTCACCAAGCCCGCCGCGGTGCCGCTTCGATTGGCGACGGCCAGTCGCGGCACGGTGACATCGGTGGTGAGCGGGACCGGGTCACTGCAGCCAGCCGGGCGCATGAACGTGAACTTCCGGGTCGCCGGGCAATTGAGTGAGGTCGACGTCAAGGTCGGCGACAGGGTGACCACCGGCCAGGTGCTCGCGCGCATCGACCCGTCCACCCAGCAGGCCGCCCTGAGCCAGGCGCAGGCATCCCTCGCCTCGGCACAGGCCAACCTCCAGTCGGCTCTCAGCCCCTTGACCGGCGCCCAGGTCGTGCAACTCCAGCACCAGTTGGCCGCAGCGCAACAGAACTACAACGACACCGTCGCCTCCGTCAACGCCCAGAACGATGCCGACGCCGCCACAGTCAACAATGACCAGGCCAGGGTCAACGCCGACTGCGGGGCGCTCGCGTTACCGTCGTGCAACCAGGATCGAAGCCAGCTCGCGACCGATCAGAGCCGGCAGCACTCTGACCAGATCAGCGGCCAGGCCCGGATCAACCAGTCATCGCAACAGGTGACATCGTCGCGTGACAACTACAACGTACAGACCCAGTCCAAGCCCAACGCGGTCGCCGCCGCCCAGGCGCAGGCCGCCTCAGCCTCGGCCCAGGTCGCGGCGGCGCAGCTGGCCGTGAATCAGACGACGCTCACGGCCCCCACCTCCGGGGTGATCACGAGCATCAACGGTGTCAGCGGCGAGATCGTCTCGGCCGGGGCAGGCACGACGGCGCAGGCGCCCGGGTCGCTCGCGCCGGCACCGGCCAGCGGCACGTCGGCGGCAGGCTCGACCGCCTTCATGGCGATCGATGACACCAGCAGCTTCCTGGCGGTCATGCCATTCGCCGAGACCGATGCGAGCAGACTGCAGACAAACCAGACGGCGACGCTGACGTTCGACGCCGTCACGGGATTGACGATTTCCGGACACCTTGTCAGCGTCAGTCCGAGCGCCACCGTGGTCTCGAACGTCGTTGACTACTACGGCACCTTTCTCCTAAATCGAACGGATCCACGGCTGCGGACGGGCATGACGACCAACGCCTCGGTCGTGGTGGCCCAGGCCGACAACGTGGTGCGCGTTCCCAACGCCGCGGTGCACACCACCGGCGGCACTACGATGGTCACCGTCTACAGCAAGGGCGAACAGGTGCCGACCGAGGTCGTCGTCGGGATCGTCGGTGACACGACGACTGAGATCAAGGCCGGACTCAACGAGGGCGATCAGGTCGTCCTCCCCGCATTGCGAACCGGAACCACGACCACCGGAGGCGGAGCCGGAAACCTCTTGCGAGGCGGTGGAGGAGCCTTCCGAGCAGGCGGCGGATGATCACCCTCGAGCGGGTGACCAAGCTCTACCAAACCGGCGAGGTCGAGGTGGCCGCCCTGCGAGGCATCTCGCTGCATATTCCGGAAGGAGAGTTCGTCGCCATCATGGGTCCCTCGGGTTCCGGCAAGAGCACGCTGATGAACCTGATCGGCTGCCTCGACCAACCGAGCGCGGGTCGCTACATTCTCGATGGCTACGACGTTTCCAACTTGACCGAGGACCAGCTGGCATGGATTCGAAACCGGAAGATCGGATTCGTCTTTCAATCTTTCAACCTGATTCCCCGCGTGAAAGCCCTCCACAACGTCGAAATGCCACTGATCTATGCGGGCGATACGCAGGGGCGGCGGCAGCGTGCCCTGCAGGCGCTGGCCTCTGTGGGACTTGCGAATCGCGCCAATCACGTGCCGAGCGAGCTGTCGGGAGGCCAGCAACAGCGAGTCGCGGTCGCGCGAGCGCTGGTCACGAACCCGGCGATCCTGCTGGCCGACGAACCAACCGGCAACCTGGACAGCGAGTCGAGCCTGGAGATCATGCGCCTGCTCGCCGATCTGAACCGGCAGGGCCGCACCATCGTGCTGATCACCCATGAGGCGGACATCGCGGCCTTTGCCCAGCGGGTGGTGCGCTTGCGCGACGGTGTGGTGGTGAGCGACGAGCGCCATCCCATCGCCCTGAAGGAGATGGAGGGGGTCGCGGGGCTCTCCCCGCGTGTGCCATGAGCCTCCTCGAGGGCTTGCGGCTGGCCGCCAGCGGGCTCACGGCCAATCGGCTTCGCTCCAGCCTGACGATGCTGGGCATCTTGATCGGCGTCGCCGCCGTCATCCTGCTCGTCGGCGTTGGCAACGGCGCCACGGTCGCGGTGCAGCAGCAGATCCAATCGCTCGGTTCGAACCTGCTCAGCGTCTTTCCCTCCAACACGCGCAGCGCGGGCGGGGTGCAGCAGGGATTCGGCACCGGCTCGACGCTGACGATGGATGACGTGAAGGCGATCAACAACACGCAGACGTCTCCGGACGTCGTGGCCGCGATCCCCAACGCGAGTGGTCGGGCGCAGCTTACCTATGGCAACCAGAACTGGAACTCCAGCCTGACCGGCACGACCCAGGATTTCCCATCGGTCCGCAATTACCAGCTCGGCAGCGGCGCGTTCTTTACCTCAGCCGATGTGGATGCGGCGAGCAAGGTGGCAGTCCTCGGCCAGACGGTGGTCGACAACCTCTTTGCCGGGAGCGATCCAATCGGCCAGGTGATCAAGATCAATCGCGTCAGCTTCCGCGTGATCGGGGTGCTCGCCCCCAAGGGCGCCTCCGGCCTCAGCAACCAGGATGACCTGGTGGTCACGCCGATCACGGCGGCCTGGGATTACCTGCTCGGCGGGCGCGGCCGCAATGTGCAACAGATCTACGTCCAGGCTGCGAGCGCCCAGGCCAACAGCGCGGCGACCGCCGAAGTCACCCAGGTCCTGCTCGACCGGCATCACATCTCGGATCCGGCCCAGGCCGACTTCCAGATCCTGAGCCAGCAGGACGTGCTCAGCAGCGCGACCCAGTCCACCGGGGTCCTGACCCTGATGCTGGGGGCGATCGCGGGCATCTCGCTCGTCGTCGGCGGCATCGGAATCATGAACATCATGCTGGTCACCGTGACCGAGCGGACCCGTGAGATCGGGATCCGCAAGGCGATCGGTGCCCGTCGTCGGGACATCCTGCTGCAGTTCCTGATCGAGTCGATGTTCCTTAGCGGCGTTGGCGGCGCGCTGGGCATCGTGGTCGGGGTGCTCCTCGCTCGCGTCCTCCCGCGGTTCGTGGCCAGCCTGCCCGCCCCCATCATCTCCCTGCCGTCGGTGATCGCCGCCTTCGGCATTTCCGTTGCGATCGGTCTCTTCTTCGGCCTCTACCCGGCGAACCGGGCCGCCCGGCTTCGACCGATCGAGGCGTTGCGCTACGAATAGATTTCGAAATTTCCTGGAGGTCCTAAATGATCAAGCTTCCGATCGCCGCGCTGCTGTTGGTGGTCGCCCTGCTGGGGGGCTTTTACGGCGGATACAAAGTTGGTGGAGGCGGGGGGACCGCCGCCGCGGCGACCACGACGGGGACCGGTAATGCCGCCCTCGGCCGAGGCCTGGCCGCCGCGTGTCCCACTCCGAATGCCCCCGCGGCCGCCCCGACCGCCGCCCCCTCTGGTCGCACCGCGGCGCGCCGCGGCACCAACGGGACTGTGACCAACCTCACCACGAGCAGCCTGACTGTGCATGACGCGCGCTGCGGGACCGACGTCAAGGTGACGTTCGATCCCAGCGTGATCGTCCGGAAAACCGCCATCGGCACCGTGTCCGACCTGCAGGAGAGTCAGACCGTGACGGTGGTCGGCACCCGCCAGGCCGACGGGAGCGTCAAGGCGAACTCGATCCAGATCGTGCCCGCGGGCGGGGCCGGCGGCTTCGGCGGTGGCGCAACGGCGGGAGGCTGAGCCGGCTGCGCCGTCAGGAAGCCGCGTCCGTCCTGAGAGCTGCCCGGAGGGACACCCGGGATGGACGGCCATAATTTTGTCAAGCGTTCATCAGGCCGCCCCACATCCTTAACGGCCCAGATCCGATAATGAGCGCGGGGAGTGAGGCACAACTGGACCTCATCCGTTCGGCAAGGAAGGAGCAAATATGAATCCACGGCGATTCGTGGCAACCATGGCGACGACCGGCCTTGTGGCTGCAGCCGTCGCGGCAGGTCCGGCGGCTAGGGGCGCGCGTTCCAGCGATGTTGAGGCTTCCGGCGCCAGAACGGCGACGCCGATCCAGCATCTTGTCGTCATCTTCCAGGAGAACGTTTCCTTCGACCACTACTTCGGCACCTACCCCTGGGCCTCAAACCCTCCGGGTCAGCCGGTGTTCCGTCCGAACCGGAGTACCCCGACGGTGAACGGGCTGTGCGGCCCACCATTCCAGCCTCGCTCGACGGGGGACTCGCCGACACCGAATCGCACCCTTCCCTGCGATCCCCAGGCGCCGCTGCTGACGGCCAACCCGAACCTGAGTAATCCGCAGCGACTCGACCGATCCCAGAGCCACACCTGCAGCCAGGATCACACCTATAGCGACGAGCAGGCCGCCTACCACAGTGGGCTGATGGATAAGGTCGTCGAATTCGAAAGCAGCAAGAGTGCCGGTGCGCCAAAGGACCTCGGGCTCTGCCTCGCGACCGCCAGCAACCCCCCGACCCCGCAGCCTGCCACGCCGGGAAACTTCGCGGTCATGGATTACTACGATGGCAATACCGTGACCGCAATCTGGCGCTACGCGCAACGCTTCGCCCTGAGTGACAACTTCTTTCAGACCCAGTTCGGTCCCTCGACCGTGGGCGCCGTCAACCTGATCAGTGGAAACACATTTGGTTCCTACTGTCAGACGGGCGGCACTTCGACCACCTTTGGGGTCGACGAGTCTGTGCCCGCGGGAACGACCGCTGCAACCTGTCCCGCCAGCCCGCCGGCCCAGGGCGGGTCTTCTGGCCCCCAGGGCCCGATGACGATCGTCGGCGATCCGCAACCGACCTATGACATTTGTAGCAGTCGGGAAACCACGGCCATGGGTGGTCAGAACATCGGCGACCTGCTGAACGCGAAGGGCGTCAGCTGGGGATGGTTCACCGGCGGGTTCCACACGCCTGGCTTCGGCTCGCCGAGCGCCCCCGCCTGCCAGCAGAAGCACACCGCGCAATACTGCAGCCCGACCCCATGCACACCGACGGCAGACTATATCCCGCACCATGAGCCATTCCAGTACTACGCCTCAACTCGAAATGCGCAGCACGCGCAGCCTGCCTCCGTCAACGAGATTGGCCACAACGGTCAGGCCAATCATCAGTACGACCTGACCGACTTCTACGCCGCGGCGAATGCCGGCAAGCTACCGGCCGTCTCCTATCTCAAGGCCCCGGCCTATCAGGACGGGCACGCCGGCTACTCGACCCCGCTCGACGAGCAGACGTTTCTGGTCAAGACGATCAATTTCCTGGAGCACCTCGACAGCTGGTCGAGCACCGCGGTGGTGCTCGCCTACGACGACTCGGACGGCTGGTATGACCACGTCGTGAGCCCGATCCTGATCCAGTCGCAAACGCCGCTCGACAAGCTCGCCGGGTCTGAGCTATGCGGCACGAGCACCAGGCAATCGCCACCGGCCCGAACGGGCGCCACGCCGGGCAGCCAGCAAGCCCGCTGCGGGTACGGACCGCGGTTGCCCTTGCTCGTGATCTCGCCATTCGCCCGTGGCAATGCGGTGGACAATACCCTCACCGACCAGTCTTCCATTCTTCGCTTCGTTGAGGACAACTGGCTCAACGGTCAGCGCCTCGGAAGTGGCTCGGCAGACGGGATCGCGGGTTCGCTCAGCGGGATGTTCGACTTTGCGAATCCGAAATTCGAGCGACTCTTCCTCGACCCGCTGACCGGACAACCGTCCGGAGATGAGGAGAAGGGTGACAGTCAGCAACAGTAGCGATTGGATCGGTGGCTACGGGCCGGTTCGCATCCGTCGGCCCGTAGCCAGCAACGCGGGATCTCGCCCGCCCGGCATGGGCCCAGAGATTAGATCGAGCCGGTAACCGACTCCACGCATGGTCGTTACTCGCAGACCACTCCCCTCCAGCTTGTGACGCAGCCAGGCAACATGAACGTCGACAGTCTTCGGCTCACCGACGAACCGCGGACCCCATGCCGCATCGAGAATTCGATCGCGGCTAAGTGCCCTGCCTCGGTTTTCGGCGAGTACCCGCAGTAACTCGTACTCGCGAGGGGCAAGTTCGAGCTCGTGTCCGTGCATGGTGGCACGGCGCTGCCCGGTGTCGATCACAACATTGCCCGCGACGATCATCGGACTTGGCACCGGACGCTCCCGACGTGTCTGTAGCAGCCGCTTGACTTGTGCGGCAATCACCATGACCGAGGTTTCGACCGGGAGCCAGACGTCCGCACCAAGATTCAGACAGGTTGCCGCCTGGGCGTCGTCACCACCTAAAACCAGGAGCGGACTTGCGGTCACGCGCCGGATGAGGGCTGTCGTGTCCACCGGGTCGCGGCTGCAGGCGACAACGGCATCGATCGCGCGCTCGCTCAAGATCCCGTTCTGATCGCGATGCCAAACGACCTCGATTTCAGACCCAACCAATGCCCGCCGCAGGCCGGTCGCTAAGTCCAATCGGTCGCTAAGGATCGCGATCCGGTGCACTGTGTCTTCAGTACTTGGAAACGTTCAGTTCTTCCACATGGCCGGTCATTAGAAAGACCACCCGCTCGCAGATGTTCGTCGCGCGATCGGCGATACGCTCGAGGTTGTGCGTTACCCACAACAAATAGGTCGCTTCGGAGACCACATTGCGGTCGCCGGCCATAGCCATCAGAAGTTCACCATAAACTCGATCGTAGAGCGCATCGATCTCATCGTCTTCTTCGCACAGGCGCCGGGCCGCCGCGACGTCCTGTTGGGCAAGGATAGAGAGCGTCCGTCGGACCATGTCCTGCACCTGCTCACTCATGCGGCCGATGACTGACGGTATTCCGAAGGATGGCGACTCTCCCAACATGAGGGCGACCTTGGCAATCCCCTCCGCGTGGTCGCCGATCCGCTCCAGGTCCGACAGGACATAGAGCGCGGCGACCAGACGCCGCACTTCCAGCGCGTCTGAGGTCGCGGTCAGGGCCTCGGAAGCCTTCTCCTCCAGAGCGTATCGAAGCTGATTGACCGCAATGTCTGCGCGCACAACGTGGTCGGCCAGGGCAAGATCTTGGCGCATCAGGGCCGTCATCGCGTCGGCAAGCGCCGACTGGACGCGCTCGCCGAGGGCCTGGAGGCCGGGATCCACTAGTCAATCTTAAAGTTTGGGCCTTAACGACGCCTTAACCCAGCGGTCCCTATGCTCATTTTGGAGGTGATCCATCAATGAAGCTCAGCATTGTCCCTGCAGAACGCCGCTTTTACGCCCTGTTTTCGAAGCAGGGCGAGTTAGTCAGCGAAGCGCTCGCTCAGCTACGAAATGGCTTGCTGGAGGGCCAGACTCGCCATCCACGGCTTCGGGAGATCGAACACGAGTGCGACGACGTGACCCATGACATCTACAACCTGATCAATGCCACCTTCGTGACGCCCTTCGAGCGGGAGGACATCTACGATCTCGCCTCCTCGCTGGATGAGGTGGTCGACCTGGCCGAGGAGGTCTCCGACAAGATCGACCTCTACCGGGTTAAGGAAATCTCCGCATCTGCCAAACGGATGGGCGAAGCGCTCGCGAAGGCGGGAACCGAACTGGCCAAGGCCGTCCACGGCCTCGAGGGCTTCAAGAACCTCGGTAACCACCGGGTCGAGATTCATCGACTGGAGAACGAGGGTGACCAGATTACCCGCGAGGCGCTGGCGCAGCTGTTCACAGACGGAGCCTCCGCCACCGATCTTGTGAAGTGGAAGGACCTCTACGACCTACTCGAGCAGACGATGGACCAATGCGAGCACGTGGCCAACGTTTTGGAAGCGACCTCGATCAAGAATGCCTGAAACGCTGCTGCTGATCACGATCCTGGTCGCGATTGGCTTCGATTTCACGAACGGATTTCACGATACCGCCAATGCCATCGCCACCTCCGTGTCGACGCGGGCCCTCTCTCCGAGAATGGCGGTGCTGCTGTCCGCCGTGCTGAACCTCGCCGGGGCAATCATCACCGTCGTCTTCTTCCAGGCAAAGGTCTCCAACACCATCGGCAAGCTTGTGGCCTTCAAGGCAGGGCTCATCGTGATCATTGCCGCCCTGGTGGGGGCCATCGTCTGGAACCTGATCACGTGGTACCTCGGCCTGCCCAGCAGTTCGACCCATGCCCTGGTCGGCGGCCTTGCCGGGGCGGCCATCGCTGCGGCGCATGGACTGCGGGGCGTCAACGGCGCCGAATTCTGGAAAACGGTCTCCTCACTCGTCATCTCGCCACCCGCGGGCTTCCTCGTCGCCGGCATCCTGATGACGACCTTGCTTCTTGCAGTGCGGCGGATGCGTCCCGCCCCGTTGAACCGCACGTTTCGAAGTCTGCAGGTCCTGACCGCTGCGTTGGTGTCCTATTCCCACGGCGCGAACGACGCCCAGAAGACGATGGCGGCCATCACGCTCGCGCTTGTCGCGACCGGCCACCTCACCAAGTTCAAGGTTCCCGTGTGGGTCGTGCTCCTCTCGGCCACCACGATTGCGTTCGGAACGTACGCCGGCGGTTGGCGAATCATCCGAACGCTCGGCTGGCGCATCTACAAGCTTGAGCCCGCCACGGGGATGGCGTCGCAGCTCGCCGGCGCGGCGGTAATTCAGCTCGCCACCCAGTTTGGATTGCCCGTGAGCACCACGCATGTCGTTACCGGGTCCGTCATGGGCGCCGGCGCGGCCCAGAGGATGTCGGCACTGCGCTGGGGTGTTGGGGCGAACATCGTCGTCGCCTGGATTGTCACGATTCCGGCAGCGGGCCTGACCGCCTGGCTCACCTACGCGATCCTGCACACAGCAGGACTGAACGGCTGAGTTTACGGCGCGGGTATGTAGCGCGCCCGCACCAATCTCCCTCGCTCTTCCTCAACAACCCATGTCGATGCTTTCTCCGCGATCGCTCGGGCACGCGGGATTAAACCTTCCGTGATCAACTCCTGGAGGCACCCCTCGATCACATCACCGTGAGTGCAAAACACGACGTTGCGCCCGGGGTATCGACCAATCAGCTGGCCGATACTCTCGGCTCCGGCACCTTCGGCAAGAGCTGTCTCCGGCTCGACAGTGAGCCTCAAATGGCGTGCGAGAGGCTCGACCGTCTGGACGCACCGTAGATATGGACTTGAAAAGATGGTTGTGATAGCGGCATCCTTGAGAATTTCGACCACGGCTTCGGCCTGCGCCTTGCCGGCTCTGGAAAGCGGACGGAGGCGGTCGTCGCCTTCCCAGTCGACTCGATCGCCGGCCTTGGCGTGCCGAACCACGTAGGCGGTCACCGCGGCGCGTGGGTCAGCCGGTTGCCGCCAGGTCGAGCGATCGAAGCAGCGTGCGGTCGCGCCGATAACTCAGGATGTCGTGGGCCTCGTCGACCGTGACCCACTGCATCTCGTCCACCTCGTCGCCCGGTCGGAAGCGCCCACCTACGACCTCCATAATCCAGTAACACGCTACCTTCTCGCGCCCGCGGCGGTCGGCGTACGCCGTGCACCCCAGGGGACGCACCAGGCGGCAGCGGTAGCCGGTCTCCTCCTCCACCTCGCGAAGTGCCGTCTCCTCGAGGCTCTCGTCGCCGTCGACCTTCCCTTTGGGGAAGGTCCAGTCGTCGTAACCCGGCCGGTGGATCAACGCCACCTTGGTCGCGCCGCGCGATCCGCTGCGACAAATGATGCCGCCGGCAGCCCGGACCAGCTTGGCTTCATCGACATTCAAGATCTTTGCTGCCATGGACACCCCTTGCGATGTTTGTTGCTGGGACGACGCCTTGTTCGATGCTGCCTGCGCTATATCATCCACCTTCTCAGGCGTTTACGGTCAACTATTTTCCACTTTTTCTGCCAGCCGGCCCGATCGACCGCCGCGGCCTCGCCTTCGATCGCGCACAATTCTCCCGCCACAAAGGCCAGCGCGCCATCGGCGGCCCGCCGCAACCATTGCTGCGCGGTGACACTGTCCTGGTGGTCGCCGAGGACGTCCTGCAACTCGGTGACGACCTCCGCGAAGTGCGTCGCGTCCTTCCCTACGACCGGCGCGGCCGCCTCGGCGGCATACCGGGCGCGCTTGGCAAGGATGCGTACGTGGTGAAGTTCCGTATCCTGCGGGTGCTTGGGGAGGTTAACGACCCCCTTCCGCAGCCGCTTCCAGTCCCGGCGGGCGAGCTGGGTGACGACTTCAGTGGCCGGTTCGGCGGCCAGTGGCGTCACCGATGGGGTACGTGCCGCGTCCACCAACCGCTCGAGCAGCCCGATGTAGCGGTCGGAGCGCATGTCGAGGACCAGCCGGCCACGTGCCTCCTCGCTCTCGACCTCGAGCTGCGCCGCCAGCTCGAGCACGGCGGGCGCATCTCCCTCGGCCAGCGCTGTCGTGCGTCCGCGAAGGCGCGCCGCGAGCACCTGCTTGTCACGGACGTCGCCCAAACCGTCTGCCAGCCAGCTGAGGTCTTCGCGCAGCTCATTCGCCCAGTCTGCCTGGACCAGTCCTCGGAACGTGCGCAGCTGGGAGCGAAGTCGGCGGGTCGCCACGCGGGCGCGGTGAACGTCCTCCGGGTCATCGCCAAGCCGAACCCCGGGATCGTGTCGGAGGAGGGCCGCGACCGAGGTTGCGATCGCGTGCCGGACCAGGTCGGCGCCGCTGGCATTCGGCGTCAGCGCCGGCGGGGCGACCTCCGGAGGACCGGCGGCCCGCGGCCCGAGCGCGCGCATCAGCTTGGGGGCGTTGTCGCCATCGGCAGCGCCGGCGGCCCGCAATCTCGCCAGGACGGGCTCGAGGAGGCGATCGCCGGCGGCATCCCGCAACTCCACCTCGACCTCCCGGAATCGAGCGGCGACGCGGAGTCCCTGGATCACGGAGACGTCATCGTCAACGATTTCCGCCAGTACCGGGCCGCCGCTTTCCTGGAGGCGCACACGGCGCCGGAGCGTCGAGAGACTCGCGACCGGCACCAGGGACGACCGCCGGACGTACGCCATCACGAGCGTCGTCGCGGCATCCGGCGGACGGCGACCGTCTCCCGGAAACTCGAGCTCGCGGCGGTTGAGTGTCTGCCCGCTGGCGGAGCTCGGCAACTTCAGGGTCCACCCCTCGCCCTGGCGCAGACGGAGGCTGCAGCCCCAGCGGGCCAGGCGCAGGTCGGGCGTGTCGTAATAGACGGTCTCAAGCCGGCGTTCCTCGGGTTCGGTCGCCGTGACCGCAGCCACCACCTCGCCGAGATCCGGGAGTGTGAAGTCGGCGCCAGCGCCGAGCTTGACCTCGCGCTCAACCATTGGTGAGCACTCCCCGCGCGTGAGCGCGCGCAAGCGCAAGTTCCTGGAACACCTGCTGCGCGTTGATGCCTCGCACCGTCGGCACCTTGGTCCAGCTGCCGTCGGCGTGCAATTCCCATGCGAGGACGTCGTCCTGCAGGTTGGTGGCCAGGATCTGCCCGAGCTGCGCCTGCAGCGAGGGGTCGTCGACCGGCACCATCGCCTCCACACGGCGGTCGAGGTTACGGGGCATCAGGTCGGCGGAGCCGACGAAGTACTGGATGTCGCTGCCATCGGGCCCGAATCGAAAGATCCGCGAATGCTCCAGGAAGCGACCGACGATGGACCGCACCCGAATGCGCTCCGAGAGGCCGCGGACGCCCGGTCGCAGGCTGCAGGGGCCGCGCACAATCAGGTCGATGTCGACACCGGACTGAGACGCCTCGTAAAGTGCGTCCACAACTTCAGCGTCAACCAGGCTGTTGACCTTTAGGATGATCCGGGCCATCGCGGGACGCTCGGCTTCTGCGCGGATTAACCGGATCACGCCGGACCGCAATCCCACCGGCGCCACCATCAGGCGGCCGAAGCGGCGCTGGCGGCTGTATCCCGTCAGGTAGTTGAAGAGCTCCGAGACATCGGTCCCGAGCTCGACATCGGCCGAGAGCATGCCGACGTCCTCATAGATCTGCGCCGTCTTCGGGTTATAGTTGCCGGTTCCGACATGTACGTACCGACGGATGCCCTCGGGCTCGCCGCGCACCACCATGGTGACCTTGGCGTGGGTCTTCAGTCCGACGACGCCGTAGACGACGTGCACCCCCACCTGCTCCAGTGCCTGCGCCCAGGCGATGTTCGCCTGCTCGTCGCCACGCGCCTTGAGCTCGACCAAGGCCACCACCTGCTTGCCGCTCTCGGCAGCCCGGATTAAGGCGCGAACGATCGGGCTGACTGGCCCAGAGGTCCGGTACAGGGTCTGCTTGATTGCCAGCACCTGGGAGTCCTGCGCCGCCTGATCAATGAACGCCTCCGCCGAGGTGGAGAAGGAATCGTATGGATGATGGACCAGCACGTCGCCCTCCGAGAGTATGGCGAAGAAATCGGGTGGCTTGCCATCGACGCCTTGCAGCCGTCGCTGTGTGACCGGTGTCCAGCTCGAGTCCTTGAGGTCAGGCCGGTCGAGCGCATAGATCGCCCAGAGGTCACTGAGGTCGAGCAGCCCGTCGATTTGGTAGACATCCCCGGGCCCGAGATCGAGCTCAGGAACGAGCAGCCCGAGGACCTCCGGCGACATCGACATGTCGACCTCGAGCCGGACGACGCTAGCCTTGCGCTGCTGGCGTCGGAGCTCGCTCTGGATCGCTTCGAGGAGATCGGCGGCCTCATCGTCGACCAGGTCGAGGTCGGCATCCCGCGTGACGCGGAACGGGTGGTGGCTCACAACCTCCATGCCGGGGAAGAGTGTGTCGAGGTGAAGAGCGATGACCTGCTCGAGCGGGATATAGCGGCCGCCGGCGGGCAGCGCCACGAAACGTGGCAGGAGCGGCGGCACCTTGACGCGGGCGAAGCGGAGCTGCTCGTGGCTGGGGTCGCTGACCATCACGGCGAGGTTGAGCGACAGGTGCGAGATGTAGGGGAAGGGATGCGCGGGGTCGACCGCCAGCGGCGTCAGGACTGGAAAGATGCGGTCCCTGAACTCGACCGCGAGGAATGCGCGATCACCCTTCTCCAGTTCGTTGGCAGTCACCAGCGAGATGCCAGCGGCCTTCAGGGCAGGAACGATTTCCCAATTCAGGACCTGTGCGGCATTCGTGACGAGGGCTTGCACGCCGCTGTGAATGGCCCGGAGCTGCTCGCCAGTCGTCATCCCGTCGGGAGAGGTTTGTGCAACCGGCACCAGTAGTTGCTCCTTCAGGCCGGCGACCCGCACCTGGAAGAACTGATCGAGGTTTTCGCCGAGGATGGCGAGGAAGCGCACGCGCTCAAGCAGCGGCAGCATTGGATCTTGCGCCATGGCCAGCACACGCTGGTCAAAGTCGAGCTGAGAGACCTCCCGATTCAGGTACCGTCCCTGGCCCGGCGTGACGGCAGGCACGGTCGATTCCAACTGGAACTGCGCTTCCGCCACCGCCATCAGTATATGGAGTGAGAAATTAAGAAGAGATTAAGGCCCTAGGCCTTTATGTGAAGCCAAGTGAGCGGGTGATGAGACTCGAACTCACGACTTCAACCTTGGGAAGGTTGCACTCTACCAACTGAGTTACACCCGCGCAGCACAGCGGATTTTAGCACCAGCTTTCGCGCCTACGGTCCTTCGCTCACGAACCGACCGCCGGCGCGGTTGCCTCCCCGTTGCCGGCGACGGCCGCCTTGACCAGGGCGCTATAGCGGTCGGCGAGCGCCTTCGCCTCAGCACCGTCCTCCAGGCTGACGATGATGTGATAGGTGGGCATGTCGGGATCGGGCAAGACCAGCACCCAGCCGCCATCGACAAAGACCTTGATCCCATCGGCCAGGTCGACCGAGGCATCGCGGTGCATTTCCACCATCGTCCGCATCACGCGACCCTTCGCATCCCATGGCACCGACTCGGCCCGGCGCTCGTAGGCCGCGCGCGGAATCTCCTCGCGGACGGCGGAGACCGTGCGGCCATCCTTTGCCAGCAGCTCGAGCAACTTCACCAGCGTGAAGATGCCGTCGAACGCGAGATGGTGCTCAGGGAAGACATAGCCGCCATTTCCATCGGAGGCGAGCCGTGCCTGGTGCTGCTTCGCCGCCTGCAGCAGCGCCGCCGGTTCCGCCTTCCCAGGAATGAAGTCCGCGCCATCAATGCCCCGAACCAGGCGGGTGATCGTCAGCGGCACGGTAGCGGGCGCGACCAGCACACCGGGCTGAGCGCGCAACAATAACAGCGCCAGCAACCCGAGCGCTTCATGATGATCGAGCAACTCGCCCCGCTCATCGATCAGAAAGATTCGCTCCGAACCATAATCGATGTAAGCGCCGAGCCGGCAGCCGAGCGTCCTCGTAATCAGGGCCGACTGTCGCCTGGCCTCCTTGAAGGCCTCCTGGGTCTTTGATTGGTAGATCTCGTCGAAGCCCCCGTTGAGCGGAATCGCTTCGATGTTGAGTTCCTTGAAAAGCCGGGGCAGCACCAGCGACGCGCTGCCATGATCGAAGTCGACGAGCACCCGCAGGTGTGCCTGCCGAAGCGTCTCGACATCGATCATGGCCAGCAGGCCATCAACATAGGAATCGATGGCGTCGGTCGGATAGGTGATGTCCCCCATCTCGTAAAAATGCACCCGCCGGATGTCCTCGCGGAAGAAGACATTCTCCACCTTGCGCTCGGTCTTCTTGTCGAGCGTGACACCGTTGCCGTCGAACAGTCGGATGTCGGCCGACCGGCTGTCGAGCGGCGACATCTGGACATGCACCGCTCCCGCAATTGGCCGCTGGCGCACGTAGTACTGGACCACCGGGATCGGCAGCTCACTGAGGTCGATGATCGAGGCGCCCCCCGACATCATGCCGGCGATCATGGCGCGCTTGATCATCCGCGAGGGCCGCTGGCCGTCGCGCACGGCGGCGATCGCTGACCCTTTCGGAAACAGCGCCGCGAAGGAGGCGCCAAGCCGGGCGCAGTACTCCGGGGTCAGCTCGATGTTGACCAGACCGACCAGCCCGTAGGACGTGAACAGCCCGCGCTTCCAGTGCCCCGCCCAGATGATGCTCTCGTGCACCGTTGACCCCGGCTCGATCTGCTTGTCCGGCCAGATCTTGACTCCGGCGTCGATCGTGCTTCCCTCGCCAATGACGACCTCGTCGCCGATCACGGCGCCTTCTTCGAGCAATGAGTTGTTCTTGATCGTCGCATGGCGGCAGACGATCGCCTGGCGCAGGCGCGAGTTCTCCCCGATGTAGGAGTAGCTCCAGATGATCGAGTTGCTGATCTTCGTGTTCTCGTCCACCACGGAGAAGTTCCCGACGCAGACCGGGCCGTTGATGAACACGCCCTGCTTGATCTTGCATTCCTGGCCGACGTAGGCGGGGCCCGCCAGGCGGACGTCGTGGCCAAGCTCGACGTCCTCACCGATCCAGATGTTGCCCTCGCGCCGTTCGCCCGCGATCTCGACCTCGACTCTGCCTTGGAGCGCATCCCAGTTCGCCTGGTAGTAGGTCTGGATGTTGCCGATGTCGCACCAGTAACCGGGCGCGAGGTAACCGTAGAGCGGCACGCCCCGGCGCAGCATCTTGGGGAAGACGTCACTGCTCCAGTCGACGACGGTCGCCGGCGGCAGGAGGTTCAGGACGTCCGGTTCGAGGATGTAGATCCCGGTGTTGACCTGGTCCGAGAAGACCTCGCCCCACGACGGTTTCTCAAGGAACCGGTTGATCGTCCCATCCTGGTTCGTGATCACAACACCGAACTCGAGTGGATTCGCGACGGACGTCAACACGATCGTCGCCGACGCCTTCCGCTCGCGATGGAACGCCACGGCCCTGCCGAGATCAATGTCGGTCAGCGCATCGCCGCTGATGACGATGAACGGTTCATCCAGGTACTGCTGCGCATTCTTGACGCTGCCGGCAGTGCCCAGCGGCGCGTCCTCAACGACGTAGGTGATGTCCATACCGAAGTCCGCACCATCGCCGAAGTAATCGCGGATCGCGGAGCCCAGGTATTGCAACGTCACCACGACCTCGGTGATGCCGTGCTTATGCAGCAATCGGAGGATGTGTTCCATCACCGGCTTACCGACCACGGGTACTAACGGCTTGGGCAACCCACTGGTCAGTGGTCGGAGCCGCGAGCCTTCGCCTCCGGCCATGACGACCGCTTTCACGGGGTCAGGACCCCTTCCCTGGCATTGTCGATAGGAATTTCATTATGCCGCAAGCTCACCGACGGTGGTCCCGGTTCCGCCCTATCTCGCGAGCGACCGCGGCGGGGTCAGCGCTGGGGTAAGCGGGCTTCCTGCCGGTGCTGGGCACCCAGCTCGCCGGCAAAGTGACAGGCCGCCACCTGGTCCGGTCGTCCGTGGGGCTCGAGCGGGGGCTCGTGCTCAGAGCACACGCCGGGAACCCTTGCGATCGGGCAGCGGGTGTGGAAGCGGCAGCCGCTCGGCGGGTTGACCGGCGAGGGGATCTCGCCCTTCAAGGGGATCGGCACGCGATCGGCCTCGAGCCGTGGGTCGGGCACCGGGATCGAGCTGAGCAGGGCGCTGGTGTAGGGGTGCTGCGGATAGTCGTAGATGTCGAAGCGGTCGGCGATCTCGACAATCTTGCCCAGGTACATCACCGCGATCCGTTTCGACAGGTGGCGGACCACCGCGAGGTCATGGGCGATGAAGAGGTAGGTGAGGTTGAACTCCCGCTGCAGGTCCTGCAGCAGGTTGATGATCTGCGCCTGGATCGAGACGTCCAGGGCGGAGACCGCCTCGTCGCAGATGATCAGGGAGGGGTTCAGCGCCAGCGCCTTGGCGATGCCGATGCGCTGCCGCTGGCCGCCTGAAAACTCATGCGGATAGCGGTTCGTGAAGTTCGGGTTCAAGCCGACGACCCGCAGCAGTTCCTGGATCCGAAGCTGCCGCTGCCGGCCCCGGGCGACGCCAAAGTTGTCGAGCGGCTCGGCGATGATCTCCCCCACGGTCATGCGTGGGTCGAGTGAGGCAAACGGGTCCTGGAAGATGATCTGGAGCTGGCGGCGCATCTGGCGCAGCTTGTTCCCCTTCAGTTTGGTCAGGTCCTGGCCCTCGAAGATGACGCTCCCCGCCGTCGCCGGATGGAGCGCGGCGATGACGCGGCCGAGGGTGGACTTGCCGCTGCCCGACTCGCCGACCAGCCCGAGCGTCTCGCCACGCCGGATCTCGAAGCTGACGCCGTCGACGGCTCGGACCACGTCGCCACCGATGCCGCCGATCGGGAAATGCTTGACGACGTCCTTGACCCGAAGGATGACCGGATCGACCCGGGCGCTGACCCCGGGTTGTGCTTCGGCGATCTTCACCATCTCATTTCGGCGTATCCGCCTGCTTCAGCTCGGCGGCGGCCTCCTTCGAAACCTCGGCCACCTTGGTTTCCTCGCGCTTCTCCTCTGGGACGTTGCGCATCAGCACCCAGCAACGGGCGACCTGGTCCGGCGCCACTTCGTCGAGCGGTGGCTCCTCGCGCTCGCAGCGCTCCACCTTGAAACGGCAACGCGGGTGGAATTTGCATCCCGGGGGAAGTCGCATCAGGTCGGGTGGCAAGCCCTTGATGCTGACCAACCGTTCGGATCGGGCGACGTCAATCCGTGGGACCGACCGCAACAGCGACCAGGTGTACGGGTGCTGCGGACTATCGAAGATCTGGTCGACCGGCCCCTCCTCGACGATCCGGCCGCCGTACATGACGATGACCCGCTGGCACATGCTCGCCACCAGCGCCATGTTGTGCGTGATCAGGATGATGGCCGCGCCCACCTCTCGATTCAGCGTCTTGAGCAGCTGGATGATCTGCGCCTGCACGGTGACGTCGAGCGCCGTGGTGGGCTCGTCCGCGATCAACAGCTCGGGCTCGTTCGAGAGACCCATCGCGATCATGGCGCGCTGCCGCATCCCGCCCGAGAACTGGTGCGGATAGTCCTTCACCCGCTGCTCGGCGGCAGGGATCCGCACCTGCTTCAGCAGGGGGATGACCCGGGCCGCCGCCTCGCGCACCGAAAACCGCTCGTGCGCGGTCATCGCCTCGTCGACCTGCGCCCCGACCTTGGTCACCGGATTCATCGACGTCATCGGGTCCTGGAAGATCATCGCCACGTCGTTGCCGCGATACTCGCGGACCTCCTCGTTGTCCA